>NZ_AXBV01000038.1:0-98103 GCF_000475255.1 Marinobacter sp. ES-1
AAGAGGTCTACATATATGTGCTTGTAGCGTTTCCTGGGAGGGGCTCGTCACCTGCAGCACAGCTCCAGAACTCAAGGGCCCCAAAACAAAACGGGAGCCCAAAGGCTCCCGTTCTGAAACAAACTTAAAAGCTAAAACCTCAGCCCCCCGAAAGCGACTGCTCCGAAGGATCCAGCTCCATCTGCTGAATGGCAATCACCGCCTGGGTCCGGTTACGAACCCCAAGCTTGCGGAACACCGCTGTAATATGCGCCTTGATGGTCGCCTCTGAAACATCCAGATCATAAGCGATCTGCTTGTTCAAAAGCCCCTCGGCCAGCATACCCAGCACCCGGAACTGCTGCGGCGTCAGTGACGCAAGGCGCTCCGAGAAGTCCGTGGTTTCAGCCTGCATGCGTTCGATCTTGTCCGCTACGCCTTCCGGCAGCCAGACATCACCTTCCAGAACTGCCTGAATGGCCTCGGTAATGGTTGGCAGCGGTGCACTCTTGGGAATGAACCCGGAGGCACCGTAGTCCACCGAACGGCGCATAACCTGCAAGTCCTCCGAACCTGACACAACCACCACCGGCAAGCCCGGGTACTGGCCACGCATGAACACCAGACCCGAGAAGCCGTGGGCACCCGGCATATTCAGATCCAGCAGGATCAGATCGGCATCCGGGTGCGACTCTACCGCCGCCTGCAGGGCCTTGATGCTGTCGACCTCTACGGTCTCGGCATCCGGCACCGCCTGATTGACCGCCTGTTTCAATGCTGCCCGAAACAACGGGTGATCATCAGCGACGATAATTGTTTGTGTCATTCAACAGATTCCTCTCAGGTTAAGGGCTGTCGAGGGCCGGCGTTACCTGAACGCCCGGCTGTCGATCAGCTCATCCACTACGCCCGGATCAGCCAGGGTAGAAGT
This sequence comes from Marinobacter sp. ES-1, assembly GCF_000475255.1. NCBI lineage: Bacteria > Pseudomonadati > Pseudomonadota > Gammaproteobacteria > Pseudomonadales > Marinobacteraceae > Marinobacter > Marinobacter sp. ES-1. Next base: position 911 of record NZ_AXBV01000038.1, read on the forward strand.
ATCACCCAACTGATCGTGCTCGTTAGCGGCAATCTTACGCAAAATCCGGCGCATAATCTTGCCCGATCTTGTCTTGGGCAGTCCAGGCGCCCACTGGATCACGTCCGGAGAGGCAATCGGGCCGATTTCCTTGCGCACCCACTGCACCAGTTCTTTCTTCAGTTCGTCAGACGGCTCTTCGCCCTGAACCAAGGTTACGTAAACATAGATGCCCTGCCCCTTGATCTCGTGCGGATAGCCTACAACAGCGGCTTCGGCCACTTTTTCGTGGGCAACCAGCGCGCTTTCAACTTCGGCAGTACCCAGGCGGTGGCCGGATACGTTCAGTACGTCGTCCACACGGCCGGTAATCCAGTAGTAACCGTCTTCGTCGCGACGGGCACCGTCACCGGTGAAGTACATGCCTTTGTAGGTGCTGAAGTAAGTCTGGATGAAGCGCTCATGGTCACCGTAGATGGTGCGCATCTGGCCCGGCCAGCTGTCCATGATGACCAGGTTGCCCTCGGTCTTGCCTTCCAGGATGTTACCTTCGTTATCCACCAGCGCCGGCTGTACGCCAAAGAACGGCAGGGTAGCGGAGCCCGGCTTCAGGTCTACTGCGCCCGGCAGCGGGGAAATCAGGATGCCGCCGGTCTCGGTCTGCCACCAGGTGTCCACAATCGGGCACTTGCTGTTACCGATCACCCGGTGATACCACTCCCAGGCTTCCGGGTTGATGGGCTCACCCACAGAACCCAGCAGCTTCAGGCTGTCACGCTTGGTACCGCTCATGCAGGACTCGCCTTCAGCCATCAGGGCACGGATAGCGGTCGGTGCGGTATACAGGATGTTGACCTGGTGCTTGTCCACTACCTGCCCCATGCGGGAGCTGTCCGGATAGTTGGGCACACCTTCAAACAGCAGGGTGATAGCGCCATTGGCCAGCGGGCCGTACAGGATGTAGCTGTGGCCGGTTACCCAACCGAAGTCAGCGGTACACCAGTACACGTCACCATCGTGATAATCGAACACGTACTGGTGGGTCATGGAGGCATACACCATGTAACCACCGGTGGTGTGCAGAACGCCTTTCGGGGCGCCGGTAGAACCGGAGGTGTACAGCATGAACAGCGGATCTTCTGCGTTCATCGGCTCCGGCTCGCACTCGGCCGAGGCGTTTTTCATCAGGTCTTCGTAGCGGGCATCGCGGCCTTCGGTCCAGGGCACCTGGTCGTTGCCGGTACGGGTTACCACAATTACGCGGTCAACCTTGGCGTCTTCCTCGTGCTTGAGGGCGGCATCCACGTTTTTCTTCAGCGGGATGGCACGGCCGCCACGCAGGCCTTCGTCGGCGGTGATCACAAAGCGGGACTTGCCGTTAACAACGCGGGCTGCCAGTGCTTCCGGAGAGAAACCACCAAACACCACCGAGTGGATGGCACCGATACGGGCACAGGCCAGCATGGCAACGGCAGTTTCAACAATCATCGGCATGTAGATGGTGACGACATCACCCTTCTTGACGCCCTGATCTTTCAGTACGTTGGCAAACTTACAGGTTTCTTCGTGCAGTTCGCGGTAGGTGACGTTGCGGGAAACCGAGGGATCATCGCCTTCGAAAATAATGGCGGTCTGGTCTGCGCGGTCTTTCAGGTGACGGTCCAGGCAGTTGGCAGAGGCGTTCAGCACGCCGTCTTCAAACCACTTGATGGACAGGTTGTTGTAGTCGTAGGTGCTGTTCTTGACCTTACTGTAGGGCTTGATCCAGTCCAGGCGCTTGCCGTGCTCGCCCCAGAAGGTGTCCGGGTCTTCTACCGACTGGCGATACATGGCTTCGTACTGTTCGCGGGTAACCAGTGCGCGATCGGCCACTTCCGGACTCACCGGATATACCTGTTTATCAGTCATTGTGCTCCCCCTATTAAGAGTCTGTTGTCATTATGGGTTTTCAAAATTCAGGGTGGTGGGACTTTATCAGTCCTTCTTAAGACAGATACCCGTAGTTCAACATGTGTGCCACTACACAATGAATTAGACTAACGTCCAAATGGCATTCTCATAAGGCAGTAATCCGGGCCAGGACAGGTGCCTGGCCGGGCCCGGTGAGGTAGCGGCTCAGGCCGCTTTTTTACGCTGGCGGGAAGATTTCAGGCTGTAGACCTTGCGCTCTTTCAGCGCATAGCGGTTCAGGCCGGCAAGGTGGATTTTGCGCAGGTAGTGCTGCCAGTCAATCGCCTTGGGGTCAACCGGAAACAGGGCTTTGTCGGTCTGCCCCATCCGCTCGGCAAGGTCCTGCAGACGGTCGTTGCGGAACACATAATCCGGGGCGGTATAGAAACCGAAGATGGTCGCCAGGGACTGGGTGGTATCCAGGTTGCGCAGCCATTTCAGGTCCCGGGAGTTACCCAGCAGTTTCAGCACCCGGTCTGTGATGCTCAGAGGCAGGCGAACGCCGCTCACCACCAGGTCAAACAGGCCCCGGTTTACGGCCACAAAGGGCTTGCTCGGCTGGCGGTAGAACAGGTGGTCATAGGCGGCATAGTTGGTTTTCGATTCTTCCATCAGGTGATCGATAAACTGGCCCAGGGTAACCGGGTTGGAACCGCCACTGCAGCATTGGTAGATGTGCTGCTCACCCGGCTCGGCCAGGGCTTCTGCCAGCCCCATAATGATGGCGTTGGCCACCAGGTCGACCGGTATAACATCAATAATGCCGGAGCGCTTGCCCGGAAACAGGGTGACCTTTTCGCGGGCGTAGGCCAGGATGATGGCATCAGCCACCTTGACCCCTTCAATCCAGCCGGGCGCCGGTTCCTCCAGCGCACTTTCGATAATCGAAGGCCGCACGATGGTCAGGCTCCGCCCCTGCAGTGCTTTCATCAACAGCTGCTCGCCCAGCCACTTGGTGAAGGTATAGGTGTCGCTCCAGCCATAGCGGTTGGCCTCGCGAATGCCCAGCTCCACCAGTTTCTTTTCCAACGCTTTACCGGTGTAACGGGAGCGGACATCCTCGATCTTGTCGTGCAGCAGTCGCACCAGGTCTTCAATCTCGTAATAACCTTCGGGCGATTGCGGGATAGCCTCGCCTGCCGGCTTGATCACCGCCTCGGCCACCTGCCCGGAGTTCATGCCATTCACATAGCAGGTGGATACCTGCAACACCGCCAGGGCAGGATTCATGCGGGCCAGCTGTGCGATGTTTTCCAGGCACAGGGTGTTGATGGTCAGCGCCTTGTCGAGTTCTTCCCGGAAATTCACGCTGGCTGCGGAGTTGATTACCGCATCCAGCTCCATGGCCAGTTTGCGGCAGGCCGGCTCTCCCAGGCCAAAGCCGGGCTCGGTCACCTCACCGGTTACACAGTGGATGCGGTCTTCAAGGAAGGCATCGAATGCTTCGGTATCTGCCTCGCGGAGGCGATCGAACACCGAGGATGTGGCGATTTCGTTCAGAAAGCGGCTGCGGGCATTCGGATGGCGCTTGTTGCCGCGGATAAGCAGATAGATACCACCGATATCCGGAACCGCCCGGATCAACTTTTCCAGTACCACCTTGCCGAGAAAACCGGTTGTTCCGGTAATCAGCACTTTTTTGCCGCGTAACTGCTCCAGCACCCTTGACGATGCTTCACCGCCGCTGACCTGCCGTTTTGTCATGGTAGAACTCCTTCTCTGATCTTCACGTAGCCGGCAACGATGCCAGCAAACCGGTACCCGCATAATGCGGGCCACGAAAACGATATCGGCCAATTCTTGCACACCACAGGTGACAGGGTGGTGACAGACTGCAAACTTACACAACCCGGACCGACAATAAAATGACGAACCAAACTGCACATTATCAGGGCAGCTGCACCCTGCCGGCACACGACTCTATTCCCGAATTCATACTTCAATTATTGATTGTCTGACACTCTTATTATAAATATTGACGCAGTTTGCAAAGCGTTGCAGAGCGTTACTTTGTGTATCCGGAAATGCGGCCTACTGCACATATTTCGACCACAGCCTTCTCTAAGCTCGATCCATCACAACCGATCACCGCACCGGCTTACGCCGGATCAAAAACCACAAAAACGGTGACGGCCCCAGGGAACAAGAACGAAGGCTGCAGTGATATGCGCGACAAATATAAATACATCGGCCCTGTTTACGACTTTCTGAGCAACCTCTACAGCGGCAAGAATATCCACCGCTGCAAAACCGCCATGCTGGACGTGGAAACCGTGAAACCCGGCGACCGCATCCTGTTTGCCGGCGTTGGCCATGGCCGCGATGCCATTCGCGCCGCCGAGCTGGGTGCCGACGTGACCGTGGTCGACCTGTCCGAAACCATGCTGCGCAAGTTTGCCGAAGCCCAGCACAGCGAGGCACCAAACCTGACCATTCGCCGCATCCACAGTGACATCATGAAGGTGGATGAGTTCGAACAGTACGACATGGTGGTGGCCAACTTTTTCCTCAACGTTTTCGACGAAGACATGATGGTCAAAGTACTGGAACACCTGATCCGGCTCGGCAAGGCCGATGCCAAGGTGGTCGTCGGTGACTTCTGCTACCCCACGGGAAACCTGCTGTCCCGCCTGTTCAAGAAGATGTACTGGTATATGGCGGTGTTCACCTTCTGGCTGTTTGCCAACAACGCTTTCCACAAAATCTACAACTATCCCGAACACATGCAGCGCCTTGGCCTGCAGGTAACGGAAAAGAAAAAGTTCAAGCTTCTCAACATGGACTGTTACTGGTCGATTCTCGGGCAAAAGCAGGTCTGACCCCTGCCCGCCGACCAAAACAATAACAACCGGATAACGGGAGCTTCACCATGACCGATCAGATTCTCGCACTCGACAGCGTCAGGGACCTGGCCGATGGCCAGTTCTCCTTCTCCGAGCGGGTTAACTACCTGAAAAAGTACGGAGCCCACACCCAGTCGTTCTCCACCCTGCAACCGGGCATGCAATACTTTGACGTACCCGGCATGGGCTACATTGCCTACATGCGCAAATGGGGCGGCACCTTTGTTTTGTCTGACCCGGTCAGCGCGCCCGAACACTTCCCTGCCATCCTGGAACGCTTTCACCAGAAATTCCCAAATGCCTGCTACATCCAGGTATCCAAGCCGGTGGTGGATTTCCTGCACCTGCGCTTTGGCCTCTACGGCACCCAGTTTGGCAGCGAATCCCGGATCGACCTCCGCAAATGGAGCCTGAGCGGTAAGAAGAAGCAGATTCTGCGTACTGCCCTCAACCAGGCTGAAAAGAGCGGCATTACCGTTAAAGAACGGTTCAGTGACGACCACACCCGGGAAATTTCCGAGGCCTGGATTCGTACCCGCAAGTGCAAAAGTAATGAAATCCGTTTCCTGATCCGGCCGATGGAAATGGAGTACCGAGAGAACGAGCGCCACTTCTACGCCTACCAGGACGACAAGGCGGTGGGCTTTATCTACTTTGACCCGGTGTATCGCAACAACGAAATCATCAGCTATGTGCCCAATATTTCCCGGGCCAACGCCGATTTCCGCCAGGGCATTTTTTACACCCTGATGGCCCATGCCATGGACGTGTTCAAAGAAGAAGGCGTGCCCTACCTGGATCTGGGACTGATTCCGCTATCGCTGGATAAAACCACCGAGCACCAGGAAAGCCGGCTGCTGAAATCGCTGCTGCACGGAGTCTATGAGAAAGGAAACTTCCTTTATAACTTCAAGGGGCTGGAGTTCACCAAGTCACGCTTCCGCGGTGATGACTTCAAAACCTACTGCTGCCACAAGCGAGCAATTCCGGCACTGGAATTCCTGGCCATGTTCAAACTGACCCGGCTGCTGTAGCGCCGGGCCAGTGGCCAGTCACCTGCCCCACCGGAATTCCCATCTCAGCCAGGAACAGGTCCATCTGTGGCGCTACCTCGCCGGTAAAGCAGGCTTCCCGGACAATCGGCAGCCCTGCCTCCCTGGGTGTTTCCGCCTCTGGCAAACGCCCGGCTTCCTCCAGCCAGTAGGCCACCCTTCGGGCAATCGCCTCACCAGACTCTACCCAATAGCGCACGTCCGGCAGGCTTTTGCGTAACCAGGGCAGCAACAGCGGGTAATGGGTGCAGCCCAGCACCACGGTATCAACCCCCGCTTCCCGCAGCGGTTGCATGGCCTGGTCCAGATCCTGTTGAGGCGGCTCGGCACCGGACACCAGGGCTTCGGCCCAGAGCACCAGGCCCGGATGCCCCAACCGAACCACCTGGCAATCCACCGCAAACTCGCGCACCAGGTCGTCCAGGTAAGGTCGCCGCACCGTGGCCGGGGTAGCCAGCAAGCCGATGCGCCGGTTTTCACTGCAGGCGGCGGCGGGCTTCACCGCAGGCACCACTCCCACCACCGGAATGTCCGTTCTGGACCGCAGGCTCGGCAAGGCCACGGTACTCGCGGTGTTACAGGCGATCACAATGACATCGCAGCGCCACCGGGCCAGGCACTCCATGATCAGGCCACAGCTGCGCTCGATCACTACCTGCTCCGGTTTATCGCCATAAGGAAAGCCGGCGTTGTCAGCCAGGTAAACAAGCTCGGCCCCCGGCAAGGCCTGGTGAATGCAGGACGCCACACTCAGGCCACCCACGCCGGAGTCGAACACCAATACCCTGGGACATGCATCAGCCATGGTCAGTTACCCGACCCACCAGCGATTTCCTTTTTCATGGCACTGATCAGGCGGCCGGCAATGGTGGTTTCCGGCGGGATCGGCGGATGCTCCTCCGGCGTGAACCAGCCTGCTTCGGCCAGCTCGTCCTCCTGCAGCTTCAGCTCGCCACTTTTATAGTCTGCCAGGAAGCCCACCATCAGCTGATGGGGAAATGGCCAGTGCTGGGAAGCCTGGTAGCGGATATTGGTCACTTCCAGGCCGGTTTCTTCCATCACTTCCCGGGCCACGGCCTGCTCCAGGCTCTCGCCCGGCTCCACAAACCCAGCAATCAGGCTGAAGAAATTTCGGGTTACCCGGGCCGACCGGGCCAGCAGAAAACGGTCATCCCGGCGAATCACAGTAATGATGCAAGGGGCAATCCTGGGGTACCAGGGAATGTTACACCGGCCACACCAACGGGCGCGCTCCCGGGGATGCGGCCCCGTGCGCTCGCCACAGCGTCCGCAATAGCGATGGTCCTGCCACCACTGCCACACCTGGAAACCGGTACTGAGCAGTTCGGAGGGGGCATCAGGCGTATGCAACATGGCCTCGCGCAGGCTCAGGGTTTCCAGCCCGGGCAGGCCGGTGTCGGGCAATGCCGTCACATATAACCTGCGGCCGCCGACGGTGCCAAGCATCAGGGCTTCCGGCCGGCTGTCACCCATTTCCGGGCCGCCCCAGGTCAGAAACCAGCCGTCACCGGGTTTGAGAATGCTGTTACCGGCAAACGCCAGTAACAGGTCACCCGGCTCCGGCCCCTGTTCAGACCAACCCGGTACCCATTGCATGTTTTGATCGACCATACCCTTGCCTTGTACCTGCAGCGATTACGTTCCGTGGCAATGTACCACATCACATTCACCGGCCAGAATCGGCATAGCGCTTTCCGGCCCCGCTCCAACCCGTTAAACTTGGCGCCTGTTTCCAGCACCGGAGTAGCACCTTATGCGACTTTATCAGGGTATTCGCAGCCTGATCCTGTCTCTTTTCCGCAAGATCCTGTTCCTTTGGGTCAGGACGGATGTCAGCGGCAACACCCTTGAAGCCCTCGGCCTCGATCCGCAGAAGCCGGTGTGTTACGTGCTGCAATACAGTTCGCTTTCCAGCCGACTGGTGCTGGAGCAGGAGGTCATCCAGGCCCGGCTGCCCGGTGCCACGCCGGTCCTGCCCGTCAAGAACGGGCCATCCCATTCGTTTTTCTTTCTGTACAAGCGGATTGGCGGCCTGTTCCGCGGCGGCCGGCACAAGCCCGTTCCCACCAGGGAATTCGGTGACCTGGTCCGTTTCGGGCTGGAACACCCCGAGCAGGACGTACAGATTGTTCCGGTTTCCCTGTTCTGGGGTCGCTCTCCGGACAAGGAAAAATCCCTGGTGAAGTTGCTGCTGTCCGACACCTGGTCAGTCGCCGGCCGTTTACAGAAGTTCCTCATCATCCTGGTCCACGGGCGCAACACCTACGTGCAGTTCAACCAGCCGCTGTCACTGAACCAGGTGGTTGAGGAATACCGGGATAACGAACAGAAGGCCAACCGCAAACTGGCGCGCCTGCTGCGCACCCATTTCCGTCGGGTACGCCAGGCGGTACTGGGGCCAGACCTGTCCCACCGCCGCACATTGGTGGAAGGCCTGGTACGCACCCAGGCGGTAAAAGAAGCCATTCGCGAAACCGCCGCCAAGGACGATATTCCCCCTGAGAAAGTCCGGGCCAAGGCCTACAAGTACGCCGACGAAATCGCCGCCAGCATGTCCATTGTCACCATACGCTTCCTGGAACTGGTGCTGGCCTGGTTGTGGAACCGGATCTACAACGGTATTGCCATCAACAACATCAAGGTGGCCAAGGAAACAGCACAGGACAATGCCGTGGTCTATGTGCCCTGCCACCGCTCGCACATCGACTACCTGCTGCTGTCTTATGTGCTGTACAAGAACGGTCTGATGCCGCCCCACATTGCTGCCGGCATCAACCTGAACATGCCCGTTGTCGGGCCGATCCTGCGCCGTGGCGGTGCCTTCTTCATGCGCCGCAGTTTCCGTGACAATCCCCTGTACGCCACCGTGTTCAACGAATACATGCACGTGATGTTCACCCGGGGTTACTCGGTGGAATACTTCGTGGAAGGCGGCCGCTCCCGCACCGGCCGCATGCTGGCCCCACGGCCCGGCATGCTGTCGATGACGGTGCGCAGCTTCCTGCGGGATCACCGCAAGCCGATTGTCTTTGTACCGGTGTATATCGGTTACGAGAAAGTGATGGAAGGCCGGTCGTACCTGGGCGAACTCCGGGGTAAGAAAAAGCAGAAGGAAAGCGTATTCGGGCTCGCCAAGACCGCCCGCAAGCTCACCAACTCCTTTGGCCGGGTAGCGGTCAACTTCGGCGACCCGATTCCGCTAGCCGAGGTTCTGGACAACGTACACGACAGCTGGCGCGAAGAGGCCTACGATGCGGAATTCCGGCCGTCCTGGCTGCCGGATGCCGTTGACGCCCTGGCCCAGCGGGTTGCCAGCAACATCAACGCCTCGGTTGCGGTGAACCCCATTGGCATGACCGCCACCGTGCTGCTGGGCACCGAGCGCCTGGCCATGGACGAAGGCCAGCTGATCCGGCTGCTGGACCAGTACGCGAGCCTGCTGAAAGCCCGGCCCTACGCCGGCACCGTTACCCTGCCCGAGGGCAGTGGAAAGGACTGGGTGGCCTACTGTGAAAGCATGGGGCTGGTGTCCCGCCAGCCACAGAAGCTGGGAGACATCATCGGCCTGGAAGGCTCCAACGCCACCCTGATGACCTACTACCGCAATAACATCCAGCACCTGTTTGCCCTGCCAGCCCTGGTTGTCAGCCTGTTCGAAAACAAGTCCAGTCTGCGCCGTGACAAAATCGTCTTCCTGGCCAGCGTGGCCTACCCCTACCTGCAATCAGAGCTGTTCCTGAAATACTCGCAGGACGAGATCGAATCCGTCATTAACGACTGGATTGATGTGCTGGTTGACCAGGGCCTGCTGGTGACCCTGGATGACGAACGCCTGAGCCGGCCGGAAGAAGGCACAGAAGCAATGCTGCGGGCGCGTATTTTGTCCCGGTTTATTATCCAGACCCTGGAGCGTTACCACATTGCCCTGGGCATTCTGCGCAAATACGGTTCCGGCAAGCTGACCGCCGCCGAACTGGAAGAACAGAGCACCCTGCTGGCCGAGCGGATGTCTATCCTGTTCGGGCTGAATGCCCCGGAATTCTTCGACAAGACCCTGTTCCGGAACTTCATTGCCAACATGCAGAAGGAAGGGGTTCTGACCACCGACGACAACGGCCTGCTGTGTTATGGCGAAGGCCTGGATGAGGTGGCCGAGGACGCTCGTCTGGTATTGAGTGTAGAGAAACGCCAGGCCATCCAGCAGGTCACCATGCTGGACGCCTGAAGCCGGTTGCCGGTTTGGGTCAGCCTCAGGCCGGCAGGGCTTTCAGGGAATAGATATCGTAGCGGCTGCTCTTGCCTTCGATGCGGGTAGCCGGTTCCGGACCTTCTACGGCCGGGGCCTTGCGGGGGCGTTTGACCACCACCCGGTAACGGGCAGCCTTCAGTGCCGCTTGCAGTAATTGAGCTGAATCATCGTCGTCGCCCACCACCTGCCGGAACACCTGCATTTCTTTTTTCACCAGGGCCGACTTGTCCCGATGCGGGAACATAGGGTCCAGGTAAACCACATCCACCGATTCCGGGTCAGCCTGCGCCAGCCAGTCAATGGAGCTGCCGGCTTCCAGGGTCATCCTGGCCACCACTGGCGAACAGTCCGGATTCAACGCAGCCCGGGCCAGACCATCGGCCAGCAAGGCGTGGATCACCGGGTTTCGCTCCAGCAAGGTGACGCGGCAGCCCAAGCCTGCCAGTACAAAGGCGTCCTGCCCCAACCCGGCCGTGGCATCCAGAACGTGTAAACCTGCGCGGGTCTTCTGCAAACCCACTGCCCTGGCGACCAGCTGGCCCGTGCCGCCACCGTGTTCACGGCGATAACCCATCTTACCGGTAACAAACTCGGCCCGTACCGGGCCAGGCGCACCTTTACCGGTGATCTGCAGGGCCAGGCCCTGGTCGTCGGAATACAGAAGAATGGAGTAATCACGAACCTGTTGCGGCTTGACGACGCCCAACCAGGGCAATGCCAGTTCCTCAGCCAGCGCTCGGGCCTGGTGCTGGTCACCCAGCGGGCTGCAGGCCACCGCAAGGGTGCCTGGCACGGAAGGCTCAGTCACGGCCTGGCAGCTTTTTCCAGGCGACTTCATCGCGGATATAAACCGGCTGGGCCTGCTCCGCCGGCACCGCCTCACCCTGGCGGTAGCCCTGTTCCGCCAACCGGACAACTTCACAGGCCCGGGGTACCAGGGTGTCATCAACCACAGCGACGGTTTCCGCTACATCCGCAGGCATGTCACCGGCGAAGGCCCAGCCGGAACCAACACCGATCCAGCGATCTGCACTGACATCCGGCAGGCTGACTGCCGATGGCGCGCATACCCGCTCGTCTGCCAGCAACACCGGCAGGCCGTCACGGCACTGGAAAGTGCCCCAGTAGACTTCACCCATGCGGGCGTCGAAAGCTACGGCTACGCAGGCCCCTTCGGGCAATTGATGCTTGTCGATGGCTTGCAGCGCAACAGCAGCCAGGGAAGATACCGGCACCACAGGGATATCCAGCCCCCAGGCCAGGCCCTGAACCACGCCGGTGGCAATGCGTAAGCCGGTGAAAGAGCCCGGCCCCCGGGCAAACGCCAGGGCATCCAGGCCAGAAGGAGTGAGCCCCTGCTCCGCGAGCAACTCGCGCACCATGGGTATCAGAAGACGGGTGTGGCCCCGGGGGGCCACTTCAAAGCGCTCGGTAATATGGCCATCCAGCCAGAGCGCGGCGGAGCAGCCTTCGGAAGACGTATCCAGTGCCAGTAACTTCACAGAATCAGTGCCTCCGGGGCCGCTCCGGCCTTGATATTACTTGAGTTGGGACAGGATCTGGTCGCGGATGCTGTCCAAGCTGCCAACACCTTCTACGCGCACGTACTTGGGTGCTTCAGACGGCGCCTTACCGGCCCAGTCCTGATAGAAACCGATCAGCGGAGCGGTCTGGTCGTGGTAGATACCCAGGCGCTTGCGTACAGTTTCTTCCTTGTCATCTTCACGCTGAACCAGAGGCTCGCCGGTTTCATCGTCTTTGCCTTCTACCTTGGGCGGATCGTATTTCACGTGATAGATGCGACCACTGCCTTCGTGCACACGACGGCCAGACAGGCGGCTGACAATTTCTTCGTCTGCTACGGCAATCTCGACCACGTAATCAATGGCAATGCCCTGTTCCTTGAGCGCTTCGGCCTGGGGAATAGTGCGCGGGAAACCGTCCAGCAGGAAGCCGTTCTTGCAGTCCGGCTGCTGGATGCGCTCTTCGATCAGCGCGATGATGATGTCGTCAGATACCAGGCCGCCGGAAGCCATGACTTCCTTTACCTGCTTGCCCAGCTCGGACTCGGCTTTGACCGCGGCCCGCAGCATGTCACCGGTGGAGATCTGGGGGATCTCGAAACGCTCGGTAATAAACTGGGCCTGGGTACCCTTACCCGCGCCTGGCGCGCCTAACATAATGATTCGCATAACGTTGTGCTCCCGTTGTCTTATATTATCGTTTGAAAAACTGCGGCAAAGACCCCTGCCTTTGCGGCAACCTCTCAACAGGATTCCAGTGGGTTAACGGCACACCTGCCCAGAATCGAGGCCGCATTATACGAAGTCAGACCCCGCATAGAAAGTCGACCTCCGTATCATTGGATGAGTAACTGACTGAACTCAAGGTTCGAGGGGGGTTATCAGGGCGTCCAGATCCGCCGACAAACTGCTGATTTCCTGCTGCACTTCTTCCAGTGCCACCGACCCCAGGCCAAGGGCATCGGTCAGTGCCGGTATATCATCCGGGCTGAGCTCGTCGCCGATCCCGCGCTTTTTCAGCAGGCCGTTGGCCAGCAATACCATCCGCACGTAGTCTTCATCAGCGCCCTGATAGTCCGGGCTCTGGTGCAGGCCTGCGGCCTTGATGACCGGCTCCGGCAACTGCCATAAGCGGTACAGCAATCCGCCCAGGGTCGCATGCCCCATGGGTACGGTGTCGCCACCCTCGCCGGAGCCAAACACTTCACGCTCCAGCGAACGCATGTCGCTTTCCGGATTGATTTCCCGCAGCGCCTGCAATTCACGGAATTCGGACGGATACAGCCAGGCAATCAGCAGCAAACCGAAGTTGTGGAGCAGGCCGCACAGGTAGGCCATATCCTGGTCAAGCTCCAGCCGCTCCGCCAGTGCACGGCACATAAACGCGCAATACAGGGAATGGCGCCACAGGCTGTTGATGCCCAGCGCGCCGTCCCGGGCAACCCTGAACGAACGCACACCAGCTGCACCGCGGGCCACATGGGCCAGACGGTCCGCCCCCATCAATTCTATCGCCTCCGCCAGGGATCCGTTCTGGCGGGTCTGCCCGAACAATCCGGAACGGGCGTACCTCAGTACCTGGGCCGCCAGGCCCGGGTCGATACCGACCAGGTTCGCCAGTTCATCACCGTGCTGCTCCGGGTCTTGTGCCAGTTCCGCCATCCGGCCGGCCAGTGCCGGCATGGGCGGCAGCCGGGTAAGGCCTTTCAGGCGGTCTGCCACCTTGTTCAGGGTCGGGGTGGCACCGGCTTCATCATCGCCGCCGTTACCCGCTTCATTACCGGTGAAATCCATTCTCCGGGCGTTGCCCAGGGCACGCTGGAATTCCTCGCCAGCCATCTGTATCAGAACCTGCTCACTACCCGAGGTAAAACACACTTGCCGGGCACCGTAGATGTCTTCATCCACCAGCACGTCCAGGTCCCAGGCCGCGCCCACCGGCGGAATAAAGCCGGGATGGCAATCGTCAAAGAAGCTGGCGGCCTGCAAAGGCTCCAGCTGCTGCAAGGGCCGGCCCGTGACTTTGCGCAGCTGCGCAAGCGAAGGCGGATTTCCGGCCCGGTGCACCACCATCAACAGGCCGCTTACATCGATCAGTACCGTGGCCACGGCAAAGTCAGCCGCCTGCCCGGACGCCTTGATCGCCTCATCCAGGTTGGTAACCGGCGCAATATCCACCGGTGTCCAGGCCAGCCCACGGCGGGCGAAGTATTGTTCCAGTCGCTCGGATACGTTCAAACGCATTGTCTCCCCGGCATCAGCCCGTGTTACGCATGCCGGCAGCAATACCGGCCATGGTGACTTTCAGGGCCCGCTCGACCATCTCCGGCACCTCGCCTTTGTCTTCGCTTTCCCGGTCACGCCGCAGCAGCTCGGCCTGTAGGTAGTGCAGCGGGTCGGTGTAGGGGTTGCGCACTTTCATGGAGTGGGCGAACACCGGTTCGCTTTCCAGCAGTTCCTGCTGCTCCTTGAGCTCCAGCAAGCGCTCAATGCATCCGGTCAGCCGTTCCCGAAGGCTGGCGCCCAGTGCCTTGAGCTTGTCGTCTTCCACCAGGGTCTGCTCGTAATAGCTCGCAATGCGCAGGTCAGCCTTGGCCAGTACCATCTCGAGCATATCCACATAGGTGCGGAAGAACGGCCAGCCGCGCATCATTTCCCGAAGTTCCGGCAGGCGCTCTGCCTTTGCCGCTTCTTCAAGTGCCACATCGCTGCCCAGCCAGCTTGGCAGCATCAGGCGCATCTGGGTCCAGGCAAAGATCCAGGGAATGGCCCGCAGGCTTTCCACTCCACCCGTGGGCTTGCGGCGGGCCGGACGGCTGCCCAGGGCCAGTTTGCCCAGGGCCGTTTCCGGCGTAACCTGGCGGAAATAAGGCACAAAATCCGGATTCTCCCGAACCACATCCCGATAGGCCTTCAGGGACCTTTCAGTCAGCCAGTCCATGGTTTCGCGCCAGCTGTCTTCCGGCTCCGGTGGCGGCGCCAGGGTGGCCTCGATAACCGCCGTGGTGTACAGGGTCAGGCTCTGCACCGCCAGCCGGGGCAAGCCGAACTTGAAGCGGATCATCTCGCCCTGCTCGGTAATCCGGAAACTGCCGTTTACTGACCCCGGGGGCTGGGACAGGATCGCCCGGTTGGCAGGACCACCACCCCGGCCTACCGTACCGCCGCGGCCATGGAACAGGGTCAGGTGCACGCCATACTGGCCAGCCACCCGGGTCAGCTTCTCCTGGGCCTGGTACTGGGCCCAGGCGGCCATCAGCTGGCCTGCGTCCTTGGACGAATCCGAGTAGCCGATCATCACTTCCTGACGGCCCTGACAGTATTCGCGATACCAGTCCACCTCGTACAGGGCGGCCATGCTGTCCGGCGCGCCCTGCAGATCGCTCAGGGTTTCGAACAGCGGCACGACCCGCATCGGGAACTTCATGCCGGCTTCGCGCAACAGCAGGATTACGCTCAGCACATCCGATGGCGTGCTCGCCATGGAAATCACATAAGAGCCCAACGCTTCCGGGGTTTGCTGCGCCACCACTTCGCAGGTAGCCAGCACTTCCCGGACCGGCTCCGAGGGTTCCCAGTTTCTGGGCACCAGCGGCCGGCGGCCCTGCAGTTCACGCAACAGGAACTCCTGGCGCTGCTGCTCCGGCCAGGACGAGTAATCACCCAGCCCCAGATACTCCACCATTTCCGCGACGGCTTCGGCATGGCGGGTGGCTTCCTGGCGGATATCCAGCCGGATCAGCGGCAGCCCGAAGGTGTGGGCCCTGCGAATGGTGTCCAGCAGCGGTCCGTTGGCAATGTGTTCAAGGCCGCATTGCACCAGCGAGCGGTAACACAGCTCCAGCGGTGCGGTCAGGTCTTCGTTTTCGAACAGGATGTCAGTGCTGTCGGCCGGATCGCCCTTGACGCTGGCCTCGGCCCAGTCCCGGGTGCGGATCAGCCGGTCCCGCAACTGCGCCAGTACCTGACGGTACGGCTCCCGGGAGTCACCGGTGACTGCCTGCAATTCAGCACTGGCCTGCCACATGGACAGCTCGGCTCTCAGGGACTGGATATCACGCAGGTACAGGTCGGCCGCCATCCAGCGCCCAAGCAGAAATACCTGCCGGGTCACATCGTGGGTGACGTTGGGGTTACCATCCCGGTCGCCGCCCATCCACGAGGCAATCTGCACCGGGGTCGCCTGCAGCGGCAACCCCTTGCCGGTAGCACCCTCCAGGGAGGTATCCAGGCTGCGCAGAAACTTCGGCAGCGCCTGCCAAAGGCTGTTTTCAATCACCGCAAACCCCCACTTGGCTTCATCGACCGCGGTGGGCCGCTCGTGGCGGATTTCGTCGGTGTGCCAGGCTTCGGCGATCAGCTGCGACAAACGGTCTGTGATTTCGCCCCGTTCCGCCGGCATCAGGTCGTCATGGTCCAGCCGGGCCAGGCAGTCTGACATTTCGTCGTATTTCAGGATCAGGGTACGGCGGGCCACTTCGGTGGGGTGTGCGGTGAGCACAAATTCGATGCGCAGGTCGGCCACGCGGCGGTGCAGTTCTTCCGGGTCAACGCCGCCGGATTTCAGCCGTTCGAAGACTTCGCTCAGGGATTCCACCATCAGGTCAGACGGGTGCCCCTGCTTACGGCGAATGCCGTGATACTGTTCCGCCAGGTTGGCCAGGTTGAGAAACTGGTTGAAGGCGCGGGTCACCGGCAGCAGCTCATTATCGCTGAGCTGACGCAGCAGGGTTTCAAGCCGCTGGCCGGAACCGCTTTCCTGGCGGCGATCGGCCTTTGCCGCCGCCCGGATTTGCTCGATCAGGTCGAAGCACTCCTGCCCAGGCTGCTGCAGAATGCTCTGGCCGAGCAATTCACCCAGTAAACGTACGTTCTCTCGCAGATCGGGATGCAGTTCTGTCACAGCGGGTTCCTTCTGTAGGGCGTAATCAGGAGAGACTTACGATACTAAGGATTGCCCGGGAAAGTCTATCAGGCCTTGGGGTTACCCTTTTTCCACGCCCTTGACCCGCTGCCAGATGGCATCCAGCGCCTCCAGGCTTTCTTCGTCCATGTCACGCCCCTCGGCGGCCAGGATCTCTTCAATGGCCCGGAAGCGCATTTCGAATTTGCGATTGGTGCGCTTGAGCGCCTGCTCCGGATTCACTTTCATGAACCGGGCCAGGTTCACGCACACAAACAGCAGGTCGCCCAGCTCGTCTTCCACCGCATCGCGCTCGCCGGTGCCGTCTTCGGCGGCCTGCCAGGCTTCCTTCAGTTCGTCGATTTCTTCGTGCAGCTTGTCGAACACCGGGCCGATATCCGGCCAGTCAAAGCCGTGGCGGGCCGCGCGGCGCTGCAACTTCTCGGCCCGGGCCATGGCCGGCAGTGTGCGGGCAATACCGTCCAGGCGGCTGACCGATGTATCGGCATCCGGCGCAGGTTTCTGCGCCCGCTCTTCCGCCTTGATGCGCTCCCAGCTTTCCTTGATCCAGGCTTCCGTGGGCCGGTTGTCCGGGTCTATCCGGCTTTCCAGGGTACCTTCCGGAAACACATGGGGGTGCCGGCGGATCAGTTTGCGCACCAGGTTGTCGACAATGCCATCGAAATCAAAGTGGCCCTCTTCCTGCCCCATCCGGGCGTAGAAGATCACCTGGAACAGCAGATCCCCCAGCTCGTCTTTCACATGGGGGTAATCACCCTGCTCGATGGCATCGGCCACCTCGTAGGCCTCTTCGATGGTATGGGGTACGATGCTGGCGAAGGTCTGCTTCGTATCCCACGGGCAACCGGTGTCCGGTTCCCGCAGGCGCGCCATCAGGGTTTTCAGGTCGTCGATGGAATAGCTCATCCGCGCTTTCGCCTTACGTCGATGATGTTCGGCAGGTTGCGGATCTGCGCCAGCAACCGCGCCAACTGTTCCAGGCTGGAGATTTCCACAGTCACCAGCATGGTGGCAGTGTTCTCGTCTTTATTGGTCTGGGTATGCAGCGACATGACATCACTCTTGGACGCCGACAGCACCTGGGTGATATCCCGCAGCAATCCAGACCGGTCGTAGGCCTCGATCTCGATATCCACCGGATACACCGCGGCCGGCTGGCCACCCCAGTTTACTTCGATGATCCGGTTGGGTTCGAATTCCTTCAGGTTCAGGAAAGTCATGCAGTCCTGACGGTGCACGGTAACGCCCCGGCCCACCGTAATGTAGCCACCAATCGGGTCACCCGGCAGCGGCTTGCAGCACTTGGCCACCTGGGTTTTCAGCTTGCCCACACCCAGAATCTGGATATCCGATTCGGTGTCGTAGGCTTTTTTGCGGTTGCCGGTGAGTTTGAGATCCAGCTGCTCGGTTCTGGGCTCCAGCATCTGCTGGGCCACGTTAGCCACATGGGTGGGGCGCAAATCACCGGCACCCACCGCCGCAAACATGTCTTCGGTGGAGTGATAGTTAACCTTTTTCGCCAGCTCCGACAGCTCGACATCGTAGATCGACAGGCGCCGGAATTCGTCTTCCAGGATTGCCCGGCCATCGGTGATGTTGCGGTCCCGGTCCTGTTGCTTGAACCAGTGGGTGACCTTGGCCCGGGCCCGGGAAGTCTGGATATAGCCCAGACTCGGGTTCAGCCAGTCCCGGCTGGGCGCCGGGTTGTTGGAGGTCAGGATAAACACCTGGTCGCCGGTTTTCAGCGGGTAGGTCAATGGCACAATCCGGCTGTTCACCCGGGCGCCCCGGCAGGCATGGCCGATTTCGGTATGCACGCGATAGGCGAAGTCCACCGGCGTGGCGCCCTGGGGCAGGTCCACCACATGGCCTTCCGGGGTAAACACATACACGCGGTCGGAGGCGACATCGGATTTCAGGTGGTCTGCCAGCCCGGACAAGTCACCCAGCTCTTCCTGCCACTCCAGTACCTGGCGCAGCCAGTTGATCTTGGCATCGTAGCCGGAGGACTTGTTGTTCTTGTCCGTACCCTTGTACAGCCAGTGGGCACAGACACCCAGTTCAGCTTCTTCATGCATGGCATGGGTACGGATCTGCACTTCCATCACCTTGCCCTCGGGGCCGATCACCGCCGTATGCAGGGACTGGTAACCGTTTTCCTTGGGGTTGGCGATGTAGTCATCAAACTCGTTGGGGATGTGCCGCCACAGGGTATGCACGATACCCAGTGCGGCGTAGCAATCCCGCACTTCCGGCACCAGTATCCGTACCGCCCGGACATCGTATACCTGGGAGAAATCAATGCCCTTGCGACGCATTTTGCGCCAGATGCTGTAGATGTGCTTGGCCCGGCCACTGAGGTCGCCCTTGATGCCGGAAGCCTTCAGCTCGGTCTGCAGGGTATCGATCACCCGACGGATATAGCCTTCCCGGTCGAGCCGCTTTTCATCCAGCAGCTTGGCGATTTTCTTGTAGGCGGAAGCATGCAGGTAGCGGAAAGACAGGTCTTCCAGTTCCCACTTGATATGGCCGATACCCAGCCGGTGGGCCAGCGGCGCGTAGATGTCGAACACCTCACGGGCCACCCGCATACGCTTTTCTTCCGGAGCGTCTTTCACCGCCCGGATGGCGCAGGTTCGCTCTGCCAACTTGATCAGGGCTACCCGCACGTCGTCGATCATGGTGACCAGCATCTTGCGCACATTGTCCAGCTGGCCTTCGCTCTGGCCCAGCACGTTGCCCTTGAGCGGATGGTGAACCGACGAGATCGCCGCCATCTGCTGGACACCGTTGATCAGCCCGGCAACTTCATCGCCGAATTCCTTTCGAATTTCTTCAAGGGCGACCCGCTCTTCCCGAACGGCCCGATAGAGTACGGCAGCCACCAGGCTGGCCTGGTCCAGGTGCAACTCCGCCAGCACCTGGGCCATTTCCAGCCCGGTACGGAAGCTGCTGGAGCCGGGCGTCCACAGGCGGTCCTCGCGGAACGCCTGCAGTGCAATCAGAGCCGCTTTCTCGCAGGCCAGTCGCAGCTGGTCCGGCTTATCCAGATGCGTCAGCTCGGCAATGTGCTGAACCCAACGGTCAATATCCACTTCACCGTCGCCGGTTACCCCGTACTCTTCCCTAACTTTAACCATAGCAATAACTTACCTGATAAGTTTCCGGCGTTGCCCGGGCTCGTCCGGAGCAGGGGCAAGGCCGGTTCCCCGAACCTGTCAGCGCGGGTCGCGCTCGAACAGGGCGATGGACTCAACATGGGTGGTGTGCGGGAACATATCCATCACACCGGCGCGCACCAGCCGGTAGCCGTTACGCACCAGGACACCGGCATCCCGGGCCAGGGTGGCCGGGTTGCAGGACACATAGACAATCCGGTTGGCGCCAAAGGCGGTCAGGTACTTGCAGATATCCTCGGCACCGGAGCGGGGCGGGTCGATCAGGATCTTGTCGAAACCTTCCTTCGCCCAGCCCTGGCCGGTGAAGTCGCCGTGCAGGTCAGCCCCGAAAAACTCCACATTATCCAGGCCGTTCAACCGTGCATTTTCCCGGCCACGAACCACCATGGCATCGTCGCCTTCCACACCCACAACCTGGCCACCCTTACGGGCCAGCGGCAGCGTAAAATTACCCAGGCCACAGAACAGGTCCAGCACCCGCTCGCCAGGCTGGATATCCAGCCACTCAACCGCCCGGTGCACCATGTCCCGGTTGATACCGGCATTCACCTGGGTGAAGTCCATGGGGTGGAACTGCATGGTCAGGTCGAATTCATCCATACGGTAGGCCAGGCGTTCGTCGTCCCGGCCCGCCGATTCCGGCCAGATCCGGTGCACGGTGTCCGGGCCCTTCGGCTGCAGGTAGATATGCAAGTCGTGGGCCTGGCCAAAGGCAATCAGCTTTTCCCGGTCTTCCGGCACCAGGTCGTCCATGTTACGGAACACCATGGCGGCAACGTCGTCACCACAGGCCACTTCCACCTGGGCGATGCGGTCAAACGCAACCATGCCGTGCAGTAGCTCCCGCAGCGGCGTGATGCGTTTGCCAATACGCGGGTCCAGCACCACACACTCGCTAATGTCGGTCAGGAAGCTGTTGCGCTTTTCCCGGAACCCCACCAGCACCGATTCCCGGGCCTTTACGTAACGCACCCCGAGCCGAGCCTTGCGGCGGTATCCCAGGGTATCCGGTGAACGCATGGGCTCAATCCACTGCTCCGGCTCTATGCCCCCGAAATGGGCAAAGTGCTCCCGCAGGGTGTCTTCCTTGAACCGGATCTGGGCATCGGCGCTCATATGTTGCAGGCTGCAGCCGCCGCACAGGTCGGCAAATTCGCAGGGGGGCTGCTGGCGGTCAGGGGCGGCTTCCAGCACTTCCAGGGTGCGCAGCTCGTCGAACTTGCTGCGGGTGCTGACCATCTTTGCCATCACCGTTTCCCCGGGCAGGGCGCCGTCCACAAACTGGACTTTGCCGTCGGTTCGGGCGATGCCACGGCCATCATGGCCGAGGGATTCAATTTCACAACGCACGGGTTCTTGCGGCAGAACCTTGCGGCGGCGCTTACTCATATTGGCTGGTCTCTTGAAGATTAACGATTCAGGCGCCCGGGAATACACCGGTAGACAGGTAACGGTCTCCGCGGTCACAGATAATGGCCACGATCACCGAGTTTTCAACCTGGCCAGACAGCTTGAGCGCAGCCGCAATGGCCCCGCCCGAAGACACACCACAGAAGATGCCTTCTTCACGGGCCAGGGCCCGCATGGTGTCTTCTGCTTCCTGCTGGCCGATGTCCAGCACCTGGTCTACCCGGGCGGCATCGTAGATTTTTGGCAGATAGGCTTCCGGCCAGCGCCGGATACCGGGAATGGAGGCGCCGTCTTCCGGCTGCAGCCCGATAATACGGACATCCGGGTTGCGCTCTTTCAGGTAACGGGACACGCCCATGATGGTGCCAGTGGTGCCCATGGAGCTGACAAAGTGAGTCACCTTGCCCTGGGTCTGTTCCCAGATTTCCGGGCCGGTGCTGCGATAGTGGGCAAGGGGGTTATCCGGGTTGCTGAACTGGTCCAGCACCTTGCCCTTGCCTTCGGCTTCCATACGGATTGCCAAATCCCTGGCGCCTTCCATGCCCTGGTCACGGGTAACATTCACCACTTCCGCACCATAGGCACGCATGGAGGCCCTGCGTTCTTCGCTCAGGTTATCGGGCATGATCAGCACCATCCGGTAGCCCTTGATGGCGGCGGCCATGGCCAGGGCGATACCGGTGTTGCCGGAGGTGGCTTCAATCAGGGTATCACCCGGCTGGATTTCACCCCGGCGCTCTGCTTCCTGGATCATGCTGATGGCGGGCCGGTCTTTTACCGAACCGGCCGGGTTATTACCCTCCAGCTTGGCCAGGATGACATTGGAGGTATTGCCCGGTATCCGCTGCAAACGAACCAGTGGCGTGTGGCCGACATAATCTTCAATGGTGGGGAAAATCATACGCAAACCCTGTGATACACTTTCGGCTTTGAATCATACGCGGGATGGCGGCCACAGTCATTCCGATCCGGATCATCTATGCTGACAGGGAAGTACCCGGTATTGGCTGCCAACACAGCACCGGGCTCGTAAGACTGACGGGAACACAGTATGCGGCGTTGGGGCATTCGAAAAAAAGTTCTGGTGGTGACCCTCGTTCCCACCCTTCTGACCACCCTGTTGCTGGGCCTGTTCTTTACCTACAGCTGGGTGAAGAACATCGAAAACCTGCTGAACGACCGGGGCGAATCCCTGTCCCGCCAGCTGTCTGCCGGTGCCGAGTATGGCCTGTTTACCGCCAACCGCAGCCTTCTGAGCAGCCTGTCCACGGCACTGCTGGAAGAGCAGGATGTCCGCTCCATCACCTTCTTCGACCGGGACGGCCAACGCCTGCTGCACAGCGGCCCCGGCAGCACCGAAACCATCCCGGCCTCGGCCCTGGGCTCGGAAAGACCGGTCAAGCTGAGCTCAGACAGCAGCACCCGCTTCGTCACCCCGGTGTACCTGCAAGACCTGATGATCGAAACCATGCTCGACCCGGACGCCCGGGAATCCGCCACCGGGCTGGCCGAGCCCCTCGGTTGGGTGGCCGTAGAGATGTCCCATATCCGCACCGAAAAAGAAACCTACCAGGCGCTGCTGATCTCCCTGATGCTGGTGGTTGGCGGCGTGCTGCTGAGCCTGCTGGTTTCCCTGCGCCTGAGCCGGGCCTTTACCGACCCTGTATTCCAGCTGAATGAAGCGGTGGCCAAGCTCAAGGAAGGCAAGCTGGATACCCGGGTATACACCCGGGCCGGGCCGGAGTTTGAACAGCTGGAATCCGGCCTGAACGAGATGGCATCGGAACTGAGCCAGGCCCAGGCAGAAATGCAGCAGAACATCGACCAGGCCACCGGAGACCTTCGGGAAACCCTGGAGACCATCGAGATCCAGAACATCGAACTGGACTTTGCCCGCAAAGAGGCCCTGGAAGCCAGCCGGATAAAATCGGAATTCCTGGCCAACATGTCCCACGAAATCCGCACGCCGCTGAACGGCATTATCGGCTTCACCGAATTACTGCTGAAAAGCCCCCTGCCACGCCAACAGCGGGACCACCTGAACACCATCCGCAAGTCGTCGGAAATCCTGCTGACCATCATCAACGACATCCTGGACTTCTCGAAGATCGAAGCCGGCAAACTGATCCTGGACCGCGTGCCCTTCCAGCTGCGGGATATCGTGGAAGAAGTGATGGTGATGCTGGCACCGGCGGCCCACGCCAAGAACCTGGACCTGGTTCCGCTGGTCTATAACGACGTGCCGGACAACATCATGGGCGACCCGCTCCGGGTCAAGCAGGTGATCACCAACCTGGTCAACAACGCCATCAAGTTCACCCAGACCGGCGAAGTCGTACTGCGCGCCAGCCTGGAAGACGAGGACAAGGAGGCCAACCGGGTCACCCTGCGCCTGAGCGTAACCGACTCCGGGGTGGGGCTGTCCCGGGCCCAGCAGCAATCCCTGTTCAACGCCTTCAGCCAGGCTGATGCTTCCACCGCCCGGCAGTATGGCGGTACCGGGCTTGGGCTGGCGATTTCCAAGCGCCTGGTCGAAGAAATGGGCGGCGAAATCGGCCTGGAGAGCGAACTGGGCCGGGGCTCGACTTTCTGGTTCACGCTGACACCGGAACTGTCCGTCACCGGCGAGGGCTCCTTCTCCAGGGAGGCTCTGAAAGGCGAGCGGATTATCTATCTGGAGCACCAGAAAACCACCGGGCTTGCGGTGGAACACCTGCTGCGGGAATGGGGCGTGGCGGTTGACCGGGTGGCCTCGCCCGGCGCCCTGATGGAACAGGTAGAAGAAGCCCAGCGCCGCCAGGAAGGCTATGCCGTTGTCCTGCTCGGCATTACCCGGCACCTGCTAAACTCCAGCCAGTATTGCAGCCTGGTGCGCAGCCTGGAGGTGGAGCGGGACTGCCGCACCCTGCTGCTGACGCCCACCCTGGAGACCCACGACCTGCCGCTGTCCGGGCTGGCCAGCGGTCACCTGACCAAGCCGGTGTGCCGTGATCCCCTGTATGACGAATTACTGCTGCTGATTCACGGAATCCATACCGGCAGGGGCACCCTGCCCCAGCCCGTGCCCGGCACAAGAACCTCCGGCGCCGGCCGGGTGCCGCGCATCCTGGCGGTGGATGATAACGAGGCTAACCTGAAGCTGGTAATGACCCTGCTGAAAGATTGCCGCCTGGATGCCGAGAGCGCCTCCAGCGGCTTCGAAGCCCTGACCAAGGCCCGGCAGAAGCCCTTTGACCTGGTGTTCATGGACCTGCAAATGCCTGGCATGGACGGGGTGGAAACCACTGCCCGTATCCGCGCCCTGGATTCCGGCTCCCATCAAACGCCGATCATTGCCCTGACCGCCCATGCCCTGGCCGACGAACAGGAAAAACTGGCCAAGCAGGGTTTTGACGGCTACATGCCCAAGCCCATCAGCAGCGCCCAGCTGATTGAACTGGTACGGGAATTTACGGGCTACGAGTGCTCCGGCAGCCAGCCCAGGTTCAAGATTTCCGAGGTGCGGGATACCCGGCGCGGTCTGCGGCCGTCTAACCGCCGGACGCACCAGGATTGCGTAAGTATTGACGAGAGTATTCAGCTGGCCGCCGGCAAGGCTGACCTGGCGGAGGAGCTGTTCAGCATGCTGCTGGAACAGCTGCATACCGACAGCAAGGCCATCCCTGAGCTATGGGAAAAGCAGCAACTGGATGTTCTGCTGGAGTGTGTACACAAGCTCCACGGCGCCACCCGCTATTGTGGCGTTCCGGAGTTGCGCACAGCCACCAACCGGTTTGAAACCGCCCTGAAGTGCCAGGCCCAGGACCTGGAAATCCAGAAAGACCAGCTGCTGGCCGCGATGGCCCGGTTGCAGGACTGGAGCGAGCAGACCGACTGGCAGCAACTGTTCCGGGAACAGCACCAGCCGGCCACAAGCCCGCAAGCCTAGCGGCGTACGCTATCCAGAATCGCCCGCATATCACGCACGGCCTCTTTCAGGCCGGTAAACACTGCGCGGGCAATAATGGCATGGCCGATATTCAGTTCATTGATGCCCTGAATAGCCGCCACCCGCTCGGTGTTATGGTAATGCAGGCCATGGCCGGCGTTGACAATCAGCCCCTTCTTGCGGGCATAGGCCACGGCATCCGCCAGAATCCGGAAAGAGGCATCCGCCTGCTCCGGGGTTTCTGCCTCGGCATATTCGCCGGTGTGCAGTTCCACCACCGGCGCACCACAGCGCACCGCAGCGTCAATCTGGACCGGGTCCGGATCAATAAACAGTGACACTTCTGCGCCGATTTTCGCCAGCCGTTCACAGGCCCGGGCCACCCGGTCTTCCTGGCCATCCACATCCAGCCCGCCTTCGGTGGTCAGCTCTTCCCGCTTTTCCGGTACCAGGCACACACACTCCGGCCGCACCTGTTCGGCAAAGGCCAGCATGGCATCGGTCACCGCCATTTCCAGGTTCATCTTGGTCTGCAGCACTTCTTTGAGCAGCAATACGTCCCGGTCCTGGATATGCCGGCGGTCTTCCCGGGGGTGAATGGTGATGCCGTCTGCGCCGGCTTCCTCTGCCACCAGTGCGGCCTGCACCGGGTCCGGATAACGGGTACCCCGGGCCTGGCGAAGGGTGGCCACGTGGTCGATGTTCACTCCGAGCAACACTCTGGGGTTCATTACGTTCTCCCTGAAGACGAAACCGTCTGGCTGAAAAGATTGCGGCTGTGCAGGGGCTTACCCTGCAGAAGGTAGTCTACCAGTACACGCATCACCCGCTTGGCGGTTTTGCGGCTGGCTTCACTGGTGTAGTCACCGGCAGCGAGGGCTATCAGCACATCCCCGGGCAACTGGTTCAGGCGGGCATCACGGCTGGCCGCCGACACAATGCCCTGGGCCGGGTCGTATCCGTATACCTGGCCGGCGCTGACCGGCAAGCCGGTATCGGTGGCCTGGTCCCAGGCAAAGTCATAGCCCAGCGCGGAACAGAACTCCCGCTCGAAGCGACGCAGCAAGGGCTCCAGTTCACCCCGGCCGGCCAGGCCGGTCAAGGCTTGCAGGGTATCGATATAGCTGGCGAACAGGGTGGGATAAGGATCGGCAACCGGCAAGACCCGTTGCAGCAACTCGTTGATGTAAAGGCCACTGTAGAGCGACAGGGTCTGCCTGAGCAACGGTGCAGAGCGCACTTCCAGCTGCACCAGGGTTTTCAGGTCACTGCGGCCGGTCCAGTCGACCAGCAAGGGCTGAAACGGCTGCAGCTGGGCCTTGAGGGGGCTTTTTGCACTGTTGGCACCCCGGGCAACCAGGCTCATGCGGCCATGGTTGAGGGTAAACAGGTCCACCAGCAGGGCGGTTTCCCGCCAGGGCCGGCGGTGGATCACATACGCCGGCTCTTGCTGCACAGCTCCCTTCGAGGCCACCATGGCGGCCTCAGAAGTCGCTCATGCCCAGACTTTTCAGGGCCCGGTCGCTGTCTGCCCAGCCCCGCTTAACCTTGACCCACAGCCGCAACATCACCTTGCAGCCGAACATCTTCTCCATATCCATGCGGGCATCCTGGCCAATCTGGCGCAGGCGCTCGCCCTTATCACCGATGATGATCTTCCTCTGGCCTTCACGCTCGACCAGGATCAGGGCCGAAATATGCAGGGTTTTGCCCTGATGCTTGAACTCTTCAATTTCGACCGCCACGGAATACGGCAATTCCGCACCCAGTTGCCGGGTGATTTTCTCACGCACCATTTCCGAAGCCATGAACCGCTCGCTGCGATCCGTAATCTGGTCATCCGGGTAGAAATGCACACTCTCCGGCAGATACCGGCCCACCGCTTCTTCCAGTGGTTTCAGGTTGGTCTCTTTCAGGGCCGACAGCGGAATAATCTCGGCGAATTCCCGCTTCTTCGACAGCGTTTCCAGATGTGGCAGCAGCAAATCCCGCTTCTCGATCTTGTCGACCTTGTTAACCGCAAGGATGACCGGGCACTTCAGGCGCTTCAGCTTTTCCAGCACCATCTCGTCGGCGCTGGTCCAGGCGAGCTGGTCCACCACAAACACCACAACGTCTACATCGATCAGGGCCGATGTCGCAGCCTTGTTCATGTAGCGGTTCAGGGCCCGGGGCTCTTCTTCGTGCATGCCCGGGGTGTCTACATAGATGGCCTGCACCGGACCCACGGTCTTGATGCCCAGCACCTGGTGGCGCGTGGTCTGGGGTTTGCGGGAGGTAATACTCAGCTTCTGGCCGAGAATATGGTTCAGCAACGTGGACTTGCCCACGTTGGGGCGCCCCACGATGGCTACGAAGCCACAACGGCTGTCCGGATTCTCCGGGCGGGTAATATCATTCATCAGTCGTTCTCCACGCCCAGTTGTTTCAGGGCACTGCGGGCGGCCTGCTGTTCAGCAATACGGCGACTGCTGCCGGTGCCGGAGGTTTTCCGATCCAGTGACGGCAGGGCGCAGGACACATGGAAGGTCTGGTTGTGGGCTTCGCCGTCCACGGAAATCACTTCATACCGGGGTAACGGGAACTGCCGGGACTGCAGGTATTCCTGCAACCGGGTTTTCGGATCTTTCTGGGTATCCTGGATATCCAGTTTCGCCAGCCGCTCCTTGAACCAGCGCAGCACCTGCTCGCGGCAGGTGTGAAAATCACTGTCCAGGTAAATGGCCCCGATGATGGATTCCACGGCATCCGCCAGGATGGATTCCCGGCGATAACCACCGCTTTTGAGTTCACCGGAACCCAGGCGAAGATACTGGCCCAGCTGGAACTCCCGGCCGATTTCCGCCAGGGTCACGCCTTTGACCATGCGTGCCCGGAGGCGACTCAGCTGGCCTTCCCGGGCTTTTTCGAAGTGGAGGAACAGATGTTCGGCGATCACCATATTCACGATGGAATCGCCCAGAAACTCCAGCCGCTCATTGTTCTGGTTGCCGTAGCTTCGGTGGGTCAGCGCCAGCAGCAACCTTTCAGGTTCCCTGAACTGGTAGCCGATCCGGCGCTGTAACTGATCAAGATCTGGTTGTGAACTCACTTGCCCTCTAACTCATACTCGTGCTGGAAATGAACAATGCTGTCCACATTCCCGATGATATTGTTGCGAACCTCATAGTCCACCTTGATCACCACAAACTCACCGTTCTTTTCCACAGTGATGTTCTTGGCATCGAAGCCCCGGACGTTATTGACGCTCAAGCGTTTGTTGATCAGTGTGCGTACCTGTGCCGGCCCCATCTGCCCGAGGCCTTCGGTACCTTCCAGGCTTTCCAGTGCTTCCTGGATGGTAATGTCATCAATGTAGGCCGGCCCGATCTTGATCGCCAGGGTGAGCAGCGCACCGAAGAACAGCGCGATGATCATCATGGCCAGTGCGCCACCTTGCTGCTTTTTCAGGCCTGCAGGAGTTTTGTTATTCATTCTTTTCTGTCTCCGGAACAATGGATTACTCAACAGAGCCTACTCGATCAAAAGATGGCAGACTTGTCAGCGATTGCCAGTGCATCCAGATTGCAAAGGCCTTGCCCACCACCAGGTCGTCCGGCACGGTACCCCAGAATCGGCTGTCGTTACTGTTGTCGCGATTGTCGCCCATAACAAAGTAATGCCCTTCCGGCACCACCCATTCGCCCTCACCGGTACCGCTGACACGGCCCATGGTCAGGTACACGTCATGCTCTACCGGCCCCAGCTGCTCGCGCCAGCGCTCCATCGGTGGCAGACGCGCCACAAAGTCCCGGGCCACCGGCTCGTTGTTGATGAACAGCTGCTTGTTACGGTAGCGGATATGGTCACCCGGAAGGCCGATCACCCGCTTGATGTAGTTGGTGGAACCGTCTTCCGGGTAACGAAACACCATCACATCGCCCCGCTCCGGATCGCCGATTTCAACAACCTTGGTACCGGCGACCGGCAGGCGCAGGCCGTAGGCATACTTGTTAACCAGGATAAAGTCGCCCACTTCCAGGGTGGGCAACATGGAACCCGAAGGAATCTGGAACGGCTCGATCAGGAACGACCGCAACACCAGGACCACGGCCAGCACCGGGAAGAACGACCGGCTGAGGTCCACCAGCCAGGGTTCGGCTGGTGCTTCCTCGGCGGGGGCATCCTCTGCCCCGGCAGCCGCCAGGCGCCGCTTTTTCAGAACCAGTTTGTCGGCAAGCCAGATCACACCGGTTACCAATGTCAGAACTACCAGTACCAGTGGAAAATCAATGTCCATCCGGGCGCCTTAGTTTTAGTTATCGACTTTCAACACGGCAAGAAACGCTTCCTGAGGCACCTCGACATTGCCCAGCTGCTTCATACGTTTTTTACCTTCCTTCTGCTTCTGAAGCAGTTTCTTCTTACGGCTGACGTCACCACCGTAACACTTGGCCGTTACGTTCTTGCGCAGGGCCTTGACCGTAACCCGTGATACCACCTGGGTTCCGATGGCCGCCTGTATCGCGATATCGAACATCTGCCGGGGGATCAGCTCTTTCATCTTTTCGACAAGCTGCCGGCCCTTGCGGTGGGCCAGGTCTTTGTGAACGATCAGGGCCAGGGCATCTACCCGCTCGCCGTTGATCAGCACATCCAGCCGCACCAGGTTGGCCGTCTGGAAACGCACAAAGTGGTAATCCAGTGAGGCAAAGCCCCGGCTCGCTGACTTGATGCGATCGAAGAAATCCATCACCACTTCCGCCATGGGCAACTCATAGCTGACCTGCACCTGGGTGGACATAAAGTGCATGTTCTTCTGAACGCCGCGCTTTTCCTCGCACAGGGCAATCACGTTACCCAGGTGTTCCTGGGGCACCAGAATATTGGCCTCTACGATCGGCTCGCGCATTTCCTCGATGGAGCCAATATCCGGCAGCCGGGACGGGTTGTCCACCGACAGGGTCTCACCCTGCTTGGTGACCACTTCGTAGATAACCGTGGGCGCGGTGGTAATGAGGTCAATGTCATACTCCCGCTCCAGTCGCTCCTGGATAATCTCCATGTGCAACATGCCCAGGAAGCCACAGCGGAAGCCGAAGCCCAGGGCATCGGAGTTTTCCGGCTCGAAAAACAGCGAAGCATCGTTCAGGGTCAGCTTTTCCAGGGCATCCCGGAAATCGTCGTAATCATCGGCGCTGACCGGGAACAAACCGGCGTACACCTGCGGCTTCACTTTCTGGAAGCCCGGCAGCATCGGGGTTTCTTCAGCAAACTTCTGGTGCACGATGGTGTCGCCCACCGGTGCCCCGTGAATGTCCTTGATGCCCGCCACCACGAAGCCCACATCGCCGGCTTCCAGGACATTGGTATCGGTAGGCTTCGGATTGAAAATACCGACCTTGTCCGCGTTCCACGCTTTCTTGGTGGACTTGATGACAATCTTGTCGCCCTTGCGCAGCACCCCTTCGGTGACCCGCACCAGTGACACGACACCCAGGTAGTTATCAAACCAGGAGTCGATGATCAGCGCCTGCAGCGGTGCACTGCGATCCCCTTTGGGGGGCGGAATCTTCTTGATCAGGTCTTCCAGCACATCCTCGACACCCAGGCCGCTCTTGGCGCTGCAGCGCACGGCGTCAGTGGCGTCGATTCCGATAATGTCCTCGATTTCTGCGGCTACCCGGTCGGGCTCGGCCTGCGGCAGGTCCATCTTGTTCAGGACCGGAACAACTTCCAGCCCCTGCTCGATGGCGGTGTAACAGTTGGCCACAGACTGGGCCTCGACACCCTGCCCGGCATCCACCACCAGCAGCGCGCCTTCGCACGCATACAATGAGCGGGATACCTCGTAGGAAAAATCCACGTGGCCAGGGGTGTCGATAAAATTCAGCTTGTAGGTTTCACCATCTTTGGCGGTGTAGTTGAGCGTTACGCTCTGGGCCTTGATGGTGATGCCCCGTTCCCGTTCGAGGTCCATGGAGTCCAGGACCTGTTCGGCCATTTCACGGTCCGTCAGGCCACCGCAAATCTGGATAAAGCGGTCCGCCAGCGTGGATTTACCGTGGTCGATGTGGGCAATAATGGAAAAGTTACGGATTCGGCTCAGTTCAGTCACAGACAATGATTACTCATATAAGACGTAGGATTGAGCCCGGAGGGGCCGCTACCGGGATCCGGGAACGGCGTGATTTTACCGGTTACCGGCCGTCATTGCCATGATCAGGAAATCAGCGGCTTCTCGTACTGGCGAATCAGGAACCCGATCAGGGCATCTTCGTCCAGCGGATAGCTGAACAGGTTACCCTGCCCCTGGGCACAACCGGCGGATTTCAGGAAGTTAAGCTGCTGCATGGTTTCCACCCCTTCCGCCACAACGGTCAGGTGCAGCTGGTGCGCCAGGGCGATAACGGCCGAGGCTACGTCGGTAGCGCTGACATTGTAGGGAATGTCCCGGATAAACCGGTGATCAATCTTGATCACGTTCAGCGGTAACTGCTGCAGGGCAGCCAGAGAGCAGGAACCGGTGCCGAAGTCGTCCAGGATCAGGCACACACCAAGATCACTCAACGACACCAGCAACTCCCGCACCAGTCTCGGGTCTTCATTGAGCAGCTCGGCGGGCATTTCCAGCTCCAGCCGGTCCGGTGATACCCCGGTTTCAGTAATCACCCGGCGCATCAGATCCGGGAAACCGGAATCTGTGAGCTGCCGTACCGAGAGGTTCACCGCCATTTTCAGGGATTCAAAGCCCGCCCGCTCCAGCGCCTGTACCTGGATGCAGGCCTGGCGCAGGGCGAGCTCACCGAGGCGGATGATCAGGCCGGTTTCCTCTGCCAGGCTGATAAACTGCTGCGCCGATACCAATCCCTTTTCCGGATGATGCCAACGCAGGAAGGCCTCTACCCCGATTACCCGCTGGCTGGCCAGGTCCAGTTTCGGCTGGTAATGCAGTACAAACCGGTCGCCTTCCAGGGCGGTTGCCAGCTCTTCCTGCTGCAACAGCCGCCTGGCCGCCTTGATATTCATCGCCGGGGTAAAGAACTGATAGGTGTTGCGGCCGACCTCCTTGGCCCGGTACATGGCGAGGTCTGCGTATTTCATCAGGGTGCCGGCATCTTCGCTGTCGTCGGGAATCATGGTGATCCCGATACTGACAGTTACCCCTACCTCGTGCTCGTTCAGGCGGATACGCTGGCAAAGCCGGCGCAGAATCGACTCGGCGACCCGCCCTGCAGCGTCGGAATCGCTGATACGCGAAAGCAGTACCACAAATTCGTCACCACCGAGCCGCGCCACCGAATCTTCTTCCCGGACACAGCCCTGCAGCCATTGAGCCACCTGGCACAGCAGTTCATCACCGGCGTCATGGCCGAGGGTGTCGTTGATTCGCTTGAACCCGTCCAGGTCCAGGAACATCAGGGCAGCCGGCTCGCCACTGCGCCGGCACCGGCGCACCACGTGGTCCAGCCGGTCCCGGAACAGCTGCCGGTTTGCCAGCCCGGTCAGCGGGTCGTAGAAGGCCAGGCGATGCAATTCCGACTGGGCCGCCTTCAGCTGGGTAAGGTCCCTCAGGCTGAGCACAACGCCATTCACCCCGGGAACCGTCAGCATGGCGGTGTAGGTGCCTTCCATATCGCGCCAGCGGCTTTGGGCATCCCGTATTCTGGCCCGCACCACCGGCATCTGCTTGCCCGGCTCTGCCATCGCATCCTTGAAGCCGCGCTTCAGGGCCGACCAGTCGTCCGCATGCACCAGCTGGTCAAACTCCAGCTGATCAACGGCGTCCGGATCAAAGCCCAGAATATCCTTGCTGGAGGGGCTGGCGTACAGGGCATGGCCCTCTTCATCCAGGACCAGCGTTACGTTGGCAGCCCCCTCGGTAATGGCCCGGTAACGGCCGGCGCTGGCCTGGGCAATCATCCGCGAACGGATCAGGGCGAGGGCAAACAGCCAGAGCAACAGGCTGATAGCCAAGCCGGAGCCCAGCACAATCGGCGGGCGCGCGTCAGAGGCCAGGTAATCAAAGGCTGGAGTGGAGCGGGTTTGGAGCAACCAGTCCCGGCCACCGAGCGACACGGTCTGGCTCATTTCAAAACTGAAATCGTTTTCCAGGGAACCGAGGTTGGAGCCGTACATCAGGGTGTCGCGGGACACTACGCCGTTATCGTAGATGCGAACGTCCAGGAACGGGGAGATCAGCCCGACAATGCCGTCAAACAGACTGTTCATACGAAAGGCACTGAACACATAGCCCGCCAGCATCATGCGTCGCTCGGCCCGGATTTCCGGCACCTCACCGCCCTGAAAAACCGGGTAATACATGAGAAAGCCGGCCTGGTCTTCATCAACCGATTCCTGCACCAGCACCACCTTGCCGGTAACCATAGGCACTGCGGCATCCCGAGCCCGCTCCATGGCACTCCGGTGCACCGGGTCGCTGAACGCATCGTACCCCAGTGCCCGCCGGTTCCTGTCGGTACCCGGCTCCAGATACACCATGGGGTAATAGTAGGGCCCCTTGCCCAGCGGCCGGACCAGGTAATCGTATATCCCCTGGGCCCGCACCGAAGAGATGTGATCCGCCATCTGTCGCACGCCAATGCGCTCGACAAACCCGATACCCTCAATGCCCGGGTAGTAGCGGTTGATGTCCACTTTATTGACGTACTCGCTCCACTGCTCTCGGGTAACGCGGCCACTGACAGCGAACAGCCCGGCGCTGCCGGCCAGCACCTGCTCGTAATTGAGCAAACGCTCTTCAATGGCAGTTCTCAGCTGAAGGGACTGGGTACGGAAGCGGGCCTCGGTGCGATCTTCCACCAGGCGGATGGACAATTGCCAGAGCAGAATGGTGGCAATGACTGAAACCAGGAACACGCCCCAGGCAACCCAGGCGTTCCGGAATTTCAGCAACTTACGGAGGGGGAGTTCCTTTTTTGTCATCATTTCCGGCGATCCGTGCCATAGCCATCGTTATTATCGGTCGAAAAAGTATAGCAAAAGCCCCTGAGCGTGTCGTGAACTACGTCAGGGGCTTTGTGAGCTGTCGAACGCGGGCGTTCAGGTCAGGGCTTCATCACCAGATAGATAGCCCGGCCCTGGCGCACGATGCGTACCGAAACGGCCCGGTTATCCGGCAGGCCCGCGACCACCTTGCGGAACTCGTCAACCGAACGCACCTGCTTGCGGTTGATTTCGGTGATGATATCCCGGGGGCGAATTCCGGCCTCGTAGGCTGCGCCCTGACCAACTCCGGACACCAGCACCCCACCGTCGACGCCTGCTGCCCGGGCCATTTCATCATTCAGCGACTCGACCGCCAGCCCCAGGGGGTTGGCGCCGCTGTTCTCGTTGCTGCCCACTTCCGGGCTGGCTGCGGTTTCACCGTCCTCCGGCAAGCGACCGATCTCGACATCCAGGTCCATCTCCCGGCCTTCACGCAACACGGTCAACCGGGCCGACTCGCCCACCGCAGTGCGACCCACCATGGGCGGCAGGTCTGAGGAACGCTGGACAGCTTCGCCATTGAACTCGAGGACAATATCGCCGGACTGCAGGCCACCGCTTTCAGCCGGAGAGCCTTCCATCACTTCAGCGATCAGGGCACCACGGGGGCGCTTCAGACCAAAACTCTCGGCCAGGTCCCGGTTTACTTCCTGGATCAACACACCCAGCCAGCCCCGGGCCACACTGCCTTCGTCACGGATCTGGCGGAATACGCTCATGGCATCATCAATGGGAATGGCAAACGACACCCCCATGAAGCCACCGGAGCGGGTGTAAATCTGGGAGTTGATGCCGACAACCTCACCATCCAGGTTGAACAGCGGCCCGCCGGAGTTGCCGGGGTTGATGGCCACATCGGTCTGGATAAACGGCACATAGTTTTCCGATGGCAGGGAGCGGCCAAGCGCGCTGACAATGCCCGCAGTTACCGTGTAGTCGAACCCGAACGGCGATCCGATGGCAAACACCCACTCACCGACCTTGAGATCCTGAGAACGACCAACACTGACCACCGGCAGGTCATCACCGTTATCGATTTTCAGCACTGCCATGTCAGAGCGTGGATCTGTGCCTACGATAACCGCCTTGAACTCCCGGCGATCATTCAGGCGCACGATCACTTCGTCTGCACCCTCCACCACGTGGTTGTTGGTCAACACGTAGCCATCTTTGGAAACAATGAAGCCGGAGCCCATGGAACGGCTGGGCTGCGGGGAATGGGGAGACCCGCCAAACGGCGACTGGGGGCCACGGAAGAAATCCTGCAGGAACGGGGGCAGCTGCTCGAACTGGCGTTCGTCGAAGGGCATACCCTGGAAGCGGGAGCCGCTGCTTTGCGGATCCGTTGTGGTGCTTATGTTGACCACGGCACTGGAATTTTCCTCCACCAGCTCGGTGAAGTCCGGCAAGCCGCGGGCCGCCAGGCCCTGACTCCAGAATACCGACACCAGTGCTGACAACATCAGCAGTGCGCCCAGCACCGGCCAGGGCTTCAGGACCGGGGACAACCGGGCAGCTTTTGTGTTTGTTCTCGACATCTACAACCCCCTGTTATGACTGTGATACAGCGTTAATTCTGGGGTCAGGCCTCTGATTTTCAACTTAAAAAACGGTAGGATTCAGAGACAGTTCACCGTTGCGATACGGTTGACCCTCACAAGGCGCGGTTCGAACCGGTCACCGGAGCCGGACTGCCAGTGTCTGACTGCGATAAAGCCCGCAGCCAGGCCCGCCAGCGCGCCGGTAATCGCGACAAGGTCCGTCGCCCCCAGCCACCGATAGGCCCCGATACTGCCCAGCACCATCAGCACAAGGGGCAGCCCGTATACCGCCAGCGAAGCGGTCAGCACCGATTGCTCATCCACTCCGATCACCACTTCATCGCCCACCCGGGCATCCACGGTGTTGGCCACCAGTATCCGGTTCGCACGCCCACCAGACACCGACGCCAGTGCCCGCTGGCCGCAACCGGAGCGCGCCGAACAACTCTGGCAGGCGCTGGTGCGGATAGTCTGCACCCAGGCCCGGTCGCCCTTGAGGGCAACCACTTTGCCGGTTTCAGTGATCATCGTTCAGACACCAGGCCAAGGGCGCCGTCAATTTTCACACCATCGGCCACCTTTCGTGCCGTGGCTGGCGGGATCTCTCCCACCACCGCGATCAGGAACGCGCGTTCATTTACCGCCACCTCACGCATATATACGGTGGTAGCACCGATTCTGGACGCCCCGGCGGGCATTTTCAGCCGGCCCATGGGTTCAACAAATACCGAAAACGCCGCCAGGCCATCAGAGAAAGCAACTGCCTTGCCCTTGCCGGAACGAGGCGCTGCTGCGGGTTCAAAACCCTCGGGGCGCCAGTTCAGGGTCCAGCCGTTCATGCGCGCTATCATCGATTGCCGGGGTTGGCCGGCGTCGTCGAGCGTACGGGTAATTTCCCGGCCCCGGGTCTGCACTTCGAACTCTTCGTCGGGAATATCGCCGGTTATCTCCAGGTTGGTGAACTGGAAATGCTCCAGCACCTCACCGTCAGCGTTGCGCACATGGCTTTTCACCAGCAGGGCCGTTTCTTTCTCCAGCCACAGCCGGTGGCTGTAACGATCGCTGTCTCGGGCGGTCAGGGCCACGGTAACCACATCGTATCCCGCTACCCGGTCTTCACCGATCAGTTCCGGCTGATACCATTGCCCGAAGGGCATCAACTGGCTGGTAAAGGCCTCGGCAAAGGGGCCGGAGGGAATGACTTCTTCCAAGCTGATCCGGCCACGATCCGGCAACACGCAGACTACATTCATGCCTTTGCGGACAATCTCTCCGCTGCCACCGTCCTGCATCACCAGGCGTTCTTCCACCCGACCGTTCCGGTAGCGGTGGGCGATGCGCATGGAGTGAACCCGGTCGCCCCGGGCATAAACAAACACACCGCGATAAGACGTCATATTCAGGGCCGGGCCCATGCGCTCCAGCCAGGCCATGGCCGGGTCCGGCTCAACAGGCGACTCGTCGGCCTTTACCGGCTGCATGGCAAAAAACCATACCAGCACTGTCACCAGCGCAGTACCCACCAACCTGACATTCATGCCAACCGGAACCATCATTGAAACTGCCCCACACTCAATAACCGCCGCTGGCACTGACCAGGCGGGCATAGCCTACCGAACCGCGCCCGGCGCCCACGCTGTTGTGCTGCGCATGCTCAAGCAGATACTGGCGCATCTGCTGCAGTTGTTCTTCATCCAGGCGTTGCAGGGCCACCTCTTCCACTGCCGATGGTAAGGCAACCGGTGCAACCGCACCCTGCCCCGCGATGGCCGCAGGAACGTCACCCGGTCGGGAATCCCAGCCGGCCCCGGCACCAAAGCCGACCACCAGCGCCATCACTACCATGGCAGCGACCGGCATGTGCCAGCGCCGGCGCGACGACCGGGCAACCTCACTGGCAGCTACCTCGCGGCGGCTCCTGCCATCAAGCTGCTCACGCACAGCAGAGGCGATATCCAGGCCTTCCGTCGGGCCGTGGTTTTCGTGCATCAGATCCCGGACCTGCTGCCAGCGCTGCCATTGATCCCGGACTTCGTCCTGGTTGGCATGGGACAACAAGCGCCGAACCGACAGTTCATCCGCTTCGTCGTCCATCATCGCTGACAGGGTCTCTCTGAGACGATCATCCATCAGGTGCAACCTCGTTTATATCTCTGAATGATTCAGCAGCGGCGCCAACTGGCGATCCACTGCATCCCGCGCCCTGAATATCCGGGAACGAACGGTTCCTATCGGACACTCCAGAATCCGGGCAATGTCTTCGTAGCTCAGGCCGTCATACTCTCTGAGCAGAAACGCAGACCGAAGTTCCTCCGGCAAACCGGCGATGGCTTCGGTCAGGGCTTTCTGTAATTGCTCCCGCTGCAGCAGCCGCTCTGGCGAGGCGACGTCGCGCAGGCGACTGCCATCATCAAAGTTTTCGGCTTCGGCAGCATCGGCCGAGCCCTGAGGTCTGCGCCCCCGGGCTTCAAGGTAATTTTTGGCAGTGTTAACAGCGATCCGGTACAACCAGGTATAGAACGCACTGTCGCCCCTGAAACGGTCAATCGCCCGGTAGGCTTTGACAAAGGTTTCCTGGGCCAGATCCATGACTTCCTGGCTGTCGTAGACATAGCGGCTGATAATAGAGGCCACCCGCGACTGGTATTTCACCACCAGCAGGTCGAAGGCCGCTCGGTCGCCATTACGGACCTTGCGCACCAATTGCAGGTCCGTCTGGCTGTCGGACTGCTCACCGGGATTCCAGTCTTTATCAGGTGTCATGGACGAAACAGCAGTGTGTCCCCTGTTGCTGGCCACTGGCTTTCTGGCCTTGGCAAGATTTGCTTGAGTCATTGGGCATTTTCCTGCGTTCGTTCAGGCCAAATAGACAGCAAGCGCAAAGTTTAGTTCAATACACGTCCACATTATGGCCCGCGACATCGACTCAATGCCACAGTCCTACGAATACGACGTTCTCATTATCGGCAGCGGCGCTGCCGGCCTGACCGTAGCGCTCAACCTGCCGGAACACCTCAGGGTGTGCGTGGTCAGCAAGGCTGACATCAGTTCAGGCGCCACACTCTGGGCCCAGGGCGGCATTGCGGCGGTGCTCGACGATACCGACTCGGTGGAAAACCACATACAGGACACCCTTAACGCCGGCGGTGGCCTGTGCCACGAAGACGCCGTGCGCTTTACCGTGGAGCACAGCAAGGAAAGCATCGAGTGGCTGATTGAATCCGGTGTTGAGTTCACCCGCCAGGACGATGGCGCCGACTACCACCTGACCCGTGAAGGCGGGCACAGCCACCGGCGCATCATCCATGCCGCCGATGCCACCGGCCACGCGGTATCCACCACCCTGGCCAGCCAGGCCGCGGCGCGCCCGAATATCGACCTGAAATCCGGCCGGGTGGCGGTAGACCTGATCACCAACCGTAAACTGGCCTTACCGGGCAACCGCTGCGTGGGCGCCTACATCCTGAACCTGGAAGACAACCACGTGGAACTGTTCCGGGCCCGGTTTACCGTGATTGCCACCGGCGGCTCTTCCAAGGCTTACCGGTACACCACCAATCCGGACGGTGCTTCCGGCGATGGTATTGCCATGGCCTGGCGGGCCGGCTGCCGGGTCGCCAACATGGAATTCAACCAGTTCCACCCTACGTGCCTGTACCACCCGCACGCCAAGTCATTCCTGATTACCGAAGCCGTTCGCGGTGAAGGTGGTGTCCTGAAGCTGCCAGACGGCAGCCGGTTTATGGACCGTTTCGACAAACGCGCCGAGCTGGCGCCCCGGGACATCGTCGCCCGGGCCATCGACCATGAAATGAAGCGCCTGGGTGCAGACCACCTGTACCTGGACATCAGCCACAAACCGGCAGACTTCATCAAGCACCACTTCCCGACCATTTACGAGAAGTGCCTGGGCTTTGGCATCGACATCACCAAGGAGCCTATTCCGGTGGTGCCTGCGGCCCACTATACCTGTGGTGGCATTGTCAGCAACGAACGCGCCCGCACAGACATCAACCAGCTGTATGTGGTCGGTGAAGCCGCCTTCACCGGCCTGCACGGCGCCAACCGTATGGCCAGCAACTCCCTGCTGGAATGCCTGGTGTACGGCCGCGCCGCCGCTGCCGATATCACCCGCCGGGAATCGGATATTCCGGCACCGCCCGCAGCACCGGACTGGGATGAAAGCCAGGTACGGGATTCCGATGAAGACGTTGTGATCTCCCACAACTGGGACGAGCTTCGCCACTTCATGTGGGACTACGTGGGCATTGTACGCACCACCAAGCGATTGCAGCGGGCCAAGCACCGGGTCGACCTGCTGTCCCGGGAAATCGGCGAGTTCTACAGCAATTACCGGGTAACCAATGACCTGATCGAGCTGCGTAACCTGGTTACCGTAGCAGACCTGATCATCTGCTCGGCCCTGCAACGCAAGGAAAGCCGGGGCTTGCACTACACACTGGACTACCCGGGCCTGCTGAACGATCCGCAAGACACGGTCCTGGTACCCACCACCTATCGCACACTGTCTCCCTGACCGGGAGATTCCATTCTGTTTTCAAGGCAATCGACTATGTCTGACACCAACGCATCCAACGACCATACCGACTTTCACCGCCTGTGGTGGCACAGCCGCCGGGGCATGCTCGAGCTGGATGTACTGCTGCTGCCGTTTCTGGAAGAAGCCTACCGGGACCTCGATCAGGAAGACCAGGAGCGCTACCGCAAGCTGCTGAGCTGCGAAGACACCGACATGTTCGAGTGGTTCATGCAGCGCAGCAAGCCGCAGGACCCGGATCTGCAGCGGATCGTGGAGATCATCCTGAACCGTGTCCAGCCGGATTGAACTGAGACTTTCCCCTTCGCGGGCGGCCGGCATACTGGCTGCCCTGCCCTGGCTGGTACTGATGGTGTTCAGCCTCGTCGCAGCCCCTGCCAACAGTCTTTGGCTGCTGTTGCTGCTGGCGCCTGCAGGGATCATGGCTATTCGCCAGTTCCGACGTTGCGGGCTGTTACAGGGCCGTGGCGCCATTGTTGCGCTGCAATCTGACGCCGACACCCTCACCTGCCAGCTGGCAAGCGGGGAAACCCGCACTGTAAGAATCTGCGGTTCGAGCAGCCTCGGCGCCTCCTTCCTGGCCTTGAAACTTCGCCCTGCAGACACCACATCCAGGACTATGTTTGTACTGGTTCTCGGTGCCAGCTCCCTGTTTGGTGCCAACGCCCCGGAGACCGATTTTCGCCGGTTACGGATGTGGCTGAGAGCCGGCCGGCCAACAACGGCTTAACGAATTTTCCACCCCATTGCGGAGAGCTTTATGAACAACCGCCCCACCACCGCCAACCAACATGGCTACGCGGTGCTTGAGCACAGGGTCATGGTCCGCATCAGCGGCCCGGGCACCGACAAGTTTGTTCAGGGCCAGTTTTCCCAGCACGTGGACGACGTTACCCCCCAACAATCACGCCGGGCCGCAGCCAGCACGCCAAAAGGCCGCGCCTACTGCCTGACCCGCCTGGTGCGGGACCAGCAGGACCTGCTGATGGACCTGGACCGGGAACTGTCAGACGCCACCCTGGGCCAGCTGAAGAAATACCTGATGCTGTTCCGCGGTACCCGCATGGATGTCGTAGAGCAGGCCCGGATTATCGGCCTGCTGGGCCAGGAGGCCGCCGTAACGGTTGCCGGAGACAACGCCGCCAAACTGGCCAGCCCGGGCGATGTAGTGGCCACAGAGAACGGCTACCTGATCCGCATTGAGGACAGCGCCGGGGCTTTACCCCGATACGAATGGTGGCTACCGGAAGGTGGTGCCGAATTACCCGAAGGGCTTCCCGAGCTGACCATAAACGACTGGAACGCCGCCAGCATTGCCGCCGGCGTACCCTGGCTGACACCGGCTACCGCAGAGGCTTACGTACCGCAAATGCTGAACCTTCAGCACCTGCAGGGCGTGCATTTCAAGAAAGGCTGCTATACCGGGCAGGAAGTGATCGCCCGCATGCACTTCCTCGGTCAGCTGAAAAAAAGTCTGTACAGGCTAGCTTTTACCGGCTGCACCCAGGCGCCTGAAGCTGGCAGCAACCTGCTGGCAGGCGACAAAAAAGCCGGGGATGTGGTCAATGCGGTGATGAGCTCAGACAACGGGGGCGAGCTGCTGGCCGTTCTGCGCCATGATGCGGACAAGTCGTCGCTAAGCCTGGAAGGTAACGACTCGTGCCAATTCGAAGTGCTCGACCTGCCCTACCCGGTACCGGAGCGGGAAGCTGATCCGGCAAGCTGATTATTGCTTGCCGTAACGCTGTAGCAATTCCGCCTTCGGTGGCAGGCTCCAGTCGATCGCAGGCCGGTTCCGGCTGAGCAACCAGTCATTGGCCCGGGAGAAGTGACTGCAGCCGAAGAAGCCCCGGTAGGCACTCAGGGGCGACGGATGCGGCCCTTCCAGCTCCAGGTGACGGTTGCGATCGATATGCCGGCCTTTCTTGCGGGCGTAGCTGCCCCAGAGCAGAAACACCACATCGTCGCGCTCGCGATTGATGGTTTCGATCACCTTATCGGTAAAGGTTTCCCAGCCCTTACCCTGATGGGCGCCAGCATTGCCCTGCTCCACGGTCAGCACCGCATTCAGCAAAAGCACACCCTGCCCGGCCCAGGTTTGCAGGCAGCCGTGATCGGGCCGGGGATGGCCAAGATCCGTTTCAATTTCCTTGAAGATATTCACCAGGGACGGTGGCGGAGGCACATCCGGCCGGACCGAAAAACACAGGCCATGGGCCTGGCCGGGGCCGTGGTATGGATCCTGCCCCAGAATCACCACACTCACCATATCCAGTGGCGTGCTGTTCAGGGCGTTGAAACACAGGTGTCTTGGAGGAAACAGCACCTTTCCGGCCTGTTCCTCGGCGGCCAGGAACTCGGCCAGTTGCCGCATGTAAGGCTGACGGAACTCGTCCGCCAGCCACTCATCCCAGCCGCGACCGGGCTTCAGTTGCTGAGCCAGCGCCTCGGCAAGGTGCATTGCTTTACTCGCCTTCCGGCTTCTGCTCGGCCTTGTGCTCCGGGCGCATGGCCGGGAACAGGATAACGTCGCGGATAGACGGCGAATCGGTCAGCAGCATGGCCAGGCGATCGATACCGATGCCTTCACCGGCGGTCGGCGGCAGGCCGTATTCCAGCGCCATCACGTAGTCGTCATCGTAGAACATGGCTTCGTCGTCGCCGGCGTCTTTCTCGGCCACCTGGGCCTGGAAACGCTCGGCCTGGTCTTCGGCGTCATTCAGCTCGGAGAAGCCGTTGGCAATCTCGCGGCCGCCCACGAAGAACTCGAAACGCTCGGTCACGAACGGGTCGCTGTCCTTGCAACGTGCCAGGGGCGACACTTCTTTCGGGTACTCGGTGATGAACGTCGGCTGCATCAGGCGATGCTCGGCGGTGGCCTCGAAGATTTCGATCTGCACCTTGCCCAGGCCCCAGATATCTTTCACGTGGATACCCAGGTTCTTCGCCACTTCGCGGGCCTGGGCGTCGTCTGCCAGCTGCTCGCGGGTGATGTCCGGGTTGTGGCGCAGGATGGCGTCTACCACGGTCAGGCGCTCGAACGGCTTGCCGAAATCGTATTCGATGGTTTCTTCGCTGCCATCTTTCAGTACCCGGGTGTTCACCACGGTGGTGGTGCCCAGCACTTTCTGCGCGATGGTGCGCAGCATGTCTTCGGTCAGGTCCATCAGGTCGTTGTAATCGGCGTAGGCCTGATAGAACTCGACCATGGTGAACTCGGGGTTGTGCCGGGTCGACAGCCCTTCGTTACGGAAGTTACGGTTGATCTCGAACACCCGCTCGAAACCGCCCACGACCAGGCGCTTGAGGAACAGCTCCGGTGCAATCCGCAGGTACATATCGATACCCAGGGCGTTGTGATGGGTCACAAACGGACGGGCGGTAGCACCACCGGGGATCACCTGCAGCATGGGGGTTTCCACCTCCATGAAGT
This sequence comes from Marinobacter sp. ES-1, assembly GCF_000475255.1. Taxonomy (NCBI): domain Bacteria; kingdom Pseudomonadati; phylum Pseudomonadota; class Gammaproteobacteria; order Pseudomonadales; family Marinobacteraceae; genus Marinobacter; species Marinobacter sp. ES-1. The sequence goes on from NZ_AXBV01000038.1 coordinate 44,489, forward strand.
CACGGTCGGTGAAGTACTGGCGCATGGTGTTGATGATCTTCGACCGGGCATGGAACACGCGGCGGCTGTCTTCGTTCACCATCAGGTCCACATACCGGTGACGGTAGCGGGCTTCGGTGTCGGTCAGGCCCTTGTGCTTCTCCGGCAGCGGGCGCAGAGACTTGGTCAGCAGCACGTAGTCTTCCATGGTGACGTACAGATCGCCCTTGCCAGACTTCGACAGGGTACCGCGCACGCCCACGATGTCGCCCATATCCCAGTGCTTGGTGTCTTTCTGGACATCCTTGGAGGCATAGATCTGGATGCGGCCGGTCATGTCCTGAACCACCTTGAACGCCTTGCGGTCGAGCATCATGCGGCCGGCAATGGCCACCTTGATGCCCAGGGACTCCAGCTCTTCCTTGGATTTGTCACCGTATTTTTCCTGCAGCTCGGCAGCGGTGGCATCGCGACGGAAGTCGTTCGGGAACGGATTGCCCTGCTCACGCATGTTTGCCAGTTTGGCGCGGCGCTCGGCAATCAGCTTGTTGTCCTCGGGCTGTGCAGCGTTCTGGGTGTGTTCAGTCATTTTGGCTCACTAAGAAGTCGGGATTGTCCGGGTGTGGGTGAATGGCGCTGATTACAGCGCCATCTTCAGACTGGCTTCAATAAACTTGTCGATGTCACCATCCAACACCGACTGGGTGTTGCTGGTTTCCACCTTGGTGCGCAGGTCCTTGATACGGCTGTCATCCAGCACGTAAGAGCGGATCTGGCTACCCCAGCCGATGTCAGACTTGGAGTCTTCGGCTTTCTGTTTCTCTTCGTTGCGCTTCTGCATTTCCAGCTCAAAGAGCTTGGCCTTGAGCTGCTTCATGGCCTGGTCTTTGTTCTGGTGCTGGCTTCGGCCGGCCTGGCAGGCCACCACAATCCCGGTCGGGTTGTGGGTCAGTCGCACCGCAGATTCGGTCCGGTTAACGTGCTGACCACCGGCACCGGAGGCGCGGTAAACGTCGACTCGCAGATCCGCCGGGTTGATCTCGATTTCGAAACTGTCGTCCACTTCCGGCGATACGAATACCGAAGAGAAGGAGGTGTGGCGACGGTTGCCGGAATCGAACGGGGATTTACGCACCAGGCGGTGTACGCCGGTTTCCGTGCGCAGCCAGCCGTAAGCGTAGTCGCCCTGGATGTGAATGGTGGCACTCTTGATGCCCGCCACTTCACCTTCCTGAAGTTCAACGATCTCGGATTTGAATCCACGACGCTCGGCCCAACGCAGGTACATGCGTAGCAGCATATTGGCCCAGTCCTGGGCTTCGGTGCCGCCGGAACCGGCCTGGATGTCCAGGTAGGCGTTGTTGGCGTCCATTTCACCGGAGAACATGCGGCGGAATTCGAGTTTCTCGAGTTCTTTATCGAGGCCTTCGAGATCGGCTTCGATTTCCTGGACGGTACCTTCGTCGTCCTCTTCCACCGCCATGTCGAGCAGGCTTTCTGCATCTGCCAGGCCGTTGGTGAGGTTGTCGATGGTTTTGACGATCAGTTCAAGATCAGAGCGCTCTTTGCCCAGAGCCTGGGCCCGCTCGGGATCGTCCCAGACGGTGGGTTGTTCGAGTTCGCGTTCGACTTCGGTCAGGCGTTCACTGCGCTGATCGTAGTCAAAGATACCCCCTCAGCGCTTCAGTGCGCTCGCGAAGCTCTTTGATCTTCGTCACTATGGGATTAATTTCCATGAAACCTTGTCTCGCTTTGGAAAATGGTGCGATAAAAACAGAGGGCGGATTCTACCGGAATTTGCGGGGTAAATCAGCAAGCGGAAAGTACGGAGTATCTGAGTTCCGAGCCCGGCCCTGAGGCTTCGGCTCTGGTGCAAGCACAGGGTGGGCGGGAACCTTTCCGGGAGACGCTGTGAATACGTCCATGTACGCTTAACGAAAACATCCATGTTTTCGATACTCCCGGAAAGGTTCCCACCCACCCTGCGCCCAGACTGCGTTCGGGGAGTCTGCGGCTACTTCTTTGCCCTTTATATCTTTCCGTGTCCTTCCGTGTCTTCCGTGGCAAAAAATCTTATCTTTCAATCCCTTATTTTTTCGTGCCCTTTCGTGGATTTAGTGGCCAAAAAATTCACTACAAAGGCTCCAGATAATCCACCAGCAGCTGAAGATTGGTCCGCCCCCGAAACGTATTAGCATCCGGCTTATAAACCACCCGAGCCCCACTCCGGGTAAAGTCCGGCACTTCAGGCCCGGTATTGAAGGCAATGCCATCAATAATGCCCCCGCCCTCAACCGACTGCAGCACCAGCTTCAGATGGTTCTCACCGACAATGCGCTGGCTCACCACTCGGAATTCGCCGTCAAACACCGGCTCGGGGAAATGCTGTCCCCAGGGGCCGGCACGCTTGAGCAGGTAGGCGGTGTCCAGGTTCAACTCTTCCGGGGCCAGGGGGCCATCGGTCGTGATGGCGGCTTCCAGGTCTTCCGGTTTCAGGGTATCGCGCACGGCCTGGTCGAAGGCGTTGCTGAAACGCTCCAGGTCGTTCCGGGCGATGGTCATGCCGGCGGCCATGGCGTGGCCGCCGTATTTTTTCATCAGCCCCGGGTTCTTTGCGTCGACCACGGCCAGGGCATCACGGATGTGCAAACCCGGGATGGAGCGGGCGGAGCCTTTGAGGTGTTCGCCGTCGTCATCGGGCGCGAAGGCGATGGTAGGGCGATGAGTCTGCTCACGGATGCGGGCGGCGAGGATGCCGATCACACCCTGGTGCCAGTCCTGGTCGAACAGGGCCAGGCCCCAGGGCAGGCCTTCGATGTCGAGGGACATGGAGGCCAGCAGGTCCTGGGCCTGAGCTTTCATGTCTTTTTCGATGCTGCGGCGTTCACGGTTGAAGTTGTCCAGTTCCCGGGCCAGGCGCAGGGCTTCGTCGCGGCTGTCGGCGAGCAGGCAGGCGATGCCGATGCTCATATCGTCCAGCCGGCCGGCGGCGTTCAGGCGCGGGCCAACCACAAAGCCGAGATCGGTGGCGCTGATTTCGGTGTAGTCGCGGCCAGCGACTTCCAGCAGGGCCAGGATGCCCGGTCTGGCTTCGCCCTTGCGGATGCGGCGGATGCCCTGCTCCACGAAGATGCGGTTGTTGTGGTCCAGCGGCACGACGTCGGCCACGGTACCCAGTGCCACCAGGTCCAGCAGGCTGCCCAGGTTGGGCTCCGGGTCCGGCAGCAGGTTGTTGTCTCGCAGGTGTTTGCGCAGGGCTGTCAGCACATAGAACATCACCCCCACGCCGGCGGCATTCTTGCTCAGGAACGGGCAGCCGGGCTGGTTGGGGTTCACGATGGCATCGGCGTCTGGCAGTTCGTCACCGGCCAGGTGGTGGTCGGTGATGACCACTTTGATACCCAGCTCCCGGGCGGCACGCACACCTTCGATGGCGGAGATGCCGTTATCCACGGTCACCAGCAAGTCGGGCAAATCGCCTTCTTCCTGCAACCGGTGGATGATGCCCTGCGTCAGGCCGTAACCATCGGAGAAGCGGCTCGGCACCCGGAAGTCGATGGCTGCCACGCCCAGCATGGACAATCCCAGCATGGCCACAGAGGTACTGGTGGCGCCATCGGCATCGAAGTCCCCCAGCACCATCACCCGCTGTTTTTGCACAATGGCCTCGGCCAGCAGTTCAACCGCGCGATCAATGCCGCGAAGCTGCATCGGTGAAGCCAGGTGTTTCAGGGTGTACTGGAGCTGGTCGTCGGAATGCACACCGCGGGCGGCGTACAGACGGCGAAGGATGGGGGGCAGGTTTTGCCCCCAGCCCGCCACATCGGACGGCTGGGGGCGACGCAGGATCTTTTTAGGAGTCATGCCGGATCAGGCGTTCTTCCAATGCCTGGCAATAAAGCCCTGCACCTCGGACACACTGTTGTCCAGAACGGTATAACGCTCTTCCCGCTCGAACAGGTCGGCCATGTGGGCCGGCAGCTCGGGCTTCACGCTCAGGCCGGATTCGGCGATGGCGTCCGGGAACTTGGCCGGGTGGGCGGTACCCAGGGTGATCATGGGCACGGCACTGTCACGACGGCAGTTGCGGGCGGCACGCACGCCAATGGCGGTGTGCGGGTCCAGCAGGTACTCGTTCTGCTCGTAGATTTCCCGGATGGTGTCGCAGGTGGTCTTGTCGTCCACCGCATCGCTGTCGAACAGCTTGCGGGCGTGCTTCCAGCGATAGTCTTCGATGCTGACCGGGCCCTTGGCGGCACGCTCCAGCAGGTCTTTCACGGCAGCGCCATCACGACCGTGCAGGTCAAACAACAGGCGCTCGAAGTTGCTGGACACCATGATATCCATGCTCGGCGACAGGGTATGCTCCAGCTGGTGCTGCTCATACTTGTTACCGCTCATGAAGCGATGCAGGATGTCGTTGCGGTTGGTGGCAATCACCAGCTGGCTGATGGGCAGGCCCATTTTTTTGGCCAGGTAGCCCGCAAAGATATCGCCGAAGTTACCGGTGGGCACCGAGAACGCCATGCTGCGGTCCGGGCCACCCAGGGCCAGGGATGCCTGGAAGTAGTACACGATCTGGGCCATGATCCGCGCCCAGTTGATGGAGTTCACCGCCGCCAGCTGGGTTTTGCCGCCCAGGAAGGACTGGTTGCCGAAGCTCTCCTTCACCATGCGCTGGCAGTCGTCGAAGTTACCTTTGACTGCGATGTTGTGGATGTTATCACCCTGCACCGTGGTCATCTGGCGACGCTGAACTTCCGACACCCGCTGGTGCGGATGCAGGATAAAGATATCCACGTGCTCGCAGCGACGGCAGCCTTCGATGGCGGCAGAGCCGGTATCACCGGAGGTAGCCCCCATGATCACCACGTGCTGGTTACGCTTCTCCAGAACATAGTCGAGCAGGCGACCCAGCAGCTGCAGGGCGAAGTCCTTGAACGCCAGCGTGGGGCCACGGAACAGTTCCATCACCCACTCGTTGGTATCCAGCTGAACCAGCGGCGCGACGGCCTGGTGCGTGAACACGCTGTAGGTTTCGTCCAGCATCTTGCGGAAGTCATCGGCCGGAATGGCATCTTCCACGAACGGATACATGACCTTGTAGGCCAGCTCGGCATACGGCAGGCCACGCCAGCTTCGGATTTCTTCCAGGCTGAAGTGCGGAAGGGATTCCGGCACATACAGGCCGCCATCGGTGGCCAGTCCGGTCAGAAGAACGTCTTCAAAGCCCAGAGCGGGAGCTTCACCCCGTGTACTGATGTATCTCACGTGCGTACCTGTCAGTTAAAGTTTTCAGCGCGGATGCGGACAACCTTGCCGTCAACGTCGGCCAGGGCTTCCATTTCCTCGATGGCCAGGTTCATCTGGCGCTCCTGAACCGTGTGGGTCAGGATGATGACCGGAATACGGCCATCCTTGAATTCGGACTCTTTCTGCATGATGGATTCGATGTTGATGCCATGCTCACTCAGAATCGACGCCACCTTGGCCAGCACGCCCGGGTGGTCAAAGGCCTGGATGCGCAGATAGTAGGCAGACTGAACATCTTCCATCGGCAATACCGGCAGGTCTTCCAGTGCATCCGGGCTGAAGCCCAGATAAGGCACTCGCTGCTGGCTGTTGCTGGCTACCGCACGGGCAACGTCGACCACATCGGCAATCACCGCAGAGGCCGTGGCTTCGTCACCGGCACCGGGGCCGTAATACATGGTCTGGCCGACTGCATCGCCATCCACCAGAACAGCGTTCAGAACACCGTCTACCTGGGCAATCAGGTGGCTCTTGGGCACCAGGGTCGGATGCACACGCAGCTCGATGCCGTCTTCACGGCGGCGGGCAATACCCAAGTGCTTTACCCGGTAACCCAGCAGTTCAGCGTGGGCAATATCGTTCGGGGTCAGCGCAGAAATGCCTTCGGTGAAAGCCTTGTCGAATTGCAGGGGCGCACCAAAACCGGACGCGGCCAGGATGGTCAGTTTGTGGGCGGCGTCGATGCCTTCCACATCAAAGGTCGGATCAGCTTCCGCGTAACCCAGCGCCTGCGCTTCTTTCAGCACCTCTTCAAAGGGCCGTCCGGCACGCATTTCGGTCAGGATGTAGTTACCGGTGCCATTGATAATGCCGGCAATGGTGTCGATGCGGTTGGCCGCCAGGCCTTCGCGCACGGCCTTGATGACAGGAATACCGCCGGCCACGCCAGCTTCGTAGGCAACAACCACACCGGCCTTTTCGGCGGCTTCGAAAATCTCGTTGCCATGAACGGCAATCAGCGCCTTGTTGGCGGTTACCACATGCTTGCCGTTGGCAATAGCAGCCAGTACCAGCTCTTTGGCGGCGTCATAGCCGCCAATCAGCTCAACCACAATATCAACGGCAGGATCATTCACCACATCAAAAATGTCGGTACTGAAGGGCACATCGCCCAGCGCCAGGTCATCCCGGCTGCGGCGACTGGCTACCCGGACAACACGGATGTTGCAGCCTGCACGGCCGGCAATAATCGCTGCATTGCGTTTCAGGACATTGAATGTACCGCCGCCAACGGTTCCCAATCCGCAGATTCCGACATTTACGTCTTTCAAGCTCTCACCTCTGATCCCGATGCGGGGTGCTGATGGATTGCAATAAGGCCGGATAGTATACCGGTTCAGGGCCCGCTGAATAAGCCCTGAATCGGTCACAAGTCACACAGGAAGTCCGGAGCCGCGCTGCGGCTCCGGTAACGGGTCAGAGCAGACCCAGACCTTCGGCCAGGTTCCTGGCCGGCACATAGCCGCGAACCATGTTGCCATCTTCCAGCAGAATTGCCGGGGTACCGGTTACACCGACCTGGCCACCCAGGCGGTACTGGTCTGCAACAGGGTTGTCACAGCTCTGCTGAGGTACGTTTTTGCCACCCTTGGCAGCATCCATGGCCGCCTGCTGGTCGTCCGAACACCATACCGACTCATATTTGCGGAACGACGCTGTGCCGGGGCCGGATCGAGGGAAGGCGTAATAGTTGACGGTAATGCCATAGCTGTTGAGCTGGGGAATTTCGTCATGCAGCTTGCGACAGTAGGGGCAGTCGATATCGGTAAAGACATCGATAACCGCTTTTTCTTCGCCGTCGGCAGGGTATGAGATCAGCCCTTCCTTACCGAAGGCTGCCATTTGCTGCTTACGGCTGGTCGCCCGGGACTCTTCGGTCACGTTGGCAATACCGGTGTCGGTAATCTTGAGCAGGTCGCCGGTGAACAGGTAGGCGCCATCGGCCGTGGTATAAATGGTGTCGCCGTTGCTGCTCTGCACTTCGTACAGGCCTTCCGCTTCAGATTTTTGCACGGAACTGATCTTCAGGCCCGGCACCGCATCAGTCAGCCGCTTGGCGATGGCGTCTTCGGTTTCACCGGCCAACACGGCGGGCACCGCCAGCAAGGACATCATCAGGCCGGTTACCGCGGCCGTAATTTTAAGATTCATGGATCAGAAACTACCTTTTCCGGTTAATAGATTCAGGCATTTTGCTTGCCCGGGGCCTTCATACGCAACTGCCGGCATCATTCCCGCACCTTGCGACAGGGCGCCCCGGCAAAAGTTCACCCCGAGATCAGTCACCACCACGGGGATGATGGGCCTGGTGCAAATCCTGCAGACGTTGACGGGCCACATGGGTATAGATCTGGGTGGTCGAAAGGTCAGAATGCCCGAGCAACATCTGCACTACCCGTAAATCTGCACCATGGTTGAGTAAATGGGTGGCAAAGGCGTGGCGCAGGGTGTGGGGCGACAGGTGCTTGCGGATACCGGCACGCACCGCGTAGTGCTTGATCCGGTACCAGAAGGTCTGGCGAGTCATGGCACTGGCCCGGTTACCGGGGAACAAGGCATCACTGCTCTTGCCCTTGAGCAATTCCGGCCGGGCTTCCTTCATATAGCTTAGCAGCCAGTCGATAGCCTCTTCCCCCAGCGGCACCAACCGGTCTTTGCCGCCCTTACCGCTGATACGCACCACACCCTGGCGCAGGTTCACCCGGTCTACGGTCAGCCCGGTGAGCTCCGACACCCGCAAACCACAGCCGTACAGAATTTCGAGCATGGCCCTGTCACGCAACTCCAGCGGTATTTCCGGATCCGGCTCAGTCAGCAGGGCCTCGACATCGGCTTCAGTAAGGGTATCCGGCAAACGCCGGGGCAACTTCGGGCTGTCGATTCGCAAGGTAGGATCTTCGGCGATGAGACCTTCTCGCAGTAAATACCGGTAAAAACGCCGGATACCGGAAAGCCGCCGGGCTGCCGTACTGGTTTTCAGGCCCTCCGCCAGCCCACGGGACATCCAGGCCAGAAGATCGGTCCTTTTAGCGGATCGCAAGCTGGGCGCTCCGGGCTGTTGCTCCAGCCATCCGGAAAGACGGGCCAGGTCACTGGCATAGGCCTGGCGGGTTTTCTCACCCAGGCCATCCTCGAGCCATATGGCATCCGAGAATTGGCTGATCAGCTGCTCGTCATCCGGCCGCGGCAAGGCATTACCTCATCAATGTCTGTCTGGGCAGCATTAAAGCATAAAAAAAGCAGCCTCTTGAGGCTGCTTTTTTCAAACTGGCTGGCCGGAAGGCCAAACTCAGTTAAGCTTTTCCTTGATACGAGCTGCCTTACCAGACAGGTCGCGCAAGTAGTACAGCTTGGCCTGACGCACGTCACCACGACGCTTCACGCTTACGCTGTCGATCAGCTTGGAGAAAGTCTGGAAAGTACGCTCAACACCCACGCCGTAAGAGATCTTACGAACAGTGAAGGAAGAGTTCATGCCACGGTTGCGCTTGCCGATAACAACGCCTTCGAACGCCTGCAGACGCTCACGGTTACCTTCAGTTACGCGAACCTGTACAACCACGGTATCACCCGGCGCGAACGCAGGGATTTCCTTGGTCATCTGTTCTGCTTCAAGTTGACTGATGATGTTGTTCTTGCCGCTCATCGTAATGCTCCTGATACCCAATCTTTCAATGCCCTGATGATTCAGAGGCACCCGGTTCGTTCAAAATTTCATCCAGAAGCTGACGCTCTTCTTCCGTAAGCACCCGCTGTTCCAGCAGGTCGGGGCGTCGCTCCCGGGTTCGCCTCAACGATTCTTTCAATCGCCAACGCCGGATCTGTTCATGGTGACCGCCCAAAAGAACTTCCGGCACCGCCTGACCTTCGTATACCTCGGGCCGGGTGTAGTGCGGACAATCCAGCAAACCGTCAGCAAAGGAGTCCTGCTCTGCTGACTGCGCATGACCCAGCGCTCCGGGGATGAGGCGTGTTACCGCATCAATCACAGCCATCGCCGCCAGTTCGCCACCTGAGAGCACAAAATCACCCAGGGACACTTCCCGGTCGACTTCCGCCGATATCAGGCGTTCATCAACGCCCTCATAACGACCGGCAACGAGAATCAGCTGTTGTTCGGCAGCGAGAGACTCCACTACCGACTGATCCAGCCTTTCACCCTGGGGCGAAAGATAGACCACACAGGCCTTGCCGGGTGCCGATGTCCGGGCCGCATGGATAGCATCCCGCAGGGGCTGGATTTTCATCAGCATCCCGGGGCCGCCGCCATAAGGCCGGTCATCCACAGTACGGTGACGATCATGCGTGAAGTCCCGGGGGTTCCAGCTGTTAAAGGCCAGAAGACCTTCACGAACTGCCCTGCCGGTAATCCCGTAATCTGTCACCGCAGAAAACATGTCGGGAAACAGACTGACTGCGCCAATCCACACCCGTCAGAACTCCGGATCCCAGTCCACCACCATGCGCGAGCTTTCAAGATCCACCCCCTGAACTACCTGATCCGGCAGATAGGGAATGAGCCGTTCGCGCTGGTCAATGGAGCCCGCTGTCGCGTGCACCACCAGGACATCGTTGGAGCCTGTTTCCAGCAGGTGATGCACCTTACCCAGGCACTCACCGTCAACCGTGAACACTTCCAGGCCTTCCAGCTGATGCCAGTAGAACTCCCCTTCGGGAAGCTCCGGCAGCAACTCGGTCGGAACCCGGATCTCGGCACCGCCATAACTGCGGGCCAGCTCACGATCATCAATACCTTTAAGCCTGACGACGATCCCCTGCCCCTGGCGGCGACCCTCCTCAAGCTTTGCAGGAATACGCTTGCCGTCCAGAACCAGGGTCCAGTCGCGGTAGTTCAGTATTCCTTCTTTGGGATCTGTATAAGAGAAGACCTTAAGCCAACCCTTGACCCCGAACACCGAGGTGATCCGGCCGATCACAGTTTCCTGTGGATGCTGTGCCATGCCTGTCAAACCCCGGTATCAGATTGCAATTACTCAGCAGTCTTGAGCAGCTGGGCAACGCGATCGCTGGTTTGAGCACCCCGGCCCAGCCAGAACTCAACGCGATCACGGTCAACGCGCAGACGCTCTTCCTGACCGCGGGCAACCGGGTTGAAGAAACCAACACGCTCAATGAAACGGCCGTCACGGGAGTTACGGCTGTCAGTGACTGTCAGATGGTAGAACGGGCGCTTCTTGGAGCCGCCACGAGCCAAACGGATTGTTACCATTTCGACCAATATCCTGTTCTGTTGTACGAACTTTGTACGATTCACGTCATGCCGAGAACGGCTGACGAGAAGACCCATACTCGAAAGGGGCGCTATTCTATGCCAAAAACGCGCCAATGAAAACAGGGAAACGCGTGGTTTCCCCATTTTATATGTAAGGCTTTTTACATACGGCCAAACGGGGGCATGCCACCACCGCCGCCGGGCGGCATCATACCACCAAGACCGCGCATCATGTTGGCCATTCCGCCTTTTTTGCCAAATTTCTTCATCATCTTCGACATCTGCTTATGCTGCTTGAGCAGACGGTTCACATCCTGGATCTGCGTACCCGAACCGGCTGCAATGCGCCGCTTGCGGGAATTATTGATCACATCCGGGTAACGGCGCTCTTTCGGCGTCATGGAGCAGATGATCGCCTCCATCTGGCCTACAGACTTGTCATTGACCTGCTGCTGCGCCATCTGGGCCATCTGGCCCATGCCCGGCAGCTTGTCCAGCAGGCCGCCGATACCACCCATACTCTTCATCTGCTGAAGCTGGTCCCGGAAGTCCTCCAGATCAAAGCCCTTACCTTTTTTGATCTTCTTGGTGAGTTTCTCGGCCTTCTTCTTGTCCAGCTTGCGCTCTGCTTCCTCTATAAGGGAGAGCACATCACCCATACCCAGGATGCGGGAAGCCACCCGATCCGGATAGAAAGGCTCGAGGGCATCGGACTTCTCGCCCACACCCAGGAACTTGATCGGCTTACCGGTAATGTGGCGAACAGACAAGGCCGCACCACCGCGGGCATCACCATCAGTCTTGGTCAGCACCACGCCGGTGAGCGGCAACGCATCGTTAAAGGCCTTGGCGGTGTTGGCGGCGTCCTGACCGGTCATGGAATCGACCACGAACAGGGTTTCCACCGGATTCACCGCTTTATGGAGGCGGCCAATCTCACCCATCATGTCTTCATCAACGTGCAGTCGGCCCGCGGTATCCAGGATCACCACATCAATGTGCTTGCGGCGCGCCGCTTCGATGGCGCCGTTGGCGATATCGACCGGGTCCTGGTCCGTGGTGCTGGGGAAAAACTCGACACCCACTTCACCCGCCAGGGTTTCCAGCTGACGAATGGCCGCCGGGCGGTAGATATCGGCACTGACCACCAGCACGGATTTCTTGTGCCGCTCTTTAAGGAAGCGAGACAGCTTGGCCACGGTGGTGGTTTTACCAGCACCCTGCAGACCCGCCATCATAATGACGGCAGGCGGCCGGGTAGACAGGTTAAGGGACTCGTTGCCCTCGCCCATCACCCGCTCCAGCTCTTGCTGGACGACTTTCACAAATACCTGGCCCGGCGTCAGGCTGCGCTGCACTTCCTGGCCGATGGCCCGCTCGCGCACTCCTTCGATAAACGCCTTGACCACCGGCAGCGCAACGTCTGCCTCCAGCAGGGCCATGCGCACTTCACGCAAGGTTTCCTTGATATTGTCTTCGGTAAGGCGCGCCTGACCAGAGATCTTGCGCAAGCTGCCGGATAGCCGGTCCTGGAGATTCTCAAACATGTTGCTCTTCCGTACCCCGGAGAAATTGTTCACACAAATCAAGAAGCCGGCGCCGGCCGCTTGATTCCTGTTGCATAATCGCGACATTATACCCAGACTACGGAGCCTCTGAACAACTCCACGCCGCTTTCACGTTAAAAGGCAAACATAAAGGACGTCATGGGAACGCTGATCCTCGCGGTTACCGCACTTTTCCTGTACAGCGTCGGCACTGCCCTGCAGGCCCTCCATTTTCGTGGCAAGGTGCAAAGCAACCTGGCACTGACCACCCTGATTGGCGTACTTGCACTGATAGGCCACGGCCTGCTCATTGCCCAGACGGTCCACCTGGATGGTGGCTTCGATTTCAGCTTTTTCAAAAGCTCGGTACTGATTGCCTGGCTGATCGTTTTCCTGCTCCTGGGCCTGAATCTCTCCAAGCCGGTGGGCAGCCTGTTCCTGGGCGCCTATCCGCTGGCGGCGGCCACCATAGTCATGGCGCTGATCACCCATACGCCGTCACGACTGGTGGCGGATGAAAGTTACGGTATGCTGTCCCACATCGCCCTGTCGATCACCGCATACAGCCTGTTTACCCTGGCCGCCATCCAGGCCGCCCTGCTGTACTTCCAGAACCGCCAGCTGAAGCAGAACTACAACAGCCTGCTGGTGCGCAACCTGCCGCCACTGCAAACCATGGAATCGGTATTGTTCGAACTGGTCTGGGCGGGCGTAGTCCTGCTGACCCTCGCCATTATTACCGGCGCCATGTTTATTGAAGACCTGTTTGCCCAGGACCTGGCCCACAAAACCCTGTTTTCCATGCTCTCCCTGGCCGTATTTGTCGGCCTGCTGGTGGGCCGCTACACCAAGGGCTGGCGCGGCATGACTGCAAGCCGCTGGACCCTGGCCGGCTGCGCCCTGCTGATGATGGCCTTTTACGGCAGCAAATTCGTGCTGGAAGTACTGTTTCAGCGGGGCCTGTAATCCCGCAAACCGCTTGACACCGGCGCTTCACACCCCCTATTTTCGCAACTTGTCGTCAACGTAAGGGCTCCTCTTTTGAACGAAACATCGCTCACGGCGCTGTTCATCCTCCTCGTCGGCCTGATCATTCTGTCCGGCTTCTTTTCCAGCTCCGAAACCGGGATGATGTCCCTGAACCGCTATCGCCTGAAACACATGGTAAAAAGCGGACACAAGGGCGCACGCCGGGCGCAGAACCTGCTGAACCGGACCGACCAGCTGATCGGCGTTATCCTGATCGGCAACAACTTCGTCAACATCTTCGCCTCATCCATTGCCACGGTAATTGCCATTCGCGTGTGGGGCGATGCGGGCATCGCTATTGCCACCGTTCTGCTGACCATCGTTATCCTGATCTTCGCCGAGGTCACGCCGAAAACCCTGGCGGCCCTGTTCCCGGAGAAAATAGCCTTTCCGGCCAGCCACGTACTGGGGCCGCTGCTGAAAATCCTTTACCCGCTGGTATGGGCCGTCAACCTGTTTACCGGCATAATCCTGCGACTGCTCGGAGTGTCATCAGCCCAGGCTTCGGAGGATCACCTGAGCCGGGAAGAACTGCGTACCGTGGTGAATGAAGCGGGCGCCCTGATTCCTGCCAAGCACAAAGACATGCTGGTGAGCATCCTGGACCTGGACAACGTCACCGTGAACGACATCATGGTGCCCCGGAATGAAGTGGTCGGTGTCGACCTGGAAGACGACACCGATGTCATCCTTCGGCAACTCAAGACCAGCCAGCACACCCGGCTTCCGGTGTTCAGCGGCGACATCAACAACATCCAGGGTATTCTGCACCTGCGCAGCGTCGCTCGCCTGCTGCAGCAGGACGACATCGACAAAGACATGGTCCTGCAACTGTGCGCCGAACCCTACTTCATCCCGGAAAGCACACCGCTGAACACCCAGCTGCTGAATTTCCAGAAGGGCCGGCGCCGGTTCGGTATCGTCGTGGACGAGTACGGAGATGTACTGGGGCTGGCCACACTGGAAGACATCCTCGAGGAAATCGTCGGAGAATTCACCACCGACTTCGCAGCCACCTCCATGGACATCATTCCCCAGGACAACGGCACCTTTATCATCGATGGCAGCGCCGCCGTCCGGTCGATCAACAAGACCCTGGGCTGGAAACTGCCCACCGACGGCCCAAAAACCCTCAACGGCCTGATCACCGAAACCCTCGAGAACATCCCGGACACCAACGTCTGCCTGAAAGTGGACGGCCACCGGGTGGAGGTCCTGCAAATCAAGGACAACGTGGTGAAGGCCGCCATTGTCCACCCGCGAAAAAAGAAGAAGCGCGCCACCGGCTCATAACCCGAACCCGGAATGATGATTAATCATGTCATTCCGGCGTAAAATGCGCTAAATTTAGCCAAAATCAGAACAGGCAAGAATCCAGCTCGGTCATGTATCCGGTTAAAGGCGTAAACAGGAGTCGGCCATGAAAAAGCAGTCCGGCATACATTACCTCCGTGAACACAGGGAAGCGGCAAGTACCCGCCCGGTTCCGCCGGAGGTCGCCCGTATCCGTGACACCGTTGTCGCGGGGCTGGGTGATTTACTGCAGGGAGCGTTCGATGCTGTCGACGACTCCCTGTTCGAGCTGGCAAACAATTCCAGAAGTAACAATGAACAAAACCGTTACTTCGAGGCGATGCGGGAAATCCGTATCAAGCGCAAAGGCGTCGAACGCCATTTCCAGAATGCCGTTGCCCGGTTCTTTGCGACACCACCGGTAACCGGTCAAGTCCGCAACGAAGAGGCTTCCCGGCCAACAAATGCCGACAGCCTGTCCCTTGTGGGTGACGACGACCTGGAAGAACAGGTGGCACTGAACGCCATGGTCAGTAAGGCCAAGGCACACTTTCAAGGCCCCTTGCTACAGCTTCAGGCCAGGTTTACCGAAGTCTATCCGGATGCCAGCGAAACTGCCCCGGTTAACCCCATGGCTCCGGAACACCTTTGCAGCGCCTTTGTCGAAGCCATCCAGACCCTGGAAATCCAGATTCGTGAACGGTTGATTGTGCTCAAGCAATTTGACCGTTACGTGGTCTCCAACCTGGGCATGCTGCTGGATGAAGCCAACCGCATCCTGATTCAGGCGGGCATCATTCCCAATTTCCGCTACCACGGCAAAACCGGCCAACAGAAAGCCGCGACCACCAAGGCCGGGGAACCGTCGGGCGCCACGCCGGAACAACAAAGCAGCTACCAGCCCAGCGCAGAAGATTCCGCGCTGTTTGAGCAGATCCGTCAAATGCTCGCCCAGCAACGGGCCAACTCGGGCATGCCGACCCGCCGTGCCGATCCATCAGTGCGGGTGATCGGTGGCCAGGAACTGATGAACCTGCTCGGCGCCCTGCCGGCACAGCAGATGTGGCCGGAGTCCGGCGATCTCAGCAGTGGCGAACCGGTGTCGGTAGACCTGCGCCAGGTTATTCAGGGCCTGATTACCCGAAATGCTGCCCAGGGCGAGAAAACCGCCGCCCTGAGCGAGGTGGATGAAGACCTCATCAACCTGGTGTCCATGCTGTTCGAATTCATTCTGGACGACTACAACCTGTCGTCGCCGGTGCAGGTGCTGATCAGCCGCCTGCAGATCCCGATCCTGAAAGTCGTCATCAAGGACAAGAGCTTCTTCAGCAAGGCCACCCATCCGGCCCGCAAGCTCCTGAACTCCCTGGCCCGCGCCGGTATCGGCTGGAGCAGCAGCGACGAGAAAAGCCGGGACAAGCTGTACGACCAGATTCACACCGTGGTACAGCGTATCCTCAACGAGTTCGATGGCGACATCAGCCTGTTTGAAACCCTGAACCAGGAGTTCGAGCAGTTTCTGGAACGGGAAAACCGCAAAGCCTCACTGGTTGAGCAGCGTACCCGGGAATCCGAACGCGGCCGCATCAAATCCCAGAAAGCCCAGGAAGCGGTCGACCGCCTGCTGAAGGAAAAGGTTGCCCGCTACGACCTGCCGGAATCCGTACACGATATCCTGGTACACGGCTGGAGCCGGGTAATGTTCCTGGCCTACCTGCGAGACGATGCCGAGCACCGCTGGCAGGAAACCGTCAAGGTGGTCGACGACCTGATCTGGTGCCTGCATCCCCACGAAGAAGACGAAGAGCGCGACCAGTGGGTACGGGTTGTACCTGGCCTGCTGAAAACCCTGCGCGCCGGGCTCGAAGAAGTGTCTTACAACGCCAACCGGCTCGACCAGATGATGGGCCAGCTCAAGCACGAACTGGCAGATGCCTTCCGCACCAACTCGTCCATCAAGGCCCGCAAGGAGCCGGAACCGGTGCAGGAAGACACCGTGTCACTGCACTCCAAGGCCGAGTACCAGCAGGAGCTGGACGATGCAGCTATCGCCGAGTTCGTTACCCAGCTCGACAAGCTGGAAATCGGCCACTGGGTAGAGTTCAGCCTGGTGAACGGCACCAGCTTCCGCTGCAAACTGTCCGCCATCATTGATGAAGCCGACTGTTTTGTATTCGTGAACCGCATGGGCCTGAAGGTGATCGAGAAAACCCGGGTAGAGCTGGCACATGAAATGCGCAGGGGCCGGCTGACACTGCTGGAACAGGGTGCCCTCATCGATCGCGCGCTTAACGCAATGGTTGGCAGCCTGCGCTCCAAGACCGCCTGATCGTAATGCCGGAGAAAGCACCACCCGCCCCGGCAATTCCGGCACATTACCGGCTGGCCCTGGCACTCTCCCTGGCCTTTATGGCACACACCCTGTTGCTTGCCGGACTTCCTGCCCCCTTGCAGGAAGTCCGCGAGGTCAGCCACCGGGTTGTTTTCCGTCTGGCCAGCGCACCCTCTGAGGCCACCCGGGCCAGTACCCCGGCCAGCTCCTCAGCCCAGCCGCCGCGGCACCCCGAGTTGGAAGTACCGACCACACCGGAACCCGTCACCACTACCGCGCCTTCCACTCCAGCACCGAAGCCGAAACCGGACCCAGTGCCGGCCCCGGAAGCTCCCGCACCAACACCCCAGCCCGCACCAAGCCCGGAACCGGCGCCAGCACCGGCCAGTACGCCAAGCATCGAGTCAGCCCCGCGCACCGGCGAGCAGGAGTCTGCCGAAACCATTGCCCGAATCACCGACTCCCCCGCTGAGCGCGATCCCTACCTGATCCTGCTGGCCACCCACCTGGCGGAACAACTGGACCAGCAACGGGTACCCGCAATCTCCCAGCTTGGGGAACAGGTAAGTATGGAACTTGAGCTGACATTACTGCCCAACGGTGCCCTGACCCGGGCCCGGGTAATCAGATCAACGGGGATACAAAGAATAGACGAGGCCGCCTATCGGGCCGCGCTGGCCGCCAGCCCCTATCCGGAGCCGAAAGGAGAGGAATCGGACCGTTTCGAGGTAAAACTGGTGTTCACCCCGAAACGGACCTGAAGGGTCAGATCAGGCTTCGGCCTGCTTTACCGCATCTTTAACAACCTTGGCCAGCTCACCGCTTTCGGCCATCTCCAGGACGATATCGCAGCCACCGAGCAGTTCGCCGTTGATGTACAGCTGCGGGTAGGTCGGCCAGCTGGAGTAGATTTTCAGGGCTTCACGCAGTTCCTGGTTGTCCAGGATATTTACAAACGCAAAACGCTCGCCACACGCCATCAGGGCCTGGACGGTACGGGAAGAAAAGCCACACTGCGGAGCCTGGGGAGTACCCTTCATGTACAGAATGACCGGGTTCTCTTCCAGCTGGCTTTTAATGGTTTCATTGATGTCCATGAACATACACCTCTGATTAAAAATAGGGGGCGCCGCATTCCGGCTCTGGTTGGCTATTGTACACACCTGCCGGAGCGCACACCAAGCGGCTCCGGTTGATCCTGAGCAAGCCCTGCCGGGCAGCGTTGTCATAGCGGTTGCGAAGGGCTAGACTTGATGCCCTTTTCAGAACCAATCCGTTCCGGAGTTTCCTTGAAGGGGCCTTCCATGGCAGTAAGACATTTCCTGACACTGAATGACATGTCCACCAGCGAACTTGAAGACCTGCTGGACCATGCCTCCCGCCTGCGCCGGGACTGGCGTGCGGGCAACGTCAGAGATTCCCTTAAAAACAAAGTCCTGGCGATGATCTTCGAAAAATCATCCACCCGTACCCGGGTGTCTTTCGAAGCGGGCATGGCCCAGCTGGGCGGTTCTGCCATGTTCCTGTCACCCCGTGATACACAGCTGGGCCGTGGCGAGCCGATCGAAGACTCTGCCATCGTGATCTCCAGCATGGTGGATGCGGTGATGATACGTACATTCGCTCATGAAACCGTGGAGCGTTTTTCCGCTGCCTCCAGCAAGCCGGTCATCAATGCCCTGACAGACGATTTCCACCCCTGCCAGTTGCTGGCCGACATGCAGACCTACCGGGAACACCGGGGCAGCATCAAGGGTGCTACCGTGGCCTGGATTGGCGATGGCAACAATATGTGCCACTCCTACATCAACGCGGCAGCACAGTTTGATTTCCACCTGAACGTAGCCTGCCCGGAAGGCTACGAGCCGGATGCGAAACTGCTGGCCGACCACGCCGACCGGGTGACGGTATACCGCACACCGGGCGAAGCCGCCACCGGCGCCGACCTGCTGGTAACCGACGTCTGGGCCTCCATGGGCCAGGAAGACGAACAGAAGGCCCGGGAACGGGCATTCCGGGACTACCAGATCAACCCTGCACTGATGAGCCAGGCCAACAAGGATGCGCTGTTCATGCACTGCCTGCCGGCCCACCGGGGTGAAGAGATTTCCGCCGACATGATGGAGCATCCCGGCTCTGTGGTATGGGACGAGGCCGAAAACCGCCTGCATGCCCAGAAAGCCCTGCTCGAATTCCTCATTCTGAACCGTCTGGACTGATCCATGGTCAATACACCGGCACCGGCTTCCGGCTGGTTACTGGAAGTGAACAACCTGTCCTGTGGTTACGGCGGCGATTCCGTGGTGCGGGACGTCAGCTTTGCCCTCAGCCATGGTGATATCGGCTGCCTGCTTGGCCCCAGCGGTTGCGGCAAAAGCACCATTCTCCGGGCCCTGGCCGGTTTTCTGCCCATCAGCCATGGCGAGATCCAGCTGCAGGGCCAGGCCATCAGCCTGCCCGGCCGCACGCTGGCGCCGGAAAAGCGCAAGATCGGCATGGTCTTCCAGGACTATGCCCTGTTCCCGCACCTGACCATTGCCGATAACGTCGGCTTTGGCCTGAAAGACCTGAAAAAGCCCGAGCGCCGCGAGAAGGTCATGGAACTGTTGAACCTGGTGCACCTGCAGGACCTTGCCGACAGCTATCCGCACCAGTTGTCAGGCGGCCAGCAGCAGCGGGTGGCCCTGGCCCGGGCCCTGGCTCCGGAACCTACCCTGATCCTGCTGGATGAGCCGTTCTCCAACCTGGACACCGACCTGCGCCGCAGGCTAAGCCTGGACGTGCGGGAAATCCTGAAAACACTGGGCATCAGCGCCATCCTGGTCACCCACGACCAGCAGGAAGCCTTTGCCATGTGTGACCAGATTGCCGTGCTGCAAAGCGGACAGATCCAGCAGTGGGACGTGCCCTACAACCTGTACCATGAACCCTCCAACCGCTTTGTGGCCAGCTTTGTCGGCCAGGGCGGCTTCATCCCCGGCAAGGCCCTGGGGCCGGATACCATCGAATCCGAACTGGGCATTATTCATGGTAACCGTGCATACAAGTGGCAAGAGGGAACCCTGGTAGACGTGCTGATCCGGCCCGACGACATCGTTTACGATGAACACTCGGACCTGACGCCCAAAGTGGTGGAAAAGACCTTTGCCGGCACCTCTACCCTGTACCGCTTCCGGT
Source organism: Marinobacter sp. ES-1 (assembly GCF_000475255.1). NCBI lineage: Bacteria > Pseudomonadati > Pseudomonadota > Gammaproteobacteria > Pseudomonadales > Marinobacteraceae > Marinobacter > Marinobacter sp. ES-1. Next base: position 64,392 of record NZ_AXBV01000038.1, read on the forward strand.
GCTCGGAAGACACCGAATTTGAAGTCCTGTTCCGCAGCCACCTGGACTTCCACATCGGCGAGCAGGTGCCGGTGCGGGTCGAGGCCGACCACCTGATCGCCTTCGAGCGCACCGCCTGAGTCGGTCGCGCTCAGTTATTACACACCCGCTCCACAGCATCCAGCCAGCCGGCGTAGAGGGATTCTCTCAAAGCCGGTTTCATATCCGGCCGGAACTGGCGCTCGCATTCCCACATTCCGGTAATCTGCTCCAGGTTCTCGAACACACCGGTTTGCAATCCGGCCAGGTAAGCCGCCCCCAGTGCCGTGGTTTCGGTCACCCTGGGCCGGTCTACCGGTACATTCAGGATGTCGGCCAGGAACTGCATAACCCAGTCGTTCACCGCCATGCCACCGTCCACCCGCAAGGACTCCAGCCGGGCACCGTCGTTACGGATAGCCCGCACAAGATCCTTGGTCTGGTAACAGACCGATTGCAGGCCAGCGGTCACGATTTCTGCAATGCCGGTATCCCGGGTCAGTCCCAGAATGGCACCGCGGGCATTCGGATCCCAATGAGGCGCACCCAGCCCGGTGAAGGCTGGCACCAGGTACACCGCATTGTCGGCGCCCACAGCCTCGGCGTGGCTGGTCGATTCGCTGGCGTGGGCAATCAGCTGTAAGCCGTCCCGCAGCCACTGCATGGCAGCACCAGCCACAAAGATACTGCCTTCAATGGCGTAGCAGGGCTTGCCGTTGAGCCGGTAAGCCATGGTCGTCAGCAGGCGGTTCTCCGAGCGCAGGGCCTTGTCGCCGGTATTGAGCATCAGGAAGCAGCCAGTGCCGTAGGTGCTCTTGGCCATGCCGGGCTCAAAACAGGCCTGGCCAATCAGGGCAGCTTGCTGGTCACCGGCAATGCCGGCAACCGGTACCGCTGCCCCCAGCCATTCCCTGGCGGTGTGGCCATAGTCATCCGCGCTGTCGAGCACCTCGGGCATCAACGCAGCGGGCACCCGGAACAGCTTCAGGAGCTCGTCATCCCAATCCTGGGTGTGGATATTGAACAGGGCAGTTCGGGAAGCGTTGGTGGCGTCTGTGCGATGGGCTTTACCCCGGGTCAGGTTCCACAAAAGCCAGCTGTCGACCGTACCGAACGCCAGCTCGCCTGCCTCTGCCCGTTGCCGGGCACCTTCCACGTTATCCAGTAACCAGGCAATCTTGGTAGCGGAAAAGTAAGGGTCTATCAGCAACCCGGTGCGGTCCACCACCAGCGATTCGTAGCCGTCGGCCCGCAACTTGGTGCACAAAGAGGCCGTGCGCCGGTCCTGCCAGACAATGGCGTGATGGATCGGCTCTCCGGTCGCCCGGTCCCAGATGATGGTGGTTTCCCGCTGATTGGTAATGCCGATTCCCGCCAGATCTGACGCCTGCAGGCCTGCTTTGTCCAGCACCCCGCGGCACACCGCCAGCGTGCTGTCCCAGATTTCCCGGGCATCGTGTTCTACCCAGCCGTCTTTTGGAAAATATTGATGGAATTCCTGCTGGGCCACGGCAACCTGGTTACCGGTTTCGTTAAAGACAATCGCTCGGGAACTGGTGGTGCCCTGATCAATAGCTAAGAGATAACGGGACATCGAACTCTCCTGTTGTTTTCAGAAGATTCTACCAGCCGGGGCTGTATGAAAGGGAACAGATACGAGGAACAAAAACCGGAAGAAAAAAAGGGCCGGAAAAGACCGGCCCTCAAATGACGAATGAAACAAGGAAAGTTCGTAAGAACTACAACCTCAAAAGTCATCCCTTACGTTTTCGATTATTGATCAGCCGCCCCGCGGGTTCTGTAGAGGTTTGTTACATCTGGTGAGGCCGCGAGCACTGGATCACAAAATTGAGTCGGCCGGCTTCCGGCGGGGCCAGACCAGACTGAACCGGGCTCCGCCCAGCTCGTCGCTACGGCCCAGAAACGCCTGCCCGCCATGCCAGTAAAGTATGCGGCGAACAATAGACAAACCCAGACCATAACCACCGGAGGTTCGGGTACGGCTGTCATCCAGACGGGCAAAGGCGGTGAAGACTTTCTCCCAATCCTGTTCGGGAATGCCGGGGCCATCGTCTTCTACATCGATGCGGCAGGTATTTTCATCCAGCTGGCAGTTCACCACCACACGGCTGTCGGCGTAGCGGGCAGCGTTGCCAACCAGGTTCTGGATGGCCCGGTGAATATAGCGGGGCTCCATGTCGGCAAGCGCCCAGCGTTCAGAAGCCTGATCAATACGGCACTCAATGTTGATGCCTTCGCGGATCTGTCGTTGCTCCTCCACCACCTGCCGGGCAATATCAGTAACCGAGCCTTCCTGTAGGCTGAACACCGGCCCACCCTGCTCCAGCCGGGCATAGGTTAGAATCTCGTCAATCAGCTCATCCAGCTCCTGGATATCACCGTCAATACCGGACAACTGCTTTTCCATGGTCTCGGGGGAACTGGCGGATTCGATCATCTGCACACCAAAACGGATGCGTGCTACCGGCGTTCTCAGCTCGTGGGAAACCGCGTGGATCATTTCCCGCTGCACCTGCACCAGGCGCTGGATATGTTCGGCCATGCCGTTGAACGAAGAGGCCAGACGGGACACCAGCGTACCGGCCTCGGATTCCACCCGGGCGCCCATCTCGCCCCTGGCAATACGCACAGCCACCGCTTCGACCTTGCGCAGGCGACCATCCACAAAACGTAATCCCAGATACAGGCCCAGAGCCAGCACACCGCCAATTACCGCAGCCAGGAGCACCAGCATCGGCCAGCCCCAGGGATTGAACGGCGCCGGCATGGTCATGCGCACCAGGTCACCCTCCGACAACCGGAGCAGCACACTGGCACGGCGCCCCTCATGGAACACCGAAAAGCCGTGGTCGCCCAAGTCCTGCAACACCGTCTGGTCCGGTAACTGATCTGCTGACTGCAACGGCCTGACAGACACATTCAGCGATCGCCCCAGCTCTTCGGCAATATGGTTCAGATGCTGCGGATTAGCCGTATCCAGGTGCCAGCGCACCAGCAAAGCCAGCGCACGGGTAAGTTCAGGGTAGGTTTGCTCCAGCGCCAGGCTGAGAATGCTGCCGTCGCCGGCACGCACAAAGAACCGGTAGCCGGTACCTTCCGGCTCCGCGACCACCTGGCCATAGGCCAGGCGCTCAGCCAGCACCGGGGCGTCTTGCAACTGTTCCGGCAGCAGTGTGTGCAGGTCGAACAGCGAAGGCATCCAGTGGTATTGCCGGGCCGGGTCAGGAACCGCCGCCAGCCAGCGCATCAGTGGCTCGGCGGCCTGCTCATGCCAGTACTGGCCCCGCACGGAATTGATGCCGTTGAACAACAGCACACACAGCACCAGTACTGCAGCGGTTATGGCCAGCAGTCGAGCGTAGATTTTCAGGAAGAACTTCAGGGACATGGAAACAAACCCTGTAACCGGCACCGCCCCGAACGGGCGGCGCCTGGGGCGATCAGGCTTCTTTAACGAACAGATAGCCTTTGCTACGCACAGTCTTGATACGGCGCGGGTGTATAGGGTCATCACCGATTTTCGGGCGAATGCGCGACACACGAACGTCAATGGAGCGGTCCTGGCCGTCATATTCAATGCCGCGCAAAGCGGTGAAAATCTCTTCCCGGCTCAGTACCCGGCCGGCATGGCTGGCCAGCAGCCAAAGCAGGTCAAACTCGGCACTGGTCAGGTCAATGCTCTGTTCGTTCAGCCAGGCTTCGCGCATGGAGCGGTCTACCACCAGGTCATTGAACTGCAGGCGCACGGGTTCTTCGCCGGAGCTTTTCTCAGCCGCCATCGGGACATTCTCTACCCGGCGCAGCATGGCCCGGATCCGGGCCAGCAGAACCCGGGGCTGAACAGGCTTGCCGATGTAGTCATCAGCGCCCATTTCAAGACCAAGAACCTGGTCGAGGTCGTCAGTGCGGGCAGTCAGCATGATGATCGGGCCGGAATAGTAAGGCCTGACCCGCCGGCAGATCGACAGGCCATCTTCTCCGGGCAGCATCAGATCCAAAACCACAAGATCCGGCTGCTCATTGCGGATGCGTTCAACGGCGGCGCCACCGTGGTTTTCCAGAGAGACCGTCAGGCCATTAGTCTCAAGATACTCGCGGGTGAGATCCGCCAGCCGCTCGTCATCCTCTACGATCAGGATTCGCCAACCCTCGTTTGTCTGCTCCACGCCATCCATCTCTGTTGTTATGTGATCTTTTTTCGGGGTTACAGCCCCGACAATACAGGCAACGTTCAGTTACAGCAATTATACATGCTATTCAGAAATATACATGGATCCGGCAAGGGGTTACAGCTTGTGACACAGTTCCGCTTTTTGCCACACCCCTGCGGCTGTCACAGACACGTCACCGGTAAGTCACCGGTCTGTCATACGCGGTTCATAGCCTTGACCTGAACAAGAAACAACGAGGCAACGCCATGACCGCACAAACTGCACGCACGCAACCACGCCGCGGCCGTAACCTTAAGATTAGCCTGACCCGCAGCCCGGACCAGATAGAGGCCGCCCAGCGCCTGCGTTACCGGGTATTTTCCGAGGAATACGGCAGCGACCTGGGCGCCACGGTTCCGGGGCTGGATGCCGATGCCTACGACACCGTATGCGACCACCTGATCGTCACGGACGAAGACACTGGCGAACCCGTTGCCACTACGCGAATCCTGCACCAGCAGAACGCTGCTACCATCGGCGGATTCTACTCGGCCGGAGAGTTTGACCTGGCCGCCCTGGGCCTGTTGCCCGGCACCATGGCCGAACTGGGTCGTACCTGTGTGCATCCGGATTACCGCAATGGCGGCACCATAACCTTGTTGTGGGCGGCCATTGCCGAGTACCTCACTGAAAGACAGGTCGACTACCTGATCGGCTGCGCCAGCATCAGCATGGCGGACGGTGGTGGCCGGGCCTGGCGCATTGCCCAGCACCTGCAGCAGCAGTATTTGTCTGCACCGGAATGCCGGGTTACTCCGCTGCGCCCCCTGCCCCACCTGACCCACCCGGAAACCCATAAAGCCGAAGACATCCCCGCGCTCATCCGGGCCTATATGCGCCTGGGCGCCAAGGTCTGTGGCGAACCCTGCTGGGATCCGGAGTTCCGGTGTGCGGATGTACTGGTACTGCTGGAAGTCAGCAACCTGGCCGGGCGCTACAGCCGGCACTTCCTGCGCAAACCGGCCTGAGCCGCCATGAGCGGAATTCGACTGGTCACCCGGTTGCTGGCCTTTGCCGTGTTCCTGTGTGGCACCTGCGTGCTGACTCTGGCCTTGTTAGCGGCAGACCGGTTCAGACAGCAGCCCACAGACAAAAACGCCTGGGCCACCTTCTGTTTCCGGCAGGCTTGCCGGTGCCTTGGCTGGCAGATAAGGGTGCACGGCCAGCCCTCCCCCGGCAATGCCCTGTACGTAGCCAATCACATCAGCTGGTCAGACATTCCGGCACTTGGCAGCCTCACCCCGTTGCGGTTTCTGTCGAAGGCTGAAGTTGGCAGCTGGCCAGTGATCGGCTGGCTGGCCCGGCAGGCCGGCACCCTGTTTATCAAACGCGGTGGCGGCCAGGCACGGAGAATAAAGAAAACAATGATGGAGCACCTGCAGGCGGGGGAATCGGTCCTGGTGTTCCCGGAAGGCACCACCAGTTCCGGGCTTGCGGTACTGCCGATGCACGGATTATTGCTGACCGCGGCCCGGGACGCAGGGGTTCCTGTTCAGCCAGTCACCATCGGTTACCGGCGTAACCAGCGGCCAGACCCGGTTGCGCCCTTCGTGGGTGACGACAGCTTCACCCGGCACCTGGTGCGTTTTCTCAGCCAGCCGCCAACCTGCATCGAGATCGTGTTTCACCCGCCGGTCACGGCAGACCAGCCGGTGAACGAACTTAGCCGTCATATCCACCAGGAGATCAGCGCCGGCCTGAAGCGGATTCATTCCGGCGAATTCGATACCTGCGAACCGCCGCCGGTCAGAACAGCGGCCGGCCCTGAGCTATCTCGTCTTCCGTAGCCTCGCGGCGACCGACGATTTCCAGGTCAAAATACAGGGTGAATCCTGCCAGCGGGTGGTTGGCGTCAACCTTCACCAGGTTGCCGTCAATCGCCACCACCTGGACCACCTGGGCTTCGTCACCGGAATTGGTCTGAAAACGCATACCCACATCCAGGTTTTCCACCCCCTCGAACAGCGAGCGGGGCACCTTGCGTACCAGGTCGTCCCGGTATTCGCCGTAGGCCATCTCCGGCGGAATGGTCACTTCCAGGCAGTCTCCCACCTTGCGGTCTTTCACCGCTTCCTGGATACCTTCAATAATCTCTGGCGAACCATAGAGAAAGTGCAGCGGCTCGCTGCCTTCCGAGGTATCTACCAATTCGCCAATGCGGTTTTTCAGCACGTAGTGGACGGTAAAGACTTCCGGCTTTGCTTGCGGGGTTTGTGCTTGCATCAGTTTTTCGGCTTTCCTGTCGGTGTCGGAGTTTCCAGGCGGTCAAGGCCGTGGATGACCAGCTTGCGGTCCAGCTTTTCCCGCAACCCGGAAGGCCGCTGCAGCCCCATGCGCTCAAGCAGCGCCTGGTAGCGACCTTCCTCATCCTCGGCCCGCAGGGCCTGCCAGAGGGTGGCGAGTTTACCACGACGGGAGCCGGTTGCGGCCTTCAGCCCCTTAAGGGCTTTCCCCAGTGTCAGTTCTTCGTCGGTGAAATCACGGCCGAACGGGAAGGCCGGGAACCAGTCGCCCTCACCCGCCGCGTTCATGGCGTTGCGCACGGCAGCCGGCGTGTTGTCTTTCCAGTGCGCCGGTATCCTGAAGTCAGCCCGCACCTTGCCGGCCTGCTTGGCCTGTTTCAGCAGCCCTTCCTGGAAACGGGCATCGGCAATGCGGATCAGCCGCAGCATCACCTGCTCGTCGCTCTGGCCCCTCAGGTCAGCAATGCCGTATTCGGTGATCACAATGTCCCGGAGGTGCCGGGGAATAGTGCAGTGGGCGTAGTTATAGACGATGTTGGAAACGGTTTCGCCGCGGGATACACGGGTTGCCCGCAGGGCCAGGATAGACCGGGCACCCGGCAGCTCATGGGCCATGGAGACAAAGTTGTACTGGCCACCCACACCGCTGACCACCCGACCATCGGCCAGGCCGTCAGACACCGCCGCGCCGTTCAGGGTGTACATCATCGCAGAATTGATAAACCGGCCGTGAACCCGCTGGGCGGCCTTCAGCCTCTGGTTGCCAAACCGGTGGTCATACAGGTGATTGATGTAGTTCACACTGGTCATGCACACGCGGTCGCGCTGCTCCGGAGGCAGCTCCCTCAGTGCCTGGTAGAACTTCTCGGGGCCCAAATAGAAACCGCCGTGCATGACAATGCCGCCCGCCAATTTGTCCCCCAGGGCATGCTCTGCCAGTGCCTGTCGGGTTTCCGCATCGGCCAGGTCAGCCTGAACCGATAGCTGCTCATCCAGAACCAGTCGCCCGCCCCGCAACTCGACACCGTCGCGGATCACCCCATAGCGGATCAGCCACTGCAGGTCCCGGGCCCGAAGGGGCGACTCGATCAGCCCTTCCTTGAGCAGCACATCCAGCATCTCCAGCGACGGCTGCCCGCTGATATCGCCCTGATTGATCAGTTCCTGCAGGCGCGCGTCGTCGAACACCTCCCGTGTCAGGATGCCTTCCTGCATCAGGTACAGAAAGCCATCCACCATCATTTCGCTGCAGCCGTACAATCCCTCTTCGAAGCGGCCGGTGCCGCCATACTCAACGGCGACGGGAAATTCTTCCGCCACGTTCAGATGCCGGTACACCGCCTGCCAGGCGTCATTGCTGTGGTGGCGCAGAATGGCGTTGTGCACCAGCGCGGCCCCTAGGGAACCAATGCCCACCTGCAGGGTGCCACCATCTTTAAGCAATGTGCTGGCGTAAAAGCCGATCATATGGTCGGCGGGGCTGACCGCCATCTGGGGAGCTGAAAACAAGGGATACTCAGTTCTGGAATCTGCCAGCACCACATCGAACTGATTCTCGGGCACCGCCGCGTGGTGGCCGAACCAGGGCAGGTTGCTGTTTACTTCGGCCACGATGGCTACCGGCGTGCCCTGCGCTTCCCGCTCCCGCATCAAAGGCAGGATATCCAGCGTCAGGTCCGGGTTGCAGCTGAAGCTCAACTCGCCAGGCCGGACGTGTTCAGCGCCCGGCGACATCAACTGGCCGATCACGTTGATGCCCTGGGCCATCAGGTCACGCACCGCATGGGTGTAGTTGGTACACACGTAATTGCGCTGCTGGTCCCGGTTGTTCAGGTAACTGCCGGCCTTGAAGAAGAATTCAGATACGGTCACGTTTGCCGGCAACCGGTTGTTAGTCACATCCCGGGCGTAGGCCAGCTCGGGAATGTTGCCGTAAAGCCGCCGTGCAAACGGGCCCATAAAGCGCTTTTCAAGTGAGGAGCTGCCTTCCGGCGCGAGCAGGGACAACGCAGTGACAATATGCAGCTGGATTTCAGGATCATCCTTGGCACGCTGGTACAGGGCGTTTACAAAGCGCACCGGCTTGCCCAATCCGAGCGGCAACCCGAGGGTAATCTGCTTGCCTACCCGCTCGATCACGCGGTCTACACAGTCATTTGCATTATCGGAATAGATTCCGTTCTGCTCGGCCATCTCCGGCTCCTCGTTCGATGAGAATCTCAGAAAACGTGATGATCACACGGGCAAACGAGGCTGACAATGCGTCAGGTCAGAAGAAATTACGGATTAAAGGAAGGGATCAGAAATTCCAGCGCAGGTTCAGGCTGGCACCTTCATTGAGCAGGGCGATACCGTGGTCGGGCTGGGCGCCGTCAGAGGCATAGGTTTTACCGGAGCTGCGGGCGCGCACAAGGCCAAGGCTCAGAAGCCGGGAGCCAATGGCGGCGATGGCATCGCTGCGGTCTTCGTCGACATCGCCCGACATCCACTCCTGGAATTCGTAGATATCTTCGGGGGAAACCGTACCGTCACGCTCCGCCATCATGCGTTCCGACAACACCGGTTCATACAGCACCGGATCGGCAGCCTCGGCGCGCACGGCGAAGGCGACCAGGTTGAGCGCGAGCAGAATAAGGAAGAGGCGAATAATCATGACAACATTACAAACCCGACGTGGTTAAGTCAGCCAAAAGGATACTGTACGAAAGTCTAGTGATTATCCATGAAATTGATGTGACTTTGCACACAAATACGCCAGCAACCTGGCGCATTTGCGGCACTTTTTTGTCAAGAAATGATCAGTTATTTTGCATTCTGTAACATTTGCCCGGTTGCCCGGGCTTCAGGGGGTGTCGCCGGGGGTCACGGGCAGGGATAGGTAAACTCGGCGTGGATCGCCTCGATCGCGGCCACCAGGTCCTGGCTGAGCTGCACCTCTGCCGAACCGATGTTCTCCCGGAGCTGCTCCATGGTGGTAGCCCCAATGATGGTGCTGGTCACAAACTCCCGGCTGTTTACCCAGGCCAGCGCCATCTGGGCTGGCGACAGTCCGTTCTGGTGCGCCAGTTCGCAATAAGCCCGGGTGGCGTCGGCGGCATGCTCTCCGGTGTACCGGCTGAAACGCTCATACAGGGTCAGCCGCGCCTTTTCCGGCCACTTGCCACCCAGGTATTTACCGGTAAGCATGCCGAAGGCCAGCGGCGAATACGCCAGCAGCCCGGTGCCTTCCCGGTGGGCAAACTCGGCCAGCCCCGATTCGAACGAACGGTTCAGCAGGCTGTATGGGTTCTGGATAGACACCACCCGGGGCCAGCCATTCTCGCGTGACAGCCGCAGGTACTCCATGGTGCCCCAGGGCGTCTCGTTCGACAGGCCCACGTGGCGTATTTTTCCCTCTTTGACCAGCTCGTCCAGCGCCCCCAGGGTTTCCTCGATAGGCGTCATGGTTTCATTGGGGTTGCGCACATAACCCAGCTTGCCGAAGAAATTGGCGCTGCGGTCAGGCCAATGCACCTGGTACAGGTCGATATAATCCGTTTGCAGGCGCTTCAGACTGTTTTCACAGGCTTCACGGATGTGATCCCGGGTCAGCCTGGGGCCGCCACGCAGGTAACCCAGGCTATTGCCGGGCCCTGCCACCTTGCTGGCAATCACCAGGTCATCCCGCTTGCCCCGGCTGGCCAGCCAGTTACCCAGGTAGGTTTCGGTCAGACCCTGGGTTTCCGCCCGGGGCGGTACCGGGTACATCTCTGCGGCGTCGATAAAGTTGATGCCGGCGCCGGTGGCGTAGTCCAGCTGTTCAAACGCTTCCTGCTCGGTATTCTGTTCGCCCCAGGTCATGGTGCCCAGGCAAATCAGACTGACATCGATGTCGGTGTTTCCAAGTTTTCGCGTTTGCATGAATTCTCCTCGTTTGCATGAGAAACCAGTAACTACAATACGTAAAGGGATTGTCACAGAGCTGTCGTATTACTGTCATGGCCGGTTTCCATAGTGGAGGCATGACAGAAAAACCTTCAGGACAAGCCGTGACCGAACTCCCGCCAACTAACCGGCGCGCGCACCACATTACCATTGTTTCCGAGACGTTTCCGCCGGAAATCAATGGCGTGGCCAACACCATGAAGCACCTGTGCCAGGGGCTGGTGCAGCGTGGGCATGAGGTCACGGTCGTTCGCCCTGGCCAGCGCCGGGAACACAAAGGCCTGTGCGACCACAGTGGCAATGGCCTGTCTTCCCGGGAGCTGATTGTTTCCGGCCTGCCACTGCCCGGCTACAAAGACCTGCAATTCGGCCTGTCCCGCCCAGCCACCCTGAAAAAACTGTGGCAAGACCGCCGGCCAGATGCCATCTACGTGGCAACCCAGGGCCCTCTTGGGATTGCCGCAGTATCTGCCGCCCGAAAACTCCGGATTCCGGTCACCTCCGGTTTCCACACCAACTTTCACAGCTACTCCCGCTACTACGGCATGGGCGCGCTGGAACGCCTGCTGTGCGCCTACGGCCGCTGGTTCCATAACCGCACGGCCCTGACCCTGGTGCCAACCCGGAAAATGCAGGCGGTTACCCGCAGCATGGGCATCACCAACGCCGGCCTGTGGGCCCGGGGCGTGGATTGTCAGCGCTTTACACCCCACAAGCGTGATTCAGGCCTGCGCAAGGGCTGGGGCCTGGACGAAAACGACAAAGCCGTGCTCTATGTGGGGCGCCTGGCACTGGAAAAAAACATCCGTAAAGCCGTGGCCTGCTTCGAGCGTATCAAAGGCCTGCATGCCAACGCCCGGTTTATCCTGGTGGGCGACGGGCCACTGCGGCGCCAGCTGGAAGAGCGACACCCGGACTACATTTTCTGTGGTACCCGGCAAGGCGACGACCTGGCCCGGCACTATGCCTCCGGCGACCTGTTCCTGTTCCCCAGCAAAACCGACACCTTCGGCAACGTGGTGCTGGAAGCCATGGCCAGCGGCCTGGCAGTGGTGGCGTTTGACGATGCCGCTGCGGAGGAACACATACGGCACGAGGAGAACGGCCTGAAAGCGCCGCTCACCGAAGACGAAAGCTTTATCAAAAACGCCCTTCGACTGGCAGACCAGCCCAGCCTGCTGCAACGGATCCGGGCCCAGGCCCGACTGGACGCACTGGAGCTGAGCTGGCACAGCCAGATAGAACAATTCGAACAACTGGTACTCAACCAACCTGCACAGGCCCGATACCATGGCGTCAACAAGCAAAGCATCCAGATTCTTTGAGCTGGCAGACCAGCGTGAATACGCCCTGTGCCAGTCTATTAACCGAACCACCCGTTTCCGGCCGGTCAAAGGCTACTTCCAGCTGGTCAGCCGGCTGGGTGATGGCTGGTTCTGGTACGCACTGATTCTTTCCATACCCTTCATGGCTCCGGCCCAGGGCCAGAACATCGCCGTGCTGATGACCTTCACCGGCCTCACCTGCACCGTTACCTATAAAGGCCTCAAGCACTGGCTGATCCGCGAACGGCCGTTTATTTCCTTCCCGGCCATCAATTGCGCCACACCACCGCTGGACCGCTACAGCTTTCCGTCGGGCCACACCCTGCACGCCGTCTGTTTCCAGACCATGCTGTTCGCCACCCTGCCGGCACTGGCCTGGGCCATCCTGCCGTTTACCCTGTCTGTAGCCGCCTCCCGGGTGGTACTGGGGCTGCACTATCCGAGTGATGTAGCGGCCGGCGCGCTGATTGGCGGCCTGATGGGGTGGACTTCAGTACAGCTGTTCAGCGATCTGCTGCAGCTCAGTCAAACAGTCGCAGCTGGGTAACCGGCGCTTCGTCGTTACGAAAACGCACCCCGACTCCCATCAACCGGACCGGACGATCCCGGTTGCTGACCAGTTCATCCAGCAACGGCTGATAATCCTCCGGAGCGGGTTCCGCCACCGTGTCCCGCACCCGTTCCAGGGTGTGAGTCGAAAAATCGCTGTAACGGATTTTCACAAACAGTTTGTGGATGGGCTTATCCCGGCCCTTGCGGGCCAGGCGCAGATTCAGGTCAGCCACCAGCGCAGGCATCACCGATTCGCAGGCCTCCTTGCCCGGCAAGTCCTGTGAAAACGTCCGCTCTACACTGACCGACTTCGCCACCCGCGACACCACCACCGGCCGCTCATCCCGGCCATGGGCCATCTCGAACAGCCGGTAGCCCTGCTTGCCGAATTTCTCGATCAGCACCTCAGCACCCAGCACCTGCATATCGCCGCAGGTCTGTATGCCCAGAGCATGCAGTTTGCCTGCGGTCACCTGGCCCACCCCGAACAGCTTTTCCACCGGCAGCGACTGCACAAACGCCGGCACCTCTTCCGGGGTGATCACAAACAAGCCGTCCGGCTTGCGCCAGTCGCTGGCAATCTTGGCCAGGAACTTGTTCGGTGCCACGCCGGCGGAAATGGTGATCCCCACCTCCCGCTTCACCCGCTCCCGCAGGTGCCGGGCCATCAGGGTGGCACTGCCTTTATGGTCAGTAATGTCTGAGACATCCAGAAAGGCTTCATCCAGCGACAGCGGCTCCACCAGGTCGGTCATATCACGCAGAATGGCCATCACCTGCTGGGAAACCGCCCGGTACTTGCCCAGGTCCGGTGGCACCATCACCAGCCCGGGGCACAGGCGCCGGGCTTCGCTGCCCGGCATGGCCGAGCGCACGCCAAAAGCCCGGGCCTTGTAGTTGCAGGTGGTCACCACGCCCCGGCCGCCGGCACCGCCCACAGCCAGCGGAACGTCCCGCAAAGACGGGTCGTCACGCATCTCGACCGCGGCGTAGAAACAGTCGCAATCTACATGGATGATCTTGCGCTGGGCCATAAAAGGCAGACTCACGTTAACAATCTGTACGTTTATACAGCCTTGTATCTTACGGTAACATGCCGAGAATGTCAGGAAACCCAGAACACAACCCGGTACACCACTGAGAGGCTCCATGACTAACCCTATCCCCGAGAACGAACGCACCGAAATCGAAGCCGCCGCCTTCCGCCGCCTGGTGGCGCACCTGCGCGAGCGCACCGACGTACAGAACATCGACCTGATGAACCTGGCCGGCTTCTGCCGCAACTGTTTGTCGAAGTGGTACCGGGCCGAGGCCGCCGACCGGGGCTTCGAGATAACCGACCCGGCCGCCCGTGAAGAAATCTACGGCATGCCTTACGAAGACTGGAAAGCGAAGTACCAGACCGGCCCGAAACAGGACCACAAATAATGAACATCGCTGAAGCCGTTCGCATCCACCTGGCCTCGCTGCAGGGTGGCCACTCCAGTTTTGACGACACCCTGGCGCTGATCGACCAGCACTTCGAGTTCCAGCCCACCGGGTTCAACAACGGCCCGCTGCGTAACGATGCCGGCGAGAACAACGGTTCCTGCCGTGTGTTTGCCCTGGGACAGTACTGCAACCTGAACGAAGCCGACACCCTGCAACTGTTCGCCCAGCACTACCAGCAGGTACTGGGTGACCCGGCGGGCGACAGCCACGGCAACATCCGCCAGTTTATCAGCACCGGCTGGTCTGGCATCCGCTTTGACGGCCAGCCGCTGCGCCCGAGAAACGAAACCCAATCGTAAAACACCAGGGAAGACTGCAATTCATGAGCGATACCGCCACCTCCGGGGTAAAACAGAGTTTCCAGCTGAAAAGCGCTAACGTCTCACTGACGGCCCTGGAGCTGTACTACTTCGACAACGACGAGTTCGAAGCCAACCTGCGGGACAAGATCAGCCAGGCGCCGGGTTTCTTCAAAGACATCCCGCTGGTCATCAGCCTGGAGAAGTACGAAGGCCTGGACAGCGAACTGGACTTCTTCAAGATCATCGGCACCTGCCGGCGCCACAATATCCACGTGATTGGCGTGCGCGCCGGCAATGAAGACCAGCGCCGGCTGGCCCGGGGCGCTTCCCTGGCCCTGTTGCCAGGCGGATCGGCCCGCGACAAGGCACAAACGGCCGCACCGGAGCCGGAAGCCCGGGCCGAAGAGGCCCCGGTAGCCGAAGCGCCGGCCGACACGGTGCCAGCGGCCGAACCGGCCCCGGCACGCATCATCAGCCAGCCGGTGCGCTCCGGCCAGCAGGTGTATGCCCCGGAGGGAGACCTCGTTATCCTGGCGCCGGTGCAGGCAGGGGCCGAAGTACTGGCCGCGGGCAATATTCACGTGTACGGCCCCCTGCGCGGGCGGGCACTGGCCGGCATCCACGGTGCCGAAAGCGCCCGGGTATTCTGCCAGTCACTTGAAGCTGAGCTTGTGTCCATCGCCGGACACTATAAAATCTCCGAAGATCTTCAGGACAATGGCTGGAAAAGCGCTGTGCAGATCCAGCTCAGGGACGACCTGCTGGTGGTAACGCCACTGGACAAGGCCTGATGTTGTGACACCGAAAAACAACATGTGAAGACAAGACGAATCCACTGCGAAACAGGAATTGAACCTTGGCTAGAATCATTGTCGTTACCTCAGGTAAAGGCGGCGTTGGCAAAACCACCACCAGCGCCTCAATCAGCACCGGCCTTGCCAAGCGCGGCCACAAGACCGTCGTCATCGACTTCGATGTGGGCCTGCGCAACCTCGACCTGATCATGAACTGCGAGCGCCGGGTGGTTTACGACTTCGTAAACGTGATCCAGGGCGAAGCCTCGCTCAACCAGGCCCTGATCAAGGACAAGCGGGTAGAAACCCTGTACATCCTGCCGGCTTCCCAGACCCGTGAAAAAGAAGCCCTCACCCGGGAAGGTGTAGAGAAAGTCATCAACGAGCTGTCGCAGACCTTCGATTACATCGTGTGCGACTCGCCGGCCGGCATCGAGCACGGCGCCCAGATGGCCCTGTACTATGCCGACGAAGCCATCGTGGTAACCAACCCGGAAGTATCCTCGGTACGGGATTCCGACCGCATCCTGGGCATCCTGCAAAGCAAGTCCCGCCGTGCCGAAATGGGCCAGGACCCAGTGAAAGAACACCTGCTGCTGACCCGCTACAACCCGGACCGGGTTGAACGCGGAGAAATGCTTTCGGTGAAAGACGTTGAAGAAATCCTGGCCATCCCCCTGCTGGGCGTTATCCCGGAAAGCCAGGTGGTACTGAACGCCTCCAACCAGGGCCTTCCGGTGATCCTGGAAGAAAACAGCGATGCCGGCCAGGCCTATGACGACGCGGTAGCGCGGCTGCTGGGTGAAGACCGGGAGCACCGCTTCATGACGGCCCAGAAAAAGGGTTTCTTCTCACGGATGTTCAAGGGGGGCTAAGGGATGAGTTTTCTGGATTACTTCAGAAGCAAGAAGAACAACACCGCGAGCGTGGCCAAGGAACGCCTGCAGATCATCGTGGCCCACGAACGGGGCCAGCGCGACATGCCGGATTACCTGCCACAGCTGCAGCAGGAACTGCTGGATGTGATTCGCAAATACGTGCAGATCAGCGACGACATGGTCCAGGTAGATGTGGACCGTAACGATAGCTGTTCGGTACTGGAACTGAACGTCACCCTGCCGGAAAAATAACGGCGGCGCCCGCGTTACCAGCGGGCGAAGTGATCTTCCACCAATCCCCGTAGCCCGGCTACGGGGATTTTTTTGCCCGTCTCATCCGTCACCGTACCGCGAAAGGTGCCGGCAAACTGCCGGAAGTTGGATGCCAGCACCCAGGCATTCAGCCGCTCCTTGCGCACGCCAGCCGGCTCAAAGGCCAGGTCTACCCGGCCGTCCCCGGTGGTTACCCGCCATTCACTGCCGGTCCGGTACCGGTCGAACACAAAGCGGGCTGCCCCCAGCTTGATACACTGGCCATCCAGCCACAGGGCGTTTTCTGTCATACCGGTTTCGTTTACCCCGGCAGCCAGGTTCAGGCCGATGGATGTGCCATCTTCGGCCACACCGGCCAGGCAGGCCCAGTTCCAGGCGGTTTCCCGGCGCATAAAGCCACAACTCCAGTCGATGGACGCCCGGGTTTGCTCGTCACAACGCCACGCCTGCCCGCCCCAGCGTACCTCCCCTTCCACCGCCAGCCCGGCGGATTTCCGGGTAAACACCCAGCCGTTGTAACCAGCCGGGCACACCAGCCGCAGGGGCTGGTCGGTATCCTGCAACGTCAGGTCTACCCGGATTGTTCCCGGTGCTGTCACCTGTACCTTGCGGCCACCCTCCGTCGGCTCGATGGACAGGCTCACCTCGCCCTTGCGAAAGCGGGACGCGCCATGTTCCGGAAAAGGCTCGATCACCGTGTGCCGGGCCAAAGGCTGCATGAATGATTGCTCAAACATCTGCCCGCTCTCGAAATCGAACAGGTAGAAAAACCCGCTGCCCAGCAGCTTCAGGTCCACAATCGCCATGCCGAACACCCAGCCCGGCGCCATGGCACTGACAAACTGGAACTGGTTGAACCGCCAGCGCTTCGCCAGCCGGGACCGCGGCTTGTCCATCACCGTACGCAGGTCGTAATCCAGGTAATTGATGGTTTCCACCGGCTGGTCCAGGACCCCGGGGGTAAACCGCCCCTTTGCATCGATCAGTGTTTGTTTTGTCATATTTTCCGTCAGATCAGGCCAATTGCGCCCTCGGGCGATTCAGTAAGTTACCTGGTTCACAAACCCTTGTTCCGGCAGCAAAGGCCACCAGGGCTCCGTGCTAGACTGCCGCCAACTTCCTCATCAAAGTGTAGCTTATGCTGTTTACCAGAGCCCTTGGCTTCAGGGCCTCCTTGATCAGTCTGGCCGGCCTTGTTACCGGCATTGTCCTGTCTGCCTCCGCCACTGGCGCCGAAACGGGCAGCCTTCCGGCCATCGACGCCGAACAATGGGCCCTGCAGAAAGAAGTCGACAACATACGCATCTACACCATGGACCAGCCCGGTTCCGGCTTCCAGGCTTTCAAAGCCGTCGCCGAACTGGACGCCCCCATCGAAAACCTGATGGCGGTAATGATCAACCCGGAATCCTGCGAGGAATGGGTACTCAACTGCTCGGAATCCTACGCCTTCGGCCAGGGTGACTTCCACGACCGCTACGCCTACTCCGTCAACGATATGCCCTGGCCGGTAACCGACCGGGACTATGTTCTGCGTATCCGCACCCGGGGCGAAGCCGGCACCGGCAGAATCATCATGGACCTCAACGCCACCCCCGGCATGCGGGCAGAGTACAGCAGCCGCGTTCGGGTAGACGTTTCCAACACACTTTACCAGTTCACCCCGCAGGGCCAAGGCACCCACATGGTGTGGGTTCAGCACACCGAACCCAACGGCTCCCTGCCCGGCTGGCTGGTGAACAACCTGCTGGTTGATATCCCGGTCAAATCCATGCAGGCACTGGAAGCGGTGGCCCGGTCTGAAAAGTATCAGGGCTACCGGCTGGAGTGGGCCGAAGACGGCAACCTGCAAGGCGTTGTCCCCGACAACCGCTGACCGGGCCACAAACAAGGGTGACTGCAGGCCACGGAACGGCTAAGCTTTCAGCAAAAGCACCGCAAATGGAAGACGCCTGCCCATGACTGTTCTCGCCCATGAGATCATGACCCCCACCATCAAAGCCGTCCCACACCACTGGACCATGGACAGGCTGGCCCGATTCCTCACCGACAACGAAATTACCGGCAGCCCGGTAACCGACGACAACGGCGACATCATCGGCATTGCCACCCTTAAAGACATCACCGAATTCCGCTGGAACGCTGCCCGCTCCGGAGACCAGCCCAAGCTCACCGAAGAAGAGCAGGAAGAAGCCCGGCGCCTGCGCATGGTGATTTTCGAAGAAATGGGCAAGGTGCCGGTGGAAGTGCGCGATATCATGACGCCGATCGTACTCTCGGTTGACGAAGACACCCCGGTGCGCGACATTGCCAACATCATGATGCGCGAGCACCTGCACCGAATCTTTGTAACCCGGGATTCAAAGATCACCGGCATCATTACCACCTACGACATGCTGAAGCTGGTTTCCGACCGGGAACTCAGCCAGCGATGCGCCGAGAGCGACTGAGCCACCAGAGAGGTAACCCACCCTATGCCCAGAGCACCGCAAGCTCGCAAGAAGATGTACGTCCTCGACACCAATGTCCTGATCCACGATCCGAATGCCCTCCTGAACTTTGAAGAACACGACGTCATCATCCCGATGACCGTCCTCGAAGAACTCGACAGCCTGAAGTCCGGTAAGCAGACCGTTGCCGCAGACTGCCGCCAGGCCATTCGCAACATCGACAAACTGCTGGGCGATGCCAGCCCGAAGGACATCGAAAAAGGCGTACCGATCCTGCGCGGCCAGAAAGCGGACCCGCTGGGCACTCTCTCGATCATCATGAGCACGGAAGGGGCCGGCAACCACTCGCTGCCCGAACACCTGAACGACAACAAGATCATCAACACCCTGGCCGCCCTGCAGGCCCGGCACAAATCCCGCGACATCATCCTGGTCAGTAAAGACATCAACATGCGGCTGAAGGCCCGGGGCTTTGGCGTGGAAGCCCAGGACTACCACAACGACCAGCTGCTGGACGACATCGACCTGCTGCCCAAGGGCTACAAGGAATTCCCGAACTCCTTCTGGGACAACATTGCCAAGGTGGAAACCGTGCAACGGGAAGGTGTCACCGAACACCTGCTCAAGCGCGAGGGCGAGCTGGCCCGGTTGAATATCAACGAGTTCGTGATTGACGAGCGCGGCTTCATCGGCCAGGTGGTGGACATTTCCGGCGACCAGCTGGTGATCAAAGACCTGCACCAGCACGACCTGATGAACGAAGAAGTCTGGGGCCTGGTACCGCGGGACATCTACCAGGCCATGGCCCTGCACCTGTTGCTGGACCCGGATATCCACCTGGTCAACCTGACCGGCTCCGCCGGCTCCGGTAAAACCATCCTGGCCCTGGCGGCCTGCATTGAAATGACCGTGGCCAGCAAGCTGTACAAGCGCATCATTGCCACTCGCTCCACCCAGGGGCTGGACGAAGACATCGGCTTCCTGCCGGGCACCGAGGCCGAAAAAATGGAGCCCTGGCTGGGCGCTATCGTGGACAACCTCGAAGCCCTGCATGAAGACGACGAGAACATGACCGCCAGCGTGGATTACATCCTCAGCAAGGTGCCCCTGCACTTCAAATCCATGAACTACATCCGGGGCCGCAGCTTCCAGCACAGCCTGATCATTATTGACGAGTCCCAGAACCTGACCCCGCACCAGATCAAGACCATCATCACCCGGGCCGGTAACGGCTCCAAGGTGATCTGCCTGGGCAACCTGGCGCAGATCGACACCCCGTACCTGAGCCCCCTGAGCTCCGGCCTGACCTACATGACCGAACGCTTCAAGGGCTTCCACCACGGTGGCCACATCCACCTGCAGGGCGTGCCCCGATCGGTTCTGGCGGAGTTCGCCGAAGCCAACCTGTGACCATGGCATTCGAGGCCAACCCTGTTGGCCTCGAAGGTCAATTCAGAATCCTGTCTTGCGGTATATTGTCTCTCCTATAAAAACACCAAAAACAAAGGGAATAGCGTTAATGGCCAGACACATAGCCTCAGACATCGTGATTGCCGGAGGCGGCCTGGCTGGCATCGTCACCGCCCTGGAAGCCCTGCGGGCCGGCAAAACCGTGACCATTGTCGACCGGGACACCCCGGAGCGCCTTGGCGGGCTGGCACTCTGGGCCTTTGGCGGCATGGCGCTGATCGAAACTCCACTGCAAAGGCGCATGAAAATTGCCGATTCCCCGGAGCGGGCCCTGCAAGACTGGATAAGCTTCGGAGAGCTGGACCCGACCGACGAGTGGCCCATGCAGTGGGCCCGCTATTACGTGGAAAACTCCCGCGCCGAGGTGCACGACTGGCTGATCGACGAAGGCCTGAAATTCATGCCAGCGGTCAACTGGGTAGAACGCGGCCGGTTTGGTGACGGCAACTCCGTACCCCGCTACCACATAGTCTGGGGCACGTCCCGGGAACTGACCCGCCGCATGATCAATGCCCTGCACAACGCCGACACCCAACATGGCCTGACCATCCTGCACGGCCACAAGGTAACGGCCCTGGAGCAACAGGCGGGCAACATCAGCGGCGCCGTCGCCATCAAGGAATCCACTGGCGAGGAAGTCCGGCTGAGCGCACCCACCGTGGTACTGGCCATGGGTGGCATCAACGGCAGCCATGCCGAATGCCGGGCCAACTGGCCCGAACACCGGCCACAACCGGCCACCCTGCTCAATGGCGCCCACCCCTTTGCCGACGGCAAGCTGCACCACTGGGCCGAAGACCACCTGGGGGCCAAAATCACCCACGCCGGCGAAATGTGGAACTACGCAGCAGGCTTTCCACACCCCTACCCGCACTTTCCCGGCCATGGCCTGTCGACCATTCCGTGCAAATCCGCCCTGTGGCTGAACCATCGTGGTGAGCGCATCGGGCCGGAGCCCCTGGTAACCGGTTTCGACACCCACTGGCTGTGCCAGCGCGTAGCCGAGCAGGAAAAACCCTGGACCTGGCATCTGCTGAACCGGCGCATTGCCCTGAAAGAATTTGCCATTTCCGGTGCCGAACACAACGCCCGCATCCGCGACAAGCAGTTCCCGCTGTTCCTGAAAGAACTGCTGTTGGGCAACAAACCGCTGGTCAACCAGATGGCCCACGAAAGCCCTCACTTCCTGGTGGACGACAGCCTGGAAGGACTGGCAGCGAAAATGAACGCACTCACCTGCTCGCTGGACATCAACCCGGCCACCCTGAAAGCCACCGCCGATGCCTTCGACGCCAACTTCAGCAAGGGCAGCCAGCTGAATAACGACGCGCAAATCCGCAAAATCCTGCATGCCCGCCAGTGGGGGCCCGACAAGCTGCGCACCTGCAAGCCGGCACCGCTGCAGAAACCCGGCGCGGGGCCGTTTATTGCCATCCACATGCAGCTGACCACCCGCAAAAGCCTGGGCGGCCTGCGTACCGACCTGCAAAGCCGGGTTCTGGACGCCAGCGGCCAGCCGGTCAGCGGGCTTTACTGTGTCGGCGAAGCCGCAGGTTTTGGTGGCGGCGGCGCCAACGGCAAGCGGTCACTGGAAGGTACCTTCCTGCCCGGCTGCATCATGACCGCCAGGGCCGCGGCGCGCTCCATCATCAACGGCCGCTGAACAACGAGACAAGCCTCGAAAACAAGAATCCGACAGGATCAGGAGAACCAACATGCCAAACGGCGCCCAAGCCTTGATGAAAACACTGGTCGATGCCGGCATTGAAGTCTGCTTTACCAACCCCGGCACCAGCGAGATGCACTTTGTGGCCGCGCTGGACAGCGAACCCAAAATGCGCGCCGTACTGGCCCTGTTTGAAGGCGTAGCCACCGGTGCCGCCGACGGCTACGCCCGCATGGCCGACAAGCCGGCAGCTACGCTGCTGCACCTGGGCTGCGGCCTGGGCAACGGCCTGGCAAACCTGCACAACGCCCGCAAAGGCAAGGTGCCGGTGGTGAACATTGTCGGCGACCACGCCACCTACCACGTGAAGCACGACGCCCAGCTGCAATCCGACATCGAAACCGTGGCCCGCAACGTGTCTCCGGGCTTTGTGCGTACCTCTCAAAGCACCGAAGCCCTGTGCCAGGACGCCGCCGAAGCCATCGCAGTGGCCAAGGGCCTGCCCGGGCAGGTAGCGACCCTGATCCTGCCCGCCGATGTATCCTGGGGCGAAGGCGGCCAACCCTGTGCGCCACTGCCACAGCCGGAAGCCCAGGCGGCGGAGGATGCCGCCGTTCAGGCGGTAAAAGACGCCATCGCCAGTGGCCAGAAAACCGCCCTGTTACTCGGTGGCCGCGCCCTGCGCGAGCCGGCATTGATGGCCGCAGCCCGCATTGCCGCCCACAGTGGCGTTACCCTGTTTGCCGAAACCTTCCCAACCCGCATAGAACGGGGCGCAGGCCTGCCCCCGGTAGAGCGGATAGCCTACCTGGCAGAGCTGGCCACCCTGCAGCTGTCTGAATTCGACCACCTGGTACTGGTCGACGCCAAGGCCCCGGTATCGTTCTTTGGCTACCCGGGCAAGCAGAGTTACCTGGTGCCCGACAACTGCACCGCCCACACGCTCAGTACTCCGGAGCAAGACGCCGCCGCGAGCCTGAATAAGCTGGCTGAAGCCCTGGGCGCTGCCGGTGCCGAGCCCAAGCTGCAGGCCGAAGGCCGGCCGGGACTGCCCAAAGGCAAGCTGACCGCTGAAAAAGTGTGTCGGGCCATGGGCGAGCTGATGCCGGAGAACAGCATCATCGTGGATGAATCCATCACCTCCGGGTTGATGCTCAACGCCATGACCGCAGGCGCTCCGCGCCACGACATGATCACCCTCACCGGGGGCGCCATCGGACAGGGTCTGCCTAATGCCGTGGGCGCCGCCATCGCCTGCCCGGACCGCCCGGTGTTCGCCCTGATCGGCGACGGCACCGCCATGTACACCATCCAGGCCCTGTGGACAATGGCGAGGGAAAACCTGAACGTCACCAGCATCATCTTCAACAACGCTTCCTACTCCATCCTGAACGTGGAACTGGAACGAGTAGGCGCAGAAGAAGCCGGCGTCAAGGCCAAGTCCCAGCTGGATATCAGCGGGCCGGTCACCCACTACGCCCAGCTGGCCCAGAGCATGGGTGTGCACGGTGTGCGAGTGCGCACGGCGGAAGAGTTGATCAAAGCCATGGAGTACGCCCAGGCGCACCCCGGGCCGCACCTGATTGAAGCAGTGGTGCCGGAATCGCTGAATGGCGTTAAACGGAAAGTACTGCCCTGGCTGCTGAAGTCGCTGCCGAGCTTGCCACGGCCACTGACCAAGGCCCTTAAGAAAAAGATTGCGCCCTGAGGGGCGCTAATCCTTGAACTGGGCCTTGTCCAGGCCGTGCTTCTTCATCTTGTCGTACAGGGTTTTGCGGGCAATTCCCAGCTGAAGCATAGTGTCTTTGATACTGCCATGGCTGGCGTTGAGCGCGCTGACGATGGCCGTGCGCTCAAACCCGTCCATCATCTCGGATAATGTCTGGCGCCCGGACAGGTTGCCCTGTTCGGAACTGTCACCACCATCCAGGGCTGCTGGCCCCAGCAGCACGTAACGCTCTGCCAGGTTCCGCAGTTCCCGCACGTTGCCGGGCCAGGAGTGCTGCATCAGCCGGGCCACCTGCCGGGCATCCAGCGGAACACTCTCCCGGTCGTAACGGGCGGCGGCAATCAGGGCAAAGTGGTGAAACAGCGTGGGAATGTCTCCCTTGCGCTCCCGCAGGGGCGGAATATCCACCTTCACCACATTCAGCCGGTAGTAGAGATCAGACCGGAACGCTCCCTCATCGCTGAGCTGTTTCAGGTCGGCCTTGGTGGCGGCAATAATGCGCACATCCACATCTATTGACTGGTTGCTGCCCAGCCGCTCCACCCGCAGCTCCTCAAGTACCCGAAGCAGTTTCACCTGCAGCGCCATGGGCATGCTTTCCACTTCATCCAGGAACAAAGTGCCCCGGTGGGCATGCTCAATCTTGCCGATACGCCGCTTCTCGGCACCGGTGAAGGCCCCGGCTTCGTGGCCGAACAGTTCACTCTCGATCAGGTTTTCGGGCACCGCGCCGCAGTTGATGGCAACAAAGTTGTGGGCACTGCGGGGGCTGCTTTCGTGAATGTACCGGGCCAGGGCATCCTTACCGGAACCGGTTTCACCATGCAGCAGCACGTTTGCGGAAATATCCAGGATCGGCCCGATGGTCGACATCACCGCCTGCATCGCCGGCGAATCACCCAAAACCCGCGGCCCGGGCTTGGCCAGCTGCCGCAACTGGGCCTTCAGGCGCCGGTTTTCCAGTGCCAGGTGCCGTTTTTCCAGGGCGTGCCGCAGCAGTTCGATCAGCTCATCGTGGTCAAAGGGCTTTTCAATGAAGTCATAGGCCCCCTGCTGCATGGCCGACACCGCCGTGCTGATGTCGCCCTGGCCGGTGAGCAGAATCACCGGGATGTCTTCATCAATCTTCCGTACCTCGTGCAACAGCTGCATGCCATCCATGCCCGGCATGTTGTAGTCGCACAGAACGATGCCTTCGAACTCTGGCTGCACCAGCTTCAGCGCCGATGCTCCGTCGGCAAAACAGGCTACCGGGATATCTTCCAGGGTGAGGGTTTGTTCCATCACCGGCCGGATATCCGGGTCATCATCCACAAAAATCACTGATGGTATTGTCATCCCTCTGCCTTACGCTGTTTCAGTGTCAGAACAAACTCCGCCCCGGGGCCGTCGACCCGGTTCTGGCCGGTCAGGCTGCCGCCAAGTGCTTCGACAATCTGCCGGGAGATCGACAGGCCGAGCCCCAGCCCCTGCTTGACCGAACGGGTGGTAAAGAACGGCTCGAACACCTGCTCGGAATTCCCCGGCAAGCCATGGCCGTTATCCTTCACCACGCATCGCCAG
The DNA here is from genome assembly GCF_000475255.1 of Marinobacter sp. ES-1. Taxonomy (NCBI): domain Bacteria; kingdom Pseudomonadati; phylum Pseudomonadota; class Gammaproteobacteria; order Pseudomonadales; family Marinobacteraceae; genus Marinobacter; species Marinobacter sp. ES-1. The sequence goes on from NZ_AXBV01000038.1 coordinate 89,302, forward strand.
TCGTCGTCTTCATCGGCAACCAGGATATCAATCTGCGGTTGCTCGCAGCCTTCCACCGCCTGGACCGCATTGGCCAGCAGGTTAACCATCACCTGCTCCACCCGGATCAGGTCACCGTGGCACATCACCGGGTTGTCCGGTCGCTGCCAGCGAATGTTAATGCCCTCGCTGGCGTTCTGGGCGCGGATAATTTTCAGCGCCGCATCAACCGGCAGGCGCAGATCCACCACGGACGGCGGCCCCTCAGACTTGCGGGCGAACACCTTGAACTGCCGGATCAGCTCCGCCATCTTGTCGCACAGGGCAACAATCTCTCCCAGGTTGGCATCCACCATGTCGGTGGCACCCCGCTCCAGGAACTTCCGGCCGTTACGGGCATAGGCCTGGATCGCCGTCAGGGGCTGGTTGATTTCATGGTTCAGGCCGGCAGACATCTGCCCCAACACCGCCAGCTTGGCGGCCTGGATCAGCTCCTGCTGGGTTTCACGGAGGTCTGCGGTGCGCTGGGCAACCCGGCGCTCCAGCTGTTCACCCCTGAGCGCCAGCTCCCGCTCCCGGCGGTAACGCTCTCGCAGGTACAGCCAGGTCAAGAAACAGGCCAGGAACAGGGCCAGGCCACCGGCCATAAACCCGATGCGGGTCCACAGTATCGGCCGGGTGTCAGTCAGTACCAGCAGGCTCCAGTCCAGCCGGGGCAAACCGGTTTCAACCGTCAGGTAGGTTCCGGCCTTGTCACTTTCCCTTAACCGGATGCGGGCTGACTCGTCCGCCAGCCCCCAGGGCTTGCCCTGCTCCACAAAGTCAACGGGCTTCAGTTCCCGCTCGGGATAGCGCTGGCGAACCCTGGCATTCTCTTCGGCATTATCCGTCGGCCTGAAATCCCGATAGAGCCAGTCCGTCCGGCTGGACAAAAAGCTGATACCGTCGCCGTCCAGCACCACCATCTCCGCCTGCTGGCGGGATTCCGGCCGGTGCCACTGGGATTCCAGCTCGTGTACCAGAACCTTGATAGCAACAACACCCAGCATATTGCCGCGCTGGTCACGAACCGGGTTGGTGAAATACAGGCCCCGCTCCGAGGAGATATTGCCCAGGGCGAAGTAGGCTACCGACCCGCCGGTGGCAACCGCTTCTGAAAAATACGGCCGGAAGGCGTAATTGTTGCCCACAAAAGTATTTGGCTGGCCAAAATTGTTGGCCGCAATGGTCATCCCGGTCAGGTCCATCAGATAGATATCGGAGCCGCCCACAATGGTGGCCATCCGCTGCATCTGCTCGTTGGCGCGAAGCAGGGTAACGGCGTTATCCGGTTCTTTCAGGGCGTCCGCCAGCAGGGGGTGTTCGGCAATCAGGGCAGGCACCGGCAGGTAGCGGTTAAGCTCGTTGGCGACCAGCTGGCGATAACGAAAGGCTTCCTGCAGGCTGTCCTGCTCCAGTTGCCGGTAACCAGACCAGCCCCCGAGCAGCCAGGACAGCAGCAGGGTAATAATCAGAACAACCGTAATGCTGATCCGGTTAAGCATGGGTTCGGATTCCGGCAAAGCCTCTAGACTAGCGCCGGAATCCGGGCAGGACAACAGGCCGTCATGACCGCTGCCCTGCCCTTGCCTTGCCATATCAGGCCGCAGCCAACCCGGGTGCCCGCTTGCGCTGGATCAGGAACGCCACCACCGCAAGCCCGATACCGGCCAGGTCTGTCCACACTCCGCCTTCGATGGTCATCAGCGCAGCGGCGACAAGCAACAGGCGCACCAGAACCGGGGCGGCAGAGCGGGCAAACCAGCCCAGCACACCGGCAGACAGCAGGTACACGCCGAAGGTAGCGGTAACCAGTGCCCGGGCGATCTCGACCCAGCCGGCTTCCATCAACAGCGCGCCGTTATAGAAGAACATGAACGGCACGATGAACGCGGCAATACCGATGCGGAACGACGCTACCGAGGTAGACATGGCATTGGCACCGGAAATACCGGCCGCAGCGTAAGACGCCAGGGCAACCGGCGGCGTGATGGCAGACACCACGGCAAAGTAGAACACGAAGAAGTGCGCAGTCAGCGGCTCGATACCCAGCTGCACCAGGCCCGGCGCTACCACAGAGGCAGCCACCGCATAGGCGGCCGTGGTTGGCATCCCCATACCCAGCAAGATCGAGATGAACATGGCAAACACCAGTGCCAGCAGGTGGCTGTGGGCAGCCACATCCAGCAGCAGCACCGAGAAACGCGCACCCACGCCGGTCAGGGAAATAACCCCCACAATGATACCGGCCGCGGCACACACCACGATGATCTGGATAGACATGTAAGCGGCAATTTCAAAGGCCCGAAGGATAGACTTCAAACCCATCTTGTTGGGCGAAATCCAGCTCACCACCGCTGCAGATACGGTCGCCAGGGTGCCGGCCCGAATCACGGAGTAGCCCTGGAACAGCGCCACAATCAGGATAATGATCGGCGCAAACAGGTACACCTGGCGCATCATCAGCCGCAGGTTCGGCAGTTCGTCACTGCGCATACCACGCATGCCCAGCTTCTTGGCTTCAAAGTCCACCATGAAGAACACAGACGCGAAGTACAGGATGGCCGGAATAATCGCGGCAATGGCAATCTCGGTATAGGGAATACCGGTAATCTCCGCCATGATGAAGGCGCCTGCACCCATGATCGGCGGCATGATCTGGCCACCGGTAGACGCTGCAGCTTCCACCGCACCGGCCGATTCCTTGCTGTACCCCACCCGCTTCATCAGCGGAATGGTCAGGGAACCGGTAGACACCACGTTACCGGCACTGGTGCCGTTGATCATCCCCATCAGGCCGGAGGCAAAAATCGCCACCTTGGCAGGCCCCCCACGGGAGCGACCGGCTGCCGCAAAGGCAAAGTTCACAAAGTAGTCACCCACCTTGGAGGCCTGCAAAAAGGCCGCAAAGATGATGAACAGAATGATGTAGGTAGATGACACCGCGGTGGTGGGCCCAAGAATGCCCGCATCGGTGTACACCTGGCTGAAGAAACGCTGGGCAGACAGCCCCGGATAACCCAGGAAGCCCGGCAGGTAGGGCCCGGCGAACACATAAACCAGGAACACCAGCCCGATAACCACCAGGGCCAGGCCAGCCACCCGGCGGGTCAATTCCATAATCAGCGCGGTGCCGGCCACTGCGGCAAAGGAAATGCCGACCGGGGCAAATGCCGTGCCGGTGGTCATCCGCATGGAGGTGTTAAAGACAATCAGCAGGTACGCGGCAACCGCCACGGAACACACTATCAGCACCAGGTCCGGCACGCTGAAGCGGGCGCGGTCACGCTGGTGGAACCAGCTCATCACAATGCCAATGGCAGACGCCGCCAGCAACGGCCAGCCGAAGTGCCAGGTTTCCAGCTCGGCCGGAATACGCATGGTGCCGTTCTGGACCATCTGGTTGAATGACCAGGTCTGGTACAGGGCGTACAACGCAGGAATCATGGCTGCGCCGCCAATCCAGGTGGTCCACTTGTGCCGGGCAGGGCCTTCTTCGGCCGATACAAAACGGGCGCCGGCAAACAGGATAAAGCCCAGCACCAGGGCGCCGGCAACGTGCACAATCCGGAACGACCAGGTTTCCATGGGCGCTACGTTCAGGGTGTACAGATGAAACACCGAGTAAGCGATGGCCAGCATCACCACAAACTTGAGCAGCAACCCGGTGAACAAGCGTCGGTTAGCTTCAACCGGCTCTTCATCCACGTTGTGGGCAAGCAGGTGGTCTTCGTTGATCGTCAGGTTCTCAGCCAGTTGCTGTTCACCCTCGGAATGCGTGTGTTCTTTGGTCATGTTAAGTCCTGCCTGGAGGTAAGGCGGTAATTCGAACAACCAGTCCCGGGGCGCCATGCAGGCACCCCGGGCTCAGGCCTTACTGCTTGATAGCGCTTGCTTCGATGGTGTAACCGTTTTCGTTAAACCAGCGGGCAGCACCCGGATGCCAGGGCAGCACGTTGTTCTTGGTGTAGTTCTCGGGAATGGAATGACGGGCGGCTTTGTGGATAGACACCATCTTGTCATTGTTTTCCATGGTCAGCTTGGTGATTTCATACACAAAGCTTTCCGGCATATCGCAGTTCACCATGGCGAAGTTCCACATGGACACCACGCGGGACGGCTCCTCCAGGGACTGGTAAGTGCTGGCCGGGATGATGAACTCGGAGACCGGGAAGTTATCGATCACTTTCTTCGCTTCTTCATCGTTCATGCCGATGATGTTTACGTCGGTCTGCACTTCCAGCTGGCTTACCGCAGGAATCGGAATACCGGCAGCGAACGCCACCACATCAATCAGGCCGTCCTGCAGCTGACCGCCGAGGTCAGACCAGCTGCCGTTACGACGCTTGAAGTCCACCCCCAGCGCTTCCATCATCCGCGGGAAGTAGGTGTCGGAAGTGGAACCGGCCGGGCCAAAGCCGATGGTGGCGCCATCAGGAATATCAGAGATAGACGCAATGCCGGAGCTGGACAGAGCAGTAATGGAGAACGGGGTTTCATACATCGGGAACATCGCGCACACGTTATCCATCTTCATACCCGGAGCCAGCGGGCTTTCGCCGTCACGGGATTCCCGGGCCGGGCCCATGGTGGTCAGGCCAAACTTCAGGTCACCGGTGTGCACCAGCGCCATGTTCTGAACCGGGCCGCCGGTGATTTCGGCACCGCCGGATACGCCCAGGTTCTCAGCCACGAAGTTCGCCCAGCCAGAGCCGTAGGCAAAGTAGGTGCCGCCCTGACTGGCAGTACCGACAGTGAAGTTATCCGGCCAGCCGTCACGGTCCTGGGCAACCACAGGGCCTGCAACAACGGAGGTGGCGAGCGCAGCCGCCAGAATGGTTTGAAGTTTCATAAGAAATGCTCCCGATTCATCTTGTTGGTTGGGTGCTGATGAGACCTGCCCGGCCTCGCTGGGGGAGCTATCAGCAAGGGCCAGGCCAGTTAGTAAAAACACTTACAAAACAATGAATTGATTTCTTATTAGACAAATAGACGAAGAACATTGGGTGGCTAACCACCCACAGCAAAGCTAATAATGGGTGGATATTCACCCATGATATTTTCGGGAGAACCAATGTCAGACTCGGAGCAATTCGCCAGCGATAATTACAGTGGTATCTGCCCCCAGGCCTGGAACGCCATGGAACAGGCCAACCAGAAGGACGAACCCGCCTACGGCGAAGACAGCTGGACAACCAAAGCGGCAGACCAACTACGCGAAGTATTTGGTACCGATTGCGACGTTTACTTCGTATTCAATGGCACAGCCGCAAACTCGCTCGCTCTGGCGTCCATCGGGCAGTCCTTCCACAGTGTCATCTGCCACGAACTGGCCCACATCGAGACCGATGAATGCGGCGGCCCGGAATACGCCTCCAACGGGGCAAAGCTGTTGCTGGGTACCGGTGCCAACGGCAAGCTGACCCCGGAAAGCGTGGAACACCTTGTCACCAAACGCAGCGATATTCACTATCCCAAACCCAAGGCCCTGAGCATCACCCAGGCAACGGAAGTGGGTACCCTTTATTCCCCAGAAGAACTCCGTGCGCTGCGCGCAGTGGCCGACCGCCATAGCCTGAACATTCATATGGATGGCGCACGCTTTGCCAACGCGGTAGCAGCGCTGGACGTGCACCCTTCTGAAATCACCTGGAAAGCGCGTGTCGACGTGCTCTGTTTCTCCGGCACCAAGAATGGCCTGGCCCTGGGTGAAACGGTCATTTTCTTCAACCGTAAACTGGCCGAAGACTTTGAATGGCGCTGTAAACAGGCGGGGCAACTCGCCTCAAAGATGCGCTATATCTCAGCCCCCTGGTGCGGACTGCTCACGGACGATACCTGGCTAAAAAATGCCAGGCACGCCAATGCCTGTGCCGAACGACTGGAGCATGGACTGCGCGGTATTGAAGGCGTATCCCTGCGTTACCCCAGGCAGGCGAATGGTGTGTTTGTGGATTTACCGGAAACTACCCAGGCTGCGCTAAGGGCGAAAGGGTGGAAGTTCTACAACTTTGTTGGCGGCTGTTCCCGGCTGATGTGCTCCTGGTCGACCTCGGAGGAGCAGGTAGATCGGTTTTTGCGGGATGTTCGGGAGTTTGCGGGGGTACCTGGGTAGAAGCGACAAATCGCATACTACGTGGATTGTTTGGCAAAGGGCAGCCTGTTCTCCATCCAAACTTACTCATTGAGACCGATGGGTGGCCCCTGCATTGGTTTTGTCGCGCACTAGCTAACCCTGTGGTGCTGCCAATGGAATGGCTACCACGGCGACGGCATACTTCCCTCATCAATCAACTCCTGAGTTTGCAATCGGTATCCGCTTGGGTCCCCTTCGACCTCTTCGGCTTGGACATTTTCGATCAGCGGGGTGTGGAAATCGTGGCTGCGATCGTAATTGCAGGTGGAGCAAAAAGCCTTCCACCAGGCAAGCGCTTCTCCCTTACCTGAAAACCCAACAATCAGAGTATGGTTGTAGTCATCAAGAGGGTAGTCCCGATACCACTTACGCAACTTTTCATCAAGATCCTCGGGCAGCGAGAAGGTAACTTCATAGAACGTCTGGGTCCGGTAGGAAAACCATTGCGCATATACGGAACGAGGCGCCTTTTTGGGGTAGATAATTGACACCTTCCCTCCAGGAGGCCTTTGGTCAAAGCCTCCACCCAAGGAGCCAGCGCCAACAGTCCACACTCCATCGAACTCAACTTGCTTTACCCAAACAGGCCACCCTTCAGGCCCTCCCGCCACAGACACGGCAAAGTCATATTCCCGAAGTTCCGAGGAGCAAGCTGTTACCAAGACCAGCAATAGAAATGAAAAGGCTACCCTTGACGTGATGTTATTGCGCATGAGCAACTCCTTTGCTGAGCGGGGTTATGGCTTTGGTTGGCCGGTTGAAAAACACTGTTCGATTACCAGAGGGTTCCCGCTCCAAACCAAGCCGGTAGATGCTGTCAGAGGTGTGGATATATCCCCCCAGGTAATCTCTTGACGCATCAAGTGATTCCCCACTTTTATGCCAACTGTGCAGCGCGGCCTGCAAGTCTTGAGGGATTTGGAAGTCCTTGTTGTTGGTATTCATCTGCCTGAGTGGCACGTCGCTCTGCAACGCGAATTCGTACATCCGATGCAGGTTATAGATAGCCAATTCCTTACGGGTACGCCTACGCTCCTGCACGTGGATATCTCCATTTGGCTGTGGCACCGCTACCACAGTCCGGCCTGGGCGCGCGTACTGTGCTTCAAGCTGTGGAATCGCTGTGCGCTGAGTATGGCCTCCGTCCGCAAGCCCCGAGTGGATGCCCAGAACGATCTTCTCAATATTCTCGAAGCCTTTGTCCGGGTTTTCATAACCGCCACCCACATCGGAATGGGCACCCGGTACTGCAATTTCTGTAAAGTGTGATGGCCCACTACCGTTGGCACCCATAATACTGCTCAATGGGAAATTCTTGCGGATCTCATGATGGGCCGTAAGGTGCACAACCCTCTCAGCACTGCTAGGCGAAAGGTTCAGATTAAAGTCCAGGTTGGCGTTGTCTCCGGGTAGGTAAAAACTACCCACAGTGTCAAACAGGCCAACAAAATTTACCCGCACCTTCACACCAGACGGAAAAGCAGGTACGGGTGTGACCCCAACCATTGGGGAGAACAAAGAGGCGCCGTTAAACTGGGGCAACAGAACAGTTTCCCGTTGTTCATTGATCAGATTGACAAAATGCCGGGCCAGGGCTGCGCCACGGCTGAAGCCGAATACATCGAAGACCACTTCGTTGTAATCCCCAGCATGGATTTCATCTCGCATCCTTGTAATCGCAATCTCTATCCTGTCATGGCCCCCTTCGGGCCCAATGCCCAAACCCAGGCCCATGAGGTCCTCCGAGGCCTCAAAGCCATCTGGAGTGTGCTGGCCGTCGATAGTGCCAGGGCCTTTAATATAAATCGCCCGATGGCCACTACCAACGCCATCGTCACGGTATAAGTTATACAGCTTCGCCACATTCGTCACATCGCGGTTCGCCAGGATCTGGTCATTGCCCCGATGGTTGCCAGTGCCATCAAAAAACACCCCCAGGCGAAGGGTTTTGCCAGACTCGTCAATAGACTTGGTGACCTGAGAAGGGGTTGCGGCTGAGCCACCTCTTCCACCTGCCTGGCTGGAGGTGCTACTGCGTAGCTGCGCCCCGGAAGAGGCCTGCATGCCGTTTGTGTGTGTTTCTGCTGTACTGGATTCTGAGCTCAAAGGCGCAGAGTGAGAATTTGCCCCCGAAACACCAGAGAATGGCAATGGCGCATGGGTATCGCCTACCACCACGCTACTGCTGCCAATGGTGACGCCACCACAGGAAATCGCACCACCGGTTGTGGCAACGGGTAACCCGTTAATGAAAACCGTGCTTGAACCGGAAGCGATAGTACGCGGATGAGGGGAATGCTTGGGTTTGGAGTGCGGGGCAAGTTGGTCACCTACCCGCGCGACGGGCCTGCCGTCGATGAGTACATCCGGAGAACCATTGATTATCGGGGTGGGCGGAAAACCCTCATGGTCGGTACCTAGATCCCCCAACAGCACAACTTTCTTGCCGCTCATGGCTTTGCTCCTTGCGTCTTCCTTGATGCCCGAAAATCCTCGGGGTTCCTTGACGGGCAATCCTACCCTCATGCCAACTTCAATAAGACCGCACGCGCTCCTTATTGCTGTGGAGCAAAGTGTATCAGCACCACTCTCCCATAAGGAAACATCTACTATGCAATCGGGTAATATGAAGTGGACCCCGAAATTTG
>NZ_AXBV01000039.1:0-9557 GCF_000475255.1 Marinobacter sp. ES-1
CGCGCCATGCCTGGCGCACCACCAGAAAAGCCCCGCCAGCGCGGGGCTTCCGGTTACTGGCAGTGATTGAAGGTATCAGGCGCCTTTCACCAGAGCCGGGATACCACTGGTGCGGTTTGCTTCTTTTGCCAGTACCTTTTCTTCTTCACTGGCGTATTTCTTATCCCACTCCAGCACTTTGGGTGTCATCAGCTTGTGCCACAAGGGTGGAATCAGGGCAATTACGATAGTCGTCAGATAGCCGTTAATCATGGTCGGGGCTTCCGGATACGGACGCAGATTCTGATAAGGTACCTCACCGTGCGCATGGTGATGCGAGTGACGTGTCAGGTTGAACATGGACCATGAGCTGAAACGCTTGTTGGTATTCCATGAATGACGTGGTTGCACAGGAAGTTCCGGGTTACGGACCATGCCGTAGTGTTCCATGTAATTTACAATTTCAAGCAATGCTTTACCAAACAGGCCCGCAGCGATGAACAGCAGCGTGGCTTCAAAACCACCGACCATATAGACCAGTGCCACAATACATGCGCTCATAGCATAACCACGCAGGACGGAATTACGGATAGACAGGGGGCTGAAACCCATTTTACGCAGACGTTCCGCTTCCAGTTTCAGTGCACTGATATTGCCTTTAAGGGTGGACGCAATAATATGGAAGTAGACGTTACGGCCGCGCGGCGCAGTCGCCGGGTCTTTGGTGGTGCTGACATAACGGTGATGACCGTATACGTGTTCAACAGCGAATGCCACATCAAAACTGAATGCCAGCAACCAGCGCCCGACAAACATGGATACCGGGTCCCAGGTGCGGTGGGTCAGTTCGTGTCCGGTAATGGTACCTATCATACCGATCATCAGGCCGGTAATCAGGACGGCGCTGACATTCGACAGAACCGAGGCTTCCGCTTTGGATGCCAGCAGGTCGTAACCCGTCACCGATGTCAGGAACTCGCCAACACCAAGGACATCGCCCGGACTGACCTGCCAGACAAACGCGAAAACAATCAACGACAGCAGAGGCAGAGCCAGCCACAACTGAGCGGTCAGAATACCGGGGTGCTTGAAACGCGGTGTCGAGGTATCGTCACCCAGGATTGCATCCAACAGTATATAGCCGCCAAAAATCCCCGTCAGGCCGTAAACAATCCAGTCACTGCCCATGAATAACGACACAGCAGCCAGAAGGCCGATGATGTGGAACAAAAAGTACTTCAGATAATGGAACATAGGTTCGCCCTCGTTATGCTCAACAACTACTTGTTGTTATATGAGCGGTTGGTAAAACGATCACAGAAAATCCCATCGTTGCTCAGGTTATGCTCTTTCAGGCAGGCCTCAGCAGCATCAAGCATGGGCGGTGGCCCACACATATAGGTTTGCGTTACAGCAGCGGCTTTTTCAGGAATGAAATCAGTGACCAGGCCACGTAAACCTTCCCAGTCGCTGTCTTCCGGTTCTTCAGACAGCACAGGAATAAACCGGAAAGCCCCGGACCAGTTGCTGGCAATCTGTGCGATGTCTTCCTGACAAGACAGGTCAGCCTGCGTGCGCGCACCGTAGATAAAGATCACGTCGCGGTCGATTTTGTGCGCCATCGCATCCTCAAGAATGGCGAGTACCGGCGCAAGGCCACTGCCGCCCGCCAGCATCAGCATTTCGCCGCTACCCGGGCGCAGATAGAAATCACCATAAGGACCATCGATGGTGATGTTTTCTCCCGCTTTGGCCGACTGGTTAGCCCAGACTGACATTTCTCCACCCGGTACCTCACGGATAAAGAAATCAACGGTGTCTCCCTTTGGCGCCGTGGCAAAGGAATAACTACGAGGGCCGGATGTGATCGACGGTACCGATACCAGTGCGTATTGCCCGGGCAGGTAATTCAGTGGCTCCGGCAGCTTGACTGACACTCTGACCATGTCCTGTGTCAGGCGCTCAACCGCCGCAATCTCACCGCTGAGGGACTTCACTTCAGAGCTGCCATCCGACAGTCCGCCTACGTACACAGTCACATCAGACTTCAGCTGCGACTGGCAACCCAGAATAAATTGATTATCGAGGTCTTCCGCGCTGAGAATAAATGCCGACGATGTCAGCTCTTTTACCTTGCCGCCTTTCAGCTGACACTTGCAGGTCGCACAGCCACCGACCTTACAACTATAGGGAAAACGAACCCCCTGTCGCAGGGCCGCACTGAGAATGGTTTCTTTCGGGTTAACTGTAAATTCACCTACCCCTTCTATCGTCAGGGTGTGTGGTTTTGCTGACTTGAAAAGACCGAACATCTCTTGCCTCTTGCCTTTGTTATTATCACTGACCGATTGTAAGACAATCTTGCATGTAATGTAGGCAAAGGCAATATGCTATTTGGTTACCGTTAAAGCAACATCGTGATGAAAAAGGGACTGGCAGGATGGAACAGAGGCAGGTGACTGAGAATGAAATACCGCTCAACGCCTGTAACCATGCGCCTTGCAGTCAGAAATGAAAAAAGACGTATCCCTGTCAACGCAAGGATCTTCACGTTCAAAATAACCGACCTTTTTATTGATACAGGTCAAATGCAGCGCCCCGTTTTCAGGCACTACCCAACAGTGCCTTCCCGCCGATGCCCAGGCCGCCATGATTGATTTCAGCCCACAGGTTATTCTGTTCTCCAGGCTGAATTTTACGCACTTCGACGGTTTCAGTGGTCTGAAAAAGAAACTCGCAACGCCTGGTTGTAGATAACTCAAACGCCGTTAAGCTATCCTGTTCTCCCGGATCGGATTGGCTTGCCCTGTTTCAGCAAAGAAGGTGCTATTGCCCTGTGTGCAGCCCACCATAAGCATTAGCTGTTGCTCGCCGAAGAACAAATGAACTCGGACTGCCCGCCACCGGACAAGACCATGCGGTTTACCACGCCCACTCCCGGTACCCGGGAAAACTGAACTTGGGGGGGGGAGGGAAAGATGGCCTGCCATCAGAGAACTGTCACTTTTCAGGAGAAGGCTCATGGGACACTCAGAACACCATAAAACACACCGAACCGGTTGGTTGAGAGCCGCCGTACTGGGTGCGAACGATGGTATTGTCTCCACTGCAAGCCTTATTCTTGGAGTGGCTGCCACGGGAGCAAGTGCCGAGGGCATTCTGGTTGCCGGGGTGGCGGGGCTGGTTGCAGGTGCCATGTCGATGGCCGCCGGCGAGTATGTTTCAGTGAGCTCTCAGGCCGACACCGAACGTGCCGATTTACATCGGGAGCGGGCAGAACTGGAAGATAATCCGGAGCATGAACATGCGGAACTGGCAGCCATTTATGCGGAGCGCGGCCTGGACGAACAATTGGCCTCTGCTGTCGCCAGCCAGTTGATGGCGCATGATGCCCTCGGTGCCCATGCCCGTGACGAACTGGGCATTTCCGAAGCATTGGCCGCCCGACCGGTGCAAGCGGCCCTGGCATCAGCCGGCACATTTGCCATAGGTGCTGCACTCCCCCTGCTGACCGTGCTGCTATCTCCGCTCTCACAGCTGGTGTGGACGGTTTCGGGCGCTTCACTGGCATTTCTTGCCCTGCTTGGCGCTCTGTCTGCAAAGGCCGGGGGCGCACCCGCGTTGCTGAGCGCGACGCGGGTGACCTTCTGGGGGGCCCTGGCGATGGCACTGACCGCCGGAGCAGGGGCACTATTCGGAGTGGTTGTCGGTTGATCCCCCGGCCTGCCCCCCACTTTTACCGGACCCCGGGGCCGGGAGGGTTCTCGATGATGATTTCCACCCGCCGATTCTGCTGGCGTCCGGCTGCAGTGCCATTATTCGCAACCGGCCGCTCCATGCCCAGTCCTGCAGTGGCGAGTCGCCTTGAGGCGATTCCCTGCTGTCTCAGGTAACCTCTTACCGATTCGGCACGACGTTCAGATAACCCACGGTTGAATTCCACACTGCCCACATCGTCCGTATGCCCCTCGATCAGCACCTGGCGGTCCGGATACTGATTCAGAAAGCTGACCAGCTTATTCAGACTGTTGTTGGCATCCTTCTGCAGGTCAGAACTACCAGTGGCAAACAAGACGTCACCCAAAGTCAGAACCACACCGCGGTCGGTAATTTCAGCCTCGAGAGCTTCGATCTGGCGCTGGTAGTCCTTACTTTGCTGCATGGCGGCTGCAGCTGCATCGGCCTGCAAGCTCTGTGCTGCCAGTTCCGCAGTGCGGGCTCTGGAGGCTTCATCGCGGGCCCTGTCCACTTCCTGCGTACGAGCCTGCAGGCGGGCAGCATCACGATCTTCGCCAAGCCGGAGTCGCTGGTCCTCAGCATATTTCGTCGCCGCCCTGGCTTCAGCAATCTCTACCGCCCGGTCCGCCATATAAACCCGGTGCTTGCCCAGCTCCGCCTCTCTGTCGCTGACCGGTTGTTCGGCAATGCGCACAGCCACCTCTGCCGCCCGGATCTCGATCCTCGCCCGTTCTGAAAGGTCAGGATTCTGCTGTAGTGCAGTCAGTTTGCCACGTACCTGTTCAGCGCCGGGGGGTGCCGACGGCGACATGGCACAAGAGGTCACCAGCAGCGACGAGGTCAGCACAGCCGCCAGCAGCGACCCACGCGTGACATATTGCATTGTTGACGTAATCATTGCTGATCTCCTGTGCGCTGCATTTCTTCGGTCAGGGCATCAGCCCCACGGCCCATTTCCCTGTTGATGGCTACTGCCTTCGCGGACGCTGTGCGTGCGGCGGCAAGTTTCGCGACAATGGCTGCTTCCCGGGCATACCTTTCTGCCTCACCCATTCGTTCTTTGCGTAAGGATTGCTCGGCCTGCTCCAGTTTCTGCCGGGCTTCATCCAGTTCGGCTCCGGCATGCTGCCGTGCACCGTCCTGTTCCGCACTGGCAATCGCTTCGCGGGCTTCAGTCAGTGCGCCCGTGGGTGCCTGGGATGCGGCTGCGCAGGCGGTAAGCAGCAAAGCTGCCAGAGCCATACACAAGGCCCCGCGCAGGTGGCTCAAGCGCTCTTTATAGATTGGCTGATACATATCGTTTCTCCCCTTGAAGTCTAATGTTTCATATCGACTATAGGAGCATGTGGCGCAGGCATCTGTATGCTACCGCACCCACCGGCAGATTTTTTCCGGATGGGCGCACTAAAAAACCTGCGGTGGTAAACCGCAGGCAAAGTGCAGAACACCTGAAATAAGGGAAGGTCAGTGCTTCTGGGCTTCTTCGAAGTCCTTGATCTGCTTTTCAGCTTCATCCCTGGTAACACCATAAGCCTGCTGGATCTCTCCAGCCAGCTCTTCCCGCTTGCCGGAGATCACATCAAGCCGGTCATCCGTGAGCTTGCCCCACTGCTGCTTTACCTTACCCTTGAACTCTTTCCAGTTGCCTTCAATGGTGTCTCTGTTCATTAGTCTTCTCCTTGTATTCAGAAGGGAAACGATCGGCAAAAACGCCGGTAACAGACCCTGCTCCGACTGCCAGCAGGCTATGCTTGTGCATTTACACGGCTGAAGTCTGTGCGCTATCACACCCAGGGCTGGCAACACCGGACAGAGGCGTCGGAAGATTGGCACCCAGGGCGCCCATACCGATGACACCTGCCTTGTCATCGGCTTTCCACCGTAATGAGGCAGCGGTGAGCAGGTGGCTCAACCCCATGCCAGTCGTATCTATTGATGCATCACTTTTCGACCCGGATTCTGGTACGCTGTGGCTTGTGCGACAGATACAACCGTATCGACCACAAGGTAGTATCTGCCCATTGACCAACACAGGCCCACGGCATGACCATCAGCCAACCTGCAAAGACGCTGGCCGCCATCATCGACTCCAGCCAGCCAAAGACACTGCTTTGCTGTGGCGAGACCGCCGGTAAGGTTGGCCAGGTCTGGCGGGGCCAAAAACCGGAACACCGGCAGCTGACTCTCGACAGCTCCGACCCGAATGCCGGATTGCCGCCGGAGGTGGTGCCGGATCTGGCTATTATCACTGAGACCCTGGAGCATCTGAGCCACGCACAGGGCACACTGCTGCTGGGGCAGCTCAGGAACTTCGGCACCCAGCGGATCGCAGTACTGATTCCGGAAAACAGCGAATGGCACTTCAACGATTTTATCGGCCTCGGGTTTCAGCGCCATGGTGAGACCCAACAGGATGAACAAATCCTCACCCTGTTCACCTACAACCTGGACAGCTACAACCACAAGCGCACCTGGAACAATCCGGACTACTGGGCCAACCCGGAAATGTGGGGCAATGCCTGGTGGTGATGCGCTCGTCGGCGCCGTCCCAGAAAGGCCAAAGCCAGTGGACGATAGCTGATTCATGGCAACACACCTGATTACCCCGGCTATCTGCAACAAAGGCCCGGGCATTTGCAGGTACCAGGTACACACTAGCAGGCGATTCCCGGCACAATACAGACGGTCACCATCTGCAATCGATTCTGTTATCCTGACAGCCAGCCGGACTTAAGGCTAATCTACTGCGCCGTTTGCCCACCCTGGTCGCGACGACTCCTTAAGCCCGACAGGCTGCCAGGAACATTCTGAACACACCGGTTAACTGAGGCTCACCGAACCATGACAGACGTTTATCTTTGCCATCCCCGCCGCTCTCCCATTGGCCGCTTTGGCGGCAGTCTCGCGCCGGTGCGTCCGGACGACCTCGCCGCCCACGTGGTGCGCGCGGTGCTGGATCAGGCCCCTGCGCTGGATCCGGCCGCCATTGACGAAGTCATGCTGGGGGCTGCCAACCAGGCTGGCGAAGACAACCGTAATGTAGCCCGCATGGCTGTTCTGCTGTCGGGCCTGCCCACCTCAGTACCAGGGGTAACCCTGAACCGGCTTTGCGGCTCCGGCATGGATGCGGTGGGCACCGCGTTCCGGGCCATCCGGGCCGGGGAACTTGAGCTGGCGCTGGCTGGCGGGGTTGAATCCATGTCCCGGGCACCCTATGTAATGGGCAAGGCGGATTCACCCTTCTCCCGCGGCCAGAAAATCGAAGACACCACCATTGGCTGGCGGTTTGTCAATCCGCTGATCAAGGAGCAGTATGGCATCGATTCGATGCCGGAAACGGCGGAGAATGTCGCCGAACAGTTTGGCATCTCCCGGGAAGATCAGGATCTTTTTGCACTTCGTTCCCAGCAAAAAGCCGCCGATGCACAACAGAATGGCGTTTTTGCGGAAGAAATCGCACCTGTCAGCATACCTCGCCGTAAGCAGGAGCCACTGGTGGTGGATTGTAGATTGACAAAAAACTATCATACTTTGATCAAAGTAACTCTTTGATTTTATTGCAGCACAATTTTCATCAAGTAGTAAAAGTATCATACTTTAAGAAATCATCTCTTGGTTTTTCTCAAAAAATTAAACAAAAAAGTATCATACTTTATGTATTATCAGACTCATAAAGTCCAAATTTATGCGCTGCCAACTATCTAGGCGGTAGTTTTCTTCTGTCGTCCAATAGTCTAAATCCCTCGGGCACAGGTTTAAATTTGTCGCCTTCTTCAGGCCAGCGTTTTGCCCTGCTCTGAAATGCTCGAAGTGCAGCAATATCCAAGGTCGCAGCAACCACGAAGTCATTGTCCCCACCCCTAAGTCTAGCAATATCCCGGAGGAAGCTTTCTTTGGCTGGTGATCGAACGCGGCTATCGCCATATTTCCGGTTGTTTACTAATATGGTGTAAGCATGAACATCCAGTGCAGCGGATTCGATCAGGGATGCGAAAGTATCCAGATCCCTGTTCCAACTGAGCACCATAAGAGCATCAACTGCACCCTGGAAACGAATTCTTGCCTTGCTGTTTTGCAGTTCTGAGCAAACCATGACACCAAAGTTAACGCCGTTATGAATATAAATTGGCTTCGGTGATTTTTTAGAAAGATCCCACTCCTTGCCAAATTTCACCGTTAGGTCTTTGTCTTCACCAACGGCTGGCTCAAGCTTGGGTTGCCATATTTTTACAAAGGTTGGATAGCCGAGTCGATTATCTGCCAAAACCAGCGCGGCCTCACTCAGAATCTTGTTTCCTTCGCTATGCCGATACTCAGTTCCTGCAATTAAACTAATACCCGCCGCACTCAATCTGGCGGCAATACTATTCAGCCAGCGCAACGGGATTGAAAGCTCTGGGAAAAGGGCGTAATCCGGCCTCGGATTTAGCTTTAATACATCGTTAACCAATTTGGATATTTTCTGGTAACGCTTGCGGCTTAAATTCGGCTTATTGCATGCGGTAGCCGCCCAATCGCTGTCTTCGGTACGCAGGTTGGTTAATGCAACCACCACCTTGTCTTTACTGTCAGTGCCAATTTTCAGATACTTTTTGCGTCGCTTAGCTTTCTTATCGCTGGTGTCTTGTTCCGCTGCTAGAAGAGTAGGTTTTATCCAAACTCCACGCAAAACTTGAGTATATTTAGCCCATGTTACTGCTGGGCTGAAGGCTGGAGCTTTGCCTGAAGCGGGTGGCAAGCCAACGCATTCGGGGGCTAATTCCGATATTTCAGCCGGAGATAGAGGTCGAGTCGGGAAAAGATAAGGCAAGTAACTGTCATTTTTCTTCTGCCCTCTAGTTACCTTTCCTAATCTGGTTTTGCGCGTAGAGTTGATAAACTGTTCAAATATCTCCACGTCGAGAAGCTCGGCGTTGCCGAGCAACTTCAAAATTTGCTTCTCTTTCTTAGTATCACGTTTGCCAACCAGCTCCTCAGCAGACTGGCTATTCAAAATGTACTTGTAAGCCTCTTTCGCAAGATCTGCTGACGCAACAAGCGGTGCTTTTTTCTCGAAATCAGCCACATCAAAGCGCAAATCCAGTAGCGCCTCAAAATCAGTCAGAGTTGCCACAATTTGATTCAGAAAGAGATCTGCTAAGCGCTTCTTCTTGCTTGATCGTTCACCCAGAAATAGCTTGCTGGGATCATGGTAGCGAGTGGCTGCATCAATAAACAGCCAAGTTAAAGTACCTTTGATATAACCCCAAAGATCTTTTAATACTTTGGCATCACATCCGTTAATACGAACCGTTTTCCCTCTGCCGACTTCAGAAGCTAAGGTATCGATCGCTCGATAGGACTTCACTGCTATTTGCTCAGCTTGCTCCCACTCATTCATGCTGATTGCAAAGCCGAGTAGTCTTGGTAAGTAGGTAAAATGAGCAAAGAGATTGTCTGCCCGTAAGATATGGTTATGGGCAAACTGATAAAATTCCTCGCGCTGCTCCTTCCATTGATTTGGTGGCAGATCCCGAGCCAAGGTTTCTACGTGACGCAGCTGTAGTGACCATCCTAACCGACGAATAGTCAGACCATCAGCTCGACGCAAAGTATCTGCATTTTCGCCCACGCTTCCCGCAGCAGAGAGCACCTTGGCTGCCGTCGAGTGCTCTAATTGATCTGGCGACGGCATCAGACGGTGCTCGCTGGAAAGTTCGTATATCTCCTTTTCGATGCTGTCCAGTAGGTCGAGGCCTGCTCGCCCTTGTAATACAAATAACTTTTGCTTGTCAGACTGAAGCGATATTCTGGTCTGGCCTTGGATATCGGAACCCTGTTTAGAGTTATGGTGATTTCTG
>NZ_AXBV01000040.1:0-63862 GCF_000475255.1 Marinobacter sp. ES-1
CACGTTCGCCGGAATACGCAATCAGGCTTCAGGAAAGGCTTTTCGCCGGTATTGTCGTGGTCAGCCAGCACCTTGCCGTCGTGCTCGCGAACCTGGCCGTACATGGAGTGCTTGTGGAAGGTAGGCCCGAATTGCTCCAGGGTTTCTTTTACATCGCCGGTGTAGCGCGGGTCTTGCGGGCGCTCCTGGCTGTCCATGTAGAAGGCGATGTCCCAGGCTTCCTGGTCACTCAGGGAGTTGGGCTGGCCCAGAGGCATGTTGTTCTTGATAAAGCCGGCTGCGGTGAACAGGCGCACAATGCCTGCACCCCAGTTGTTGGACATATCGCCCCAGGGTGCCGGGAATACGGTGTGGCCATCTACGCGCAGGCCAGAGCCATCTTCCTGGTGGCAAACGGCACAGTTTTCCTCGTACAGCTTTTCACCGTTAGCGTAGCTGAGTTCCGCCGGGCGCTCTGGTGCCGGGAAGCCGCGGCCGTAAATGGGCTGCTTCGGGTACATTTCCACGCCGGTGGCCAGCCATTGATGGTAGGCAGACAGTGCCAGCATGTTGTCACTGCCGTATTCCAGCGGCTTGCCATTCATGGAGTAAGTAAAACAACCGGCAATACGTTCTTCCAGGTTGTTTACATGGCCATTCTTGCCACGGTAACCGGGCAGGGTAACGGCTGCTGGCCAGATTGGCGCGCTGAACGGCATGCGGCCTTCACCCAGGTGGCAGCTGGAGCAGTTCATGTTGTTGAACACGTTCTCGCCACGCAGTTGCTGGGTGTTGGTGAACAGATCGTAGCCCTTGCGGATGACCTTTTTCAGTTCCGGGTGGATGTCCGCTTCTTCCAGGTCTGCCATGGTAGGCGGAATGTGCACCAGCTGGTTTTCCTTCGGGGCCGGAAAGCCCATAGAGGTCAACTGATCGATGTAAGCCTGGTTTGTGTCTTCATTGGCCGCCAGGTTTGCCGAGAACGCAAAGGCTCCAGACAGGGCGACAGTAAGCAGTTTGCGCATCATGATAGGTGTCCCCTTATTTGCTGCCGGCGCTCTGGTTGGCAAGCCATACGGCTACCGCGTGAATGTCTTCATCGCTCATGCGTCGGGCGATGGAACCCATCAGATCCTGCGGATCGTTCTTGCGGGTGCCTTCTTTCCAGGCTTTCAGCTGGGTTTCGATATAACCGGTATGCTGGCCGGCAATGCCCGGGAATACATCACCGGCACCGCGGTTGCCAGGGCCATGGCAGCTTTTGCAGGAAACAATGTACTGGGACCAGTCGCCGCGTTCGGCCAGCTGCTGACCGCGCTTCAGCGTAGCCTCATCGGCATTTGCACCACCCTGGCCAGCCGTGGGTTCCAGTTGGCTGTAATAGGCAGCAACATCGGCAATTTTCTGGTCGTCCAGCATGTTCACGAACGGGGTCATGGTCGCGTTTACCCGAGTGCCTTTCTTGATGTCGTGAATCTGCTTGGCGAAGTAGGTGGCATTCAGACCGGCCAGCCGTGGCCAGGATTCTCCACCTTCAATGTGCATGCCGCTGCCGTCGGCCTGGTGGCAGGCAATACACAGGTTGGCAACTTCTTTGCCACGTTCAGCATCACCTTCGGTTGCAGCCAGCGCAAAGCCCGCATAGGCAGCCAGCCCGAATGCAGCCAGCGTAATCGGAATTTTTCTCACGGTCGGTAGCCTCTCTATTCTTATATATGTGCACTTAGTACTAAAAGTTATTTCGATATAGCTTGCACAAAGCGTGCAATTCTCGCTTGACGAAGGTCAACAATGCAAGCGGACTTATCCGAAAGGCTAATACGAGGATGCATGCGTCGGGAATTTCGTTTACTGTCTGAGATGCAAACCGGAAGTCAGCAAACATCTTTATAACGAAAAGCAGGGAGACTTATGGCGACCGTCAACCCTTCTCAGGAAGAGCTTAGGAAAGTTTTGCAAGAGACGCCAAAAGATCAGCCGGTAGTAATGCTGAATCTGCTTCGGTTTCGTGACCAGGCGGCCTACAAAGACGACACAGAAAACTGCTCGGGGCGGGATGCCTATAAGCGGTATATGGACGAAGCGGCAGAATGCGTGCGCTCGGTTGGCGCAGAGGTAATCTGGTCCGGCCGCAGTGTGGGTTCGCTGATTGCGCCGCCCGATGAATCCTGGGACCAGGTATTGCTGGTACGTTACCCCTCCATCAACGCCTTCCTGGCGATGATCGAAAGCCCTGAATATAAAGGTGTGGTGAAGCACCGTACCGCAGCGCTGGAAGACTCCAGGTTGGTGGCCAATGTTGAAGGCGCGCCCTGATCAGGCCAGCCAGCCGGATTGCTGGATCGCCATATAGGCAACGGTACCCACCGCAATAGAGAGCAGGGCATTACGCCGCCACAGGTGTACAGCTACCACCAGCAATCCCGGCAGTATGGCGTCCAGCCCCGGCAGGCTTGCGCTCCAGTTCGCGGAGCGCTGCAGGAATACGATGGCTAGCAGGGCCATAACCGCGGCCGGCAGAAACCGGCCAATATGCTGTAGCAACGGGTGTTCTGTGTGGCGTTCAAAAAACAGGAAGGGAACCACCCGGGTGGCAAAGGTTGCCGCCGCTGAAATGGCAATGAACGCGGCCAGGTAATAAGTGTCAGTCATGGCTGGCCTCCGCTGCCGGCAGACGGTTCTTGAGCTGGCGATACTGGATCAGGAGAATGCCGGTGACAATTGCGATCGCGAGGATCAGCTGATGAGATGGCCCGACCAGCACCATTGAGATTCCGGCGGCAAAGGCTCCGGCCCAAAGCGGGAAGCTGTCGCCCAGTGCTTTGATCTGTTCAATCGTCAAAACAATAAACAGCGCGACCAGCGCGAATTCAATGCCGGTGCTGTCGAACGCCACCATCTCTCCCAGCAGTGCGCCAATACCGCAACCAGCAATCCAGTAAGTCTGGTTGAACGCGGTAATGCGGAAGTCCACTTCCTGCTCGTGGTGTTTGTCTGAGGACAGCGAACGACTGGTAAGCAGGGAATACGTCTCGTCTGTCAGGCCGAAAATCAGATAGCCTTTACGCCAGCCAGCACCCCGGAACCGACCCAGCAGGGACAACCCGTAAAACAGGTGCCGGGCGTTCAACACAAACATGGCAACTGCCACCTCAAGCAGCCCTGCGTTGGCGGCCAGCAGGCTGACAGCAAGGATCTGCCCGGAACCGGCATAGATCACCAGGCCCATGAGCGGCGCGACCCACCAGGCATAGTCCAGCTGGGTGGTGAACAGCACCCCGAAGGCCATACCCAGTGGAATGTAGCCGAACAGAATCGGCAGTGTCAGGCGAAAGACGTTCTGGTTCATTAGCATCCAAACGTTACGAAAGCGGCGATGATAGTCAAAGCGCACAGGGTTTTGAAGAGCGCAAAAACCGAAAACCCCGTACCATACGCCCCGGACTGGAGGATTTATGACCGACGATACCGCTTATGTGCCCGATGAAGATCCGCGCCAGGAAAAGTTCGTAGTAGACGCAGACCTGCTTACCCAGGACCAGCTGGAAGGGCTGGCGGAAGAATATTGCACCCGTTACCACGGCCTGAACGACACCGAGAACCCGCTGGCGGAACGAAGCCGGGTACTTGCTGCTGTAAAACGGGGAGAGCTGGTCGTGTGGTTTGACCCGGTGGAAAATACAGCGGGGCTGGGTGCTCCTGCGTGATTTCCTGATTTTTCAGGCCACTAATGCCAAGGTGTAAGGGGCACTACCTACCCGAAGGCCGGTGTAAACGGTACAATCACCGTGTTTTTTCGTCTACCTGACTGCGAGGTGAGCTTTGATCAGGGTACTGGTTGTAGATGACCACGAGCTGGTGCGCTCCGGCATAAGCCGCATGTTAGCCGACAATCCCGATCTCGACGTGATTGGCCAGGCTTCATCCGGAGAGGAGGCCATCGAGTTTGTGCGAGAGAACCGACCGGATATCGTTCTGATGGACATTCGCATGCCAGGAATCGGTGGCCTGGAAGCCACCCGTCGTATCCTGCGCCTGGACGACTCTATTCGAGTGATTGTGGTAACCGCCTGCGCGGATGATCCTTACCCCTCCCGAGTGATGCAAAGTGGCGCCCAGGCGTACATCACCAAGGGCGCGGACATCCAGGAAATGGTGCGTGCCATTCGCAAGGCCCATTCCGGCCAGCGCTACATCAGCCCGGAAATTGCCCAGAAGATGGCGCTGAAGCAGCTGGCGGGTGAAAAGGACGACGATGGCGAACTGGCAAAGTTCGATCGTTTGTCTGAACGGGAAATGCAGATTGCCATGATGGTGGTGGATTGCCAGAAGGTTCAGGATATCTCCGATAAACTCTTCCTCAGCCCCAAAACCGTGAACAGCTACCGCTACCGGATTTTCGAGAAGCTGGAGATTTCCAGTGATGTAGAGCTGGCGCTGATGGCCGTACGGCTTGGATTGCTGGATGCCGACAAGGTCTGACCCCCAGCAAGGATCCGGGGAGTTCGACAGTAAAGACTTCCTGAAACAGCTTACTGAACGCCCCGGCGTGTATCGTATGTACGATGGCGCCGGGAATATTCTGTACGTGGGAAAAGCCCGCAACCTGAAAAAGCGGGTGAGCAGTTATTTCCGCAAGACCGGCCTGGCCCCGAAAACCGAAGCGCTGGTGGGCAAGATTGAGTCCATCGAGGTGACGATTACCGGCAGCGAAACCGAAGCCTTGCTGCTGGAACAGAACCTGATCAAGTCGCTGCGGCCGCCGTACAATATCCTGCTGCGGGATGACAAATCCTACCCCTATATCTACCTGTCGTCTCACAGCGACTATCCCTCGCTGACCTTCCGCCGTGGCCGCACCAAAAAGGGTGGCGGTACCTGGTTCGGGCCGTTTCCAAGCTCCGGTGCCGTCAAGGAAAGCCTTAATATCCTGCAGAAGGTTTTCCGTATAAGGTCTTGTAGTGAAAGCTATTTCAGGAACCGTAACCGGCCTTGCCTGCAGTATCAGATTAACCGGTGCACGGCTCCTTGCGTGGGTTACGTAACACCGGAGGAGTACCAGCAGGATATCCGCCACGCCACCATGTTCCTGGAAGGCAAGAACCCGGCCATTATCCACGACCTGATGAATGCCATGGAGCAGGCGGCCAGGAACCTGGAGTTTGAGAAAGCGGCTACCTACCGGGACCAGGTCAACCATCTTCGCCATGTTCAGGAGCAGCAATCCATTGAAGGCGAGGGCGGCGATGCAGATGTGATCGCCATTGCCCAGGATGCCGGCGTGGTGTGTATTGTGGTGATCATCGTTCGTGGTGGCCGGGTGCTGGGCACCAAGGACTACTTCCCGAGGTTTTCACTCGAGCAGTCAGAAGGGGAACTGCTCTCGGCGTTTCTGGGCCAGTACTACTTTGGCGGTGATACCCGCCGGGAAATTCCTCGGGACATCCTCGTGCCGGTGGCCGTGGAAGGGCAGGAACTGCTGGCCGAGGCCCTCAGCGAGGCCGCCAACCGGGAAACCCGTATTCGGGGCAATGTGCGGGGCGAACGCAAGCGCTGGCTGGAACTGGCCATGACCAACGCCCGGCAAACATTGCTTACCCACCTCGCCAGCAAGGAAACCGTGTATCGCCGTTTGCTGGCGCTGCGTGACCTGCTGGAGCTGGCTGAAACCCCGTCCCGGATGGAATGTTTCGACATCAGCCACAGCCATGGGGAAAATACCGTCGCATCCTGTGTGGTTTTCGACGAGAATGGGCCACTGAAAAGCGATTACCGGCTATATAACATTGAGGGCGTGAAGGCCGGTGACGACTACGCCGCCATGCGCCAGGTGCTGACCCGCCGCTACCGCCGGCTGGTGAGTGGCGACGGCAAGCGGCCAGACCTCGTTTTCATCGACGGTGGTAAAGGCCAGTTGAACATTGCCCGGGAAGTCTTTGAAGAGCTTGGGATTTCCGATATCCCACTGATTGGCGTGGCCAAGGGCGTTACCCGCCGCGCCGGCATGGAGCAGCTGATCGACGCCATGACAGACGCGGTATTCCGGGTACCGGCCGATTCTCCGGCGCTGCACCTGATCCAGCATATCCGGGACG
Organism: Marinobacter sp. ES-1; assembly: GCF_000475255.1. NCBI lineage: Bacteria > Pseudomonadati > Pseudomonadota > Gammaproteobacteria > Pseudomonadales > Marinobacteraceae > Marinobacter > Marinobacter sp. ES-1. The sequence goes on from NZ_AXBV01000040.1 coordinate 6,075, forward strand.
AATCCCACCGGTTTGCTATTACCGGCCACCGGGCGCGCAGGGACAAGAAACGCCGGCAATCTACCCTGGAAGGCATCGAAGGGGTGGGGCCGAAGCGCCGCCGGGAGCTGATCCGCTACTTCGGCGGTATACAGGAATTACGTAAAGCCAGTGTGGACGAGATGGCCAAGGTTCAGGGCATCAGCAAGTCACTGGCAGAATCCATATACGCAGCATTGCACGACGAATAGGAATACCATGAATTTACCGAATCTGCTGACCATGTCCCGCATCGTGATGATCCCGGTGTTTGTGGTGATTTTCTACCTGCCGGTGCAGTGGAGTTACCTGGTCAGCGCCATCATCTTTGCCCTGGCCGGTGTGACCGACTGGCTGGACGGCTACCTGGCCCGCAAACTGAACCAGAGTACGCCTTTCGGTGCGTTCCTGGACCCGGTGGCGGACAAACTGATGGTGGCCGTGGCCCTGGCGGTGCTGATTGAAGAATACTCGGCAGTGCTGCTGACAATTCCGGCCACGGTTATTATCGGCCGGGAAATTGTGATTTCCGCCTTGCGGGAATGGATGGCAGAGGTGGGTAGTCGCGCCAGTGTCGCGGTGTCGTACATCGGCAAGGTCAAGACCACCGCCCAGATGGCGGCCATTGTCGGTTTGCTGGCGTTTCCTCCCGGTCAAATGCTGTCGTACGTTGCGATCGGCCTGCTTTACATCGCAGCCGGGCTCACACTCTGGTCTATGTTCCTGTACCTGAAAGCGGCCTGGCCGGATTTGTTCCCTTCAAAATAACAGGCTCAGGCGTCTGCCAGGCAATCCCGGCTCCATCGGGTTATGTCTGTCGAAAGCGCGGATGCTGCGCGAGAGAAGGCAGACATCAGGTCGTCCAGTTTTGCGCTGGCAGCCAGTGCCTCCTCGCGCTGATCCAATACGCACAGGCTTTTCCGGGAGAGGTTTTCCATCAGTTCGGTGTGCAGGTGTATGACCACCGTGGTGCCGTCTGCGTGGGTCTCGGCGTGAAAGCCGGTCAGTTCGGTGACCAGTGTTAACCCTGCCGTAGCCGGACTGGTGTCAGTCATCACGCTGGTGAAGCCGCCGCTCTGGCGAAATTCCTGAATCAGGTAATCCCTCAAAACCACGGGAATACTGTCGCGCCAGCGGGCGCCGGGCAGTGCCTGGAACTCGTAGGGTGTGGGTTTTACCAGAACCCGGGTACTGTCCAGCGGATCGGATGCCAGCGGAGTGTCCACCCGGAGCGCAGCAGGCCGGGGAGTATCGAACACTTCCCGTTCAGCGGGGGGTGCCAGTTCCATCAGGCGCGGTGCTTCAGGAATCGGGAACACGGTGCAGGCAGACAGGCCAAGGGCCCCGGCCAGTGCGAAAATGCCTCTGCGTGGCTTAGTCATTGCTGTACTCCTGGATTCGGCCGCCGCCCCAGATGGTGCCTCTCGGGTCTTGCTCAAGCCTGCGGGTAAACGAGTTCAGGTTGCGGAGGGTGCTGCGCAGCTCCCGTAAGGCCGGTGTGAGCTCGCCCAGGCCCTGAAGCCCGGAGTCCAGTGCACCTTCGTTATTACCGGTCACACGGTTCAGCCGGTCCAGGGTGGGCTGCAGGGTTGAGATGGCCTTATCCATAGACTCCAGTACCGGCGTAATCTGCTCGCCTAACACCACGCGCGCATGGTCAGAGGTGGCGGATACCTTTACGGCCGCTTCTTCTGCCCGAATCGCTGCTGCATCGAACTGCTCCATCAGTGCCATCATGTCATCCCGGCTTGCCAGCAGCGATTCGGTTGCCAGTCGGGTGTTGTCCAGAATGGTGGCTACGTTGCCCAGGTTTTCCTCATTCAACAGCTGGTTCATGCTGGTAAGCAGGCGCTCGGCCTTCGACAACATCGCTTCGCCGTTATTGAGCAGGTTGGAAAATGCAGAGGGCTCGGCACTGATCAGCGGTGGATTCTCACGGCCGCCTTCAAGCACCGGACTGTCCGGGCTGCCGCCGGTAAACTGCACGCTCATACTGCCGGTGATATTGGCCAGCACCAGTTCGGCACGGGTGTTTTCACGCACGGGAATGTCACTGCGAACCCGAACCAGCACACGAACATGGGCCGGGTTGTCGGGTGCCAGGGTCAGCTCCAGCACGTCACCCACCGGCACGCCGCTGTATAGCACCGCATTACCCTTGGACAGGCCGCCTACCGGGTGGTCGAAACCGATCTGGTAATAACTCCACTCCTGGTCTGCCGAGGACTTGCCTAACCACAGGGCGAACAGCAAGGCGGCGGTAACAGCCAGCAGCGTAAATAATCCGATAATGACGTGATGGGCTTTTGGCTCCATTAACCGGGCTCCTGTTCGGTCAGCCTGTTGTGTGCATCAATCGCGGCCCGCCCGCGGGGGCCGTGGAAGTAGTCCTGTATCCAGCTGTCATCTGTGCGGGATACGTTATCCAGGGTATCTGCCACCAGCACCTTGCGCTGGGACAACACTGCCACCCGGTCGCAGGTGGTGTACAGGGTATCCAGGTCGTGGGTGACCAGGAATACCGTTAACCCCAGGGCATTGCGCAGGGTGACAATCAGTTCGTCAAACGCGGCAGCGCCGATCGGGTCCAGCCCCGCTGTGGGCTCGTCCAGAAACAATATCTCAGGGTCCAGGGCCAGCGCCCGGGCCAGCGCTGCACGTTTCACCATGCCGCCGGATAACTCCGCCGGGTATTTGCGCGCCGCCTCGGGCTGCAAGCCGGTCAGGGCCAGCTTCATGCGGGCCAGCTCTTCCGCTTCGGCCCGCTTCAGCCCCGCGTGCTCGATCAGGGGCAGGGCAATATTCTGTTCCAGGTTCAGGGAGGTAAACAGAGCTCCGCCCTGAAACAGCACACCAAACCGCTGTTCATACAGCGAACGTTCCGGTGCTGACAGCTCTGTTAGATCCTGCCCGAATACCGTGATGTGGCCCGCCGTAGGTGTGTTCAACCCGACAATGCTGCGAAGCAGCACGGATTTACCCGTGCCGGATCCGCCAACCACGCCGAGGATTTCACCCGGGTAGAGGTCGAGGTCCAGGTCTTCATGCACAGAATGACTGCCAAAACGATTGTTCAGGCCCCGAACCTGAATGATCGGCTTTTGGCGCGTGTGGTTATCCCGCGTGCCCATGGCCATGCCTTACCAACCCATTTCCATAAAGAATAGCGCGGCTACGGAATCGAGCAGTATGACCATAAAGATAGATTGCACCACGCTGGAGGTGGTGTGCTCACCCACGGACTGTGCGCTGCCCGACACCTTGAAACCTTCCAGGCAGCCGATCACGGCAATCAGGAAGGCAAACACGGGTGCTTTACCGATACCCACCAGGAAATGTTTCAGGGCAATATCCCGCTCCACGATGGCCATAAACTGGCTGGGCGGAATATCCAGTGCCAGTGCACACACCACGGCACCACCAACCATGCCCGCCATCATGCCGACAAAGGTCAGCACCGGCAGGCTCACCATCATGGCCAGTACCCTGGGGACTACAAGCAGCTCCACGGGGTTGAGGCCGAGGGTACGGATGGCATCCAGTTCTTCGTTGACCTTCATGGCCCCGATCTGGGCTGTGAAGGCACTGGCGGTCCGGCCGGCCAGCAAAATCGCGGCTAACAAAACGCCGAATTCCCGCAGGAAAGAGAAGGCGACCAGGTCTACGGTATAAATGGTCGCGCCAAAGTCCTCCAGCACCGTAGCCCCCAGAAATGCGACCACAGCCCCCACAAGAAACGTGAGCAGGGCAACAATTGGAAGGGCATTCAGGCCGGTGTCGTGCACAGCGGCCACGAACGGCGTAAAGCGCCAGCGTTTTGGCCGTGGGAGTATGTAGAACAGGGTGGACAAGGTCTGGCCAATAAAACCGGACAGCAGCCATAACAGGCGGGTTAGCCGGGTGACCTTCTCTCCGGTGATTGCCAGCATGTTCAGCAGTGGATTAACCGTGGCTGGCGCGGGTGCGGATTCACACATGGATTCCGCTACGGCTTTAAGGAGTGCTTGCTGGGCTTCGGGCAGGGACGGCTGCTCCAGGGCGGTAAGCACCGGTTCCGCACCCAGCATTTTCACCATCAGGGACGCGCCCGCGGTATCCAGCCGGCCAAGGCGGGTAAATTCCGGCTTCAGTGAAGCGTTCTCTGCCTTGAATTGCGATACCTGCCGGTTCAGGGCCGGGTAATGGGCAAGGGTCCAGTCTCCGGCAAAGGTCACCGTATTGCCGGACAACTCAAGGGAGCCGGCAGGCTCGCCGGCTTTGGCTGTAGTAAGGCCTGAAGTTATCGCCACAGAATGAAAAAATCCCTGCCAGAAGTCTTAGCAAGCTTAAAGATTCCAGTTGCTGTCTGCCAGTATCTTTCGGTCTTCTTCATCATGGCTGGCCAGGATCAGGGTAATGCCGCTGGCCTTTTCCTGCAGTAACAAGTCCCGGATGATGGCCCTGGCGTCTGGGTCCAGCCCGGTCATGGGCTCGTCCAGCAGCAGTACCGGTTTGCGCCGCAGAATGGCGCGCAGCAGGGCAACTCGTTGCCGCTGGCCACCGGATAGTTCGCCGGGCAGGCGCGCACCAAAACCGCCGAGCCCGGTTTGTTCAAGACCCTGCTCAATGGCCGATTGCTGTTCGGGGGACAGCTTCATGCCCGGGTGCAGGCCGAGACCGATATTGGTGAAGACATCCAGGTGCTCGAACAGGTTGTGCTCCTGGAACACGCTTGTTACCGGTCGCTCCCAGGCAGGCAGGTTATGGATAGCTTGGTTGTTCCAGAGAATTTCTCCGCTTTTGGGTGCGAGAAAACCGGCAACCAGGTTCAGCAAGGTGGATTTACCGGTTCCACTGGCACCGCGTACTGCGAGGCAATGCCCGGCGGCGACCGAGAAGTGGAAGCGCCACTCCTCCGACTGATCCGGGTACTGGAAACACAGGTTTCTTAGCTCAAGCATGATGAGGCTCCGGAGCGGCGGCGGGGGCAGGCTCTGTGTTTGTGCCCGGGGCCGGCCGGGCAACCCGGGACAGCAGGGCGAAGAGGGTCACCAGTAATACAAGCAACCACAGCCCGGTGCCAGCCGCTTCGCTGATTCGGTAACTGCCCAGTTGCTGGTAAAGCAGAACCGGCAAAGTGGGCTGCCCGGGGCTACCGAACAGGGCAATTACCCCGAAATCTCCCAGCGACAGGGCAATGCCATAGGCCAGCCCCAGGGCGATTGGCCGGCGCAGCCGTGGCCAGTACAGCCAGCGCCAGCGATACCAGCCCAGGATGCCCAGCTGGTCCGCCTGGTTCAGGGTGTTCTTGTCGATGGCATTCAGTGGCCCACGCAGAACCTGCAGCACAAATGGAATGGCCATCAATCCGTTAATCAAAGACACCAGTACCCAGCCTTGGGCGCTATTCCCGAGCTGGGGCCGCAATAACAGGAACAGGCCGGTACCTAGCACCAGGGGCGGTACAATCAGCGGCAGGTAGCCCGTGGTAACCGGAATGGCTGCCAGTATCCGGTTTCCGGGTTTGTTGGCGGCCGCCAGTGTGAACAGGCTGGCGACAACCGCCCCCAGCCCGGCAGGAACAGCAATCAACAAACTTCGCCCTGTAGCGGGGAGCAGTTGTCCGTAGATAGATGGCATGGGTGAGGCCGGCCAGAGTGCCGGCAAACCGCGTAACGCGATGGCCAGCAGGGGAAGCGTCAGGAAAGCGGAAAAGATGCCCAGCAGCAACACGCGCCCCAGACCCTGCCCGGGGCTGTCTTTTAAAGAGACAGGTTCAGCAAACCGCCGATCCGGAAGCAGTGAGGACTCCAGCCGGTTCCGGAACACCAGCCACCACAGGCTGCCGCAAATAACCAGCTGAATAGTGGCCAGGATGGCAGCCTGGCCAAAATCGAATTCGAACCGCAACGCCTGGTAAATAGCCACTTCAAGGGTTGTGGCGCGAGGCCCGCCACCCAGGGTCATGATGATGGCGAAGCTGGTAAAGCACAGGGTAAATACCAATGCTGACACCCCGGGCACGACCGGCCGTAATGCGGGCCATCGAACGGTACGCCAGAGCCACCAGCCACTCAACCCGAGCTGGGAAGCAACCCGCAACCTCGGTGCCGGAACTGATTCCAGTGCTTGCAGAAGAATTCGTGCGGCCAGCGGTGCATTAAAAAACACATGGGCCAGTAAGATCCCATTCAGGCCGTAAAGGCTCCAGCCGTGATCAGGCAGCCAATCGTTCAGAAGACCGGTCAGCCAGCCCTGGCGACCGTACACCCCGATGATGCCTGAAACCGCCACTATGGTGGGAAGCACCAGACTCAGCTCCATTAACCGTAGCAGCAGGCTACGGCCGGGAAAATGGCTGAGCCGGGCCAGTGTCATGGCCACCGGCAGCGCAATGAGCAGGCTTAGAATGACCGATAACACAGCCTGCCAAACCGTAAACCAGACAACACCTCTTAAATAGCGGCTTTGCCACAGCTCTTCGAATTCCAGCGTGCCAGCTGTGTGAAGCAGTGCCCCCAGCCCCAGCAGCACCAGCCCGATCAAGGCCAGCGCAATGATCAGGCCCGGAGCCAGTTGCCACGCAGGGGCGCTGAATGGAGCAGGGCGCAGGGGTTGTGGTTGGTTGGCGGCCATTGGGTTCAGCGGGTCATGGCGTCCAGCCAGGCATTCACCAGTGAGCGGCGCTCACGGGCGACCTCTGCCGGTTCCAGATAGAGAGCTTTGGACGGGCGGATCAGCCGGTCAAATACCTCCGGCAACTCGTCACCAAGGTCGATAGCCGGATACATCACATTCTTCAACGGAATATGGCGCTGGAAGGCCGGCGACAACATGAACTCCATGAATTCCCGGCCGAGGGCCTGATTCTTCGAGCTATTCACCAGTGCGGCAACCTCGACCTGCAGGTAATGGCCTTCTTCAAAACGGGCTGCCTGGTAACGGTCTGTGTTATCGACCGCCATGTGATAGGCCGGAGAGGTACTGTAGGAAAGAATCATCGGGGCTTCGCCGTTCATGAACAGTGAAAAATACCCGTCACTCCAGCTCTGGGTCGTCGCCAGTACCTTGCCACTGAGTTGCTGCCATTTAGCGTGGGCGTCATCGCCATAAACCGCGTGCATCCAGAGCAGCAGGCCGAGGCCGGGGGTGCTGGTGCGGGGGTCCTGGATGATGATTTTCAGGTCATCCGGTGCATTGATCAGCTCTTCCAGGCTTGCAGGAGGTTCCGGCAGCACCTCGGTGTCGTATACAAAGGCGAAGTAGCCCCAGTCGTAGGGCACGAAGGTGTCGTCCTGCCAGTCGACAGGCAGCGCCAGGTTGTTCTGCGTCAGCGTGTGCGGAGCCAGTAATCCGGTTTGCCGGGCGGCTTCCATGGTGGCGGTATCCAGCCCCAACACCACATCGGCAGTGGTTGAACTGCCCTCCAGGCGCAGTCGCTGAAGTATATCGCCGCCGCTTTCCAGCACTGTATAGTTCAGCGTGCAATCACATTGCTCTTCAAATGCCTGCTTGACCGCGGGCCCGGGGCCCCATTCCGCCGCAAACGACGGGTGAGTATAAACGTTCAAAACCTGCGCAGGTTCGGCAGTAGCCGAAGCCGGGAGCAGGGCAGCGAAGAGTAGAGGCAAGCGGAAACGCATAGTGATTACACCTTGGCTATGGAGGGGGGCATGCCGCGGTAACCACTGGAAAAGTGGCGGCTCAATCCCTACGCCGGTATTAGCCGGGTCAGGTTCCGCGGGTATGGTCTCAGCCCTGTCGGGCACCCCGTTGAGTCTTGGCGATTCTAACACGCCTGCGTGGCAGCCTGTAATTTGTAACTTTGATTACGGTCTGTTTAAAAACTGTACAAAGGTGTCGGGGTTCTCATTATTTGCTGTTAGAATAGTGCAAATTTCAATCGGATAGACCGTATTCTTCACCTATAGAGGTAAGGTGCATGCCCAAGTATCGCAATCTGCTCAAATTTTGTACAGCAATGTCCGGCCTTCTTTTTTCAGTGCTTTTCGCCACCAGCACCCAGGCCCAGTCCCTGAATAACCAGCTTTTTGATCGCCTTTCCAGTGCAGCCCCTAAACTGAATCCATCGGTTCTTGAGGCGGCTTTCAAGGCAACCCAGTGCGCCATCAGCAATGGAACAGCGATGCCGGAGAGGCTTGCTGTTATTGATTTTTCCCTGCCATCCAGCGAAGAACGCCTCTGGCTGTTTGACCTGGCCGATGGCAGCCTGGTTCTTAGGGAGCTGGTTGCCCATGGTAAAAACTCCGGCGACCGCGAAGCCAGTGCTTTCTCCAACATTGAGGGCAGCCACCAGTCCAGCATCGGACTGTTCAAGGCGGCGGAATCCTACAGCGGTGCCCACGGCTACTCCTTGCGGCTGGACGGACTGGAGCCGGGCTTCAATGACCTGGCCCGCCAGCGCGCCATTGTCATTCACGGGGCAGACTACGTAGAGAAGAGCTGGGTGAACAAATACGGTCGCATTGGCCGCAGCCACGGCTGCCCGGCGGTAGACCGCGATGTGATCGCAAAGGTAGTAGACAACCTGAAAGGCGGCCAGCTGGTTTTCAAATACTACCCGGATGAAGAATGGCTGCAGGCTTCCAGCTACCTGAACTGCGACAGCGGCAACCAGCTTGCCGGTTCCCTTCAGGCGAACGCGGATGACGCCAGCCGGTCCTGACCGGTTTGGCTAAATTTTGTGCACATTAGCAATAAAAACAGAAACTTGAAAAAAGGTGTTGACGCGCGAAGCGTAATCCGTAGAATACGCAGCCGTTGAGGAGGCAACGCCTCTGAACGAAGAGCGGGAATAGCTCAGTTGGTAGAGCACAACCTTGCCAAGGTTGGGGTCGCGAGTTCGAATCTCGTTTCCCGCTCCATTTTCCAAGTCTCTCACGCCCCCTGAGAGCAAAAGCCAGATTCCAGGCTTACCCGGCGCGGTGGCAGAGTGGTTATGCAGCGGACTGCAACTCCGTGTACGCCGGTTCGATTCCGACCCGCGCCTCCATTTTTTCCTTACGAAAATCATCGGTTTATCCGAGCTTTATTGGCTGACTGCCTTTCGCTCAGGTACGTCTGACTGCGTTAGCATGCGGCCAACTACATACCCTGCTGCCACGCCGACCAGTGCTGAAACCGGCCCGATGAAGCCGCCTACCAGTCCACCAACAAACATCAGTACCACGCTTTTCATACAGACTCCTCCTGCCTTCCTGGCAACTGCATTGGTCCGAGTATAGGACATTGTGCCTGACTGTGGTTGACCCACCCGTGTAGCCTCGTCAAAATACTGTATATGCAAACAGTACTAGGTGTAAAGCATGTCCTGCATTCTGCTTGGTAACTACGAATCCGTCTCAAGCCTGAGCATCCTGATGTTTCTGGAGATGGGAGGCTGGGAGTGACGTCTGAATCTGCAGCATCCTTTGTAACGGTGAGACGACGGTTTGATTTTCGCAGCATTGAAGTCGGACGCTGGGTGACGCCCCAGGAGCGGGACCGGGCAGCCGGCCGGTTCGATCAGGCGCTGTGTGATTTGATGACGATCCTGCGAGGACCGGAGCCATTGATCTCCCTGAGGAGCACGCTGGGCCTGCAGTATGGCATCGGCGGCCGGCTGGGCGTGGCCGCGCACTACATTCCCGCCACCCGGCAACTGGCGCTGGCCAAGAACGCTGGTGCGGGTAGCCTGGCGCATGAATGGTTTCACGCCTTTGATCACTACATGGGAGGCAAAGCTTACCGGAATGCCGGACCGTGCGGCTTCGCTTCAAGTGCCTGGCTGAACAGAGTAAGCAGTAAACCGCATCCACTGAATGAACGGCTAGGCGCTTGCTTCCAGGCCATCATGCTGACGGAGGACGGCACAGCACCCAGCACTTTGTTCCGGGCCTCCCAGGTGGCTGATCAGCACTTGAAAACGGTTTATTACGCCAAACCGGAGGAGCTGTGCGCTCGCGCCTTTGAAGCCTTCATTGAAGACAGCCAGCCGCGTAACCGATTTCTGGTAAACGGAACCGTTCACTCTGATGAAGCCAAGGCGGGTCTGTATCCGCAGGGCGATCATCGCCAGCGGATCAATGACGCATACCAGCGCTACTTTGCCGCTCTGGGCGCTGCGCTTTACCGGGAACAGGCTAAGGCCGGATAAAAGGGGGCTCCATCCTTGTCTGTAAAAAATCTTAGTATGATCAACATAAGTGTAAATAAAGTGAAATTAGTGTAAACAAAGTTCTGGCGGGCGGAAGAAAGGGAAGGCAGGACTGAATTACGGCACGGTGGAAATAGGCCTGGACCTGAGGGAACAGCTGCGGAGCATTGAGCAGGTCAAGCGCAGAAGCCTGATGATTGCCGCTCTGGAAGTATTGGCAGCAGCTCTGTTCTCAATTGCTGCCGGTTATTACCTGGTCCGGCGACTGAAACACATCCGGCGTGTGCTAGGGCAGGTTAATAACGGTGAGTATAGCCAGCGGGTGACCGTTCCACAGCCCACGCGAAACCCTAAACAAAAGCGGACATTCCCCGTTCTCTGGATTTAACTGGTACAAGCGTGCACTGATAATTTGAGTGTAAACTTTTCACAGAGCCGGCAGCGTAATGGCGGCTGCGGAACTACAGATAAAACCATGAAAAATCATTGTTATCAGGGCTTGGAATCAGATTTGGACGGGGGAGATGGCGTTGGGGTTTAATAAGAATGCAAACTAATAAGCCGTGATACGGTTGCCGCCAGGAGGTAGATCCAGTTGACTTATTACATTGTCAAAGTCGCAGTGACCGCTATTCTGGTTGTCCTCATATCGGAAGTGTCGAAGCGCAGCTCGTTCATAGGCGCTGTGCTTGCGTCGGTGCCGCTGACGTCAGTCTTGGCAATGCTTTGGCTTTATTTGGATACCGGGGATGCAGAAAAGGTTAGCGAACTTGCAAGTAGTGTGTTTTGGCTGGTTTTGCCATCACTTTCTTTGTTTATTGCGTTACCGGTTCTGTTGGCACAGGGGCTCAATTTCTACCTTAGCCTGACAGCTTCAATCGGCATTACAGCAATCTGCTACTGGGTAATGGTGGTTGTCCTTCGGTACTATGGCGTGGGGCTTTAAATATCGTAGAACAAGGGGCTGTTGTTGGACGCATCTACGCTGGCGCTGGCACGCCGCAAAGTCAGGTAACTGCCAAGAGGTCAATTTCATTGCCTGAATTGAAAACGGTTGGTCTTTTTATCGTCACCGCTTTGGCAGAGATCGTGGGTTGTTATTTGCCTTATCTCTGGCTTCGAGAGGGTAAAACCATCTGGCTCCTGGTGCCAGGTGCGTTGAGTCTCGCAGCCTTTGCGTGGTTGCTTTCACTGCACCCCACCGCTGCTGGCAGGGTCTATGCTGCGTATGGTGGTGTGTATATTTTTATGGCAATTGTGTGGCTTTGGGCGGTCGATGGGGTTCGACCAACAGTTTGGGATTTAGTTGGTTTAGCTGTTGCGTTGGTGGGAATGGCGATCATCATGTTTGCGCCTCGCGCCACATAACCAACTGTTGTAGTTCGTTCCGGGCGTCCGGTCCTGCGCCCTGATGCCCATTTCGCTGCGGTACGTGGGCGCCACTATACCAGTGCTAATCGTCCTATCCGAATGACCGCTTTGCGACCTTGTGCAGCTGGGAGTCTTATAAATCACATGTGCCAAATTGGCACACTAAGTTGATTGGGGTCATTATGTGTGCCAGCATGGCATACATAGATTGAGCCCATGAATCACTTTCTATCAAGGAAGAGGGTTTTCTCAGGTTTCAGTCGAGCTTATCCCGCCATCGGTGAAGAATATTATGAACACACAAGGTAAAGACACTCGCCTGGTGGCCCGTGTCGATGAAGAAACGCAGAGACTTATTGCTCATGCAGCAGAGTTAACGGGCCGCAGCTTGAGTCAGTTCCTGATCTACGCTGCAAAGAAAGAAGCACAAGAGGCCGAGCGTCAGGCGCTACAAATCCAGGTTTCCCGGCAGAGTGCTGACCGTATGCTGGAGTTGCTGGATAACCCTGAGCCGATTAATCCAAAGCTTCGGGAAGCTGCACTCAACCACAGGAAGTTGGCTGGTGACTTTAAGAACCGAAGAAATCAGTAAAAAACACAATCGGCGAAAATTTGACTGCGGTAAGCCTGCGCTCAACGAGTTCTTGAAGAAAATTGCCCGGCAAAGCAGCCAGAAGATGGCGACACGGACTTATGTACTGGTTGAAGATGAGGTCGACCCGACGGAGATCCTCGGTTATTACACTCTTCTTCCCAGCACCATTGTCTTCCCCCAGGGACATCCCCTACAAAAGCGGTTTCCGTCGGATCCGCCGGTTTACCGGCTGGCACGGCTTGCGGTTGATAACTCTCTGAAAGGGTATGGATTAGGAGCGTACCTGCTGATCGAGTGCCTGAGGCGGGTTGTTGATGCGTCGATTTCAGTTGGCGGTATCGGCTGTGCGGTAGATGCCAAAGACGACGACTCAAAAAGATTCTACGAAAGGTTTGGGTTTGTTGCTATTGATGGCGTCGAGGGTGACGCTTTAGCTCTTTGGCTGCCTTTTGAACAATGTCTGGAAGCAGTCGAACTCTCAGAGGCAAGTGGACGGTAGTCGGGTTCCGCCGAGTTACTACGGATCTTTCTAAAAACTAGCATAGGGAAATGATAATGGATCAACCACATGAGTCTCGGCCGGAAAACGATATCCAGGAGCGATACACCGCCTGCCTCCTCGGCGGAGCCATAGGCGATGCCCTCGGTGCCGCCGTGGAGTTCATGTCCCGCGCTGAAATCCTGAGCCGCTTCGGCCCTGCCGGCATAACCGACTACGCCCCGGCCTACGGTGGCAAAGGCAAGATAACCGATGACACCCAAATGACCCTGTTCACCGCAGAAGGCCTGTTGCGGGGGCGAATGCGGGGAGTCAGTAAAGGCATTGCCGGGTTCGACCACACAGTTGCCAATGCCTATCTGCGTTGGCTTGCAACACAGGGCTACGAGTGTCGTGCGGTAACCGCAGAGAAAGACGGCTGGTTGTTTCAGCAGCCAGAGTTGCACAGCCAGCGAGCACCGGGCATGACGTGCTTGAGTGCGCTGCGGGATTACCCGGGTGTTCCAGAGACCGCCGGCAATGACAGTAAGGGGTGTGGCGGGGTAATGCGGGTTGCTCCGGTAGGGCTTTACTGGCGCACCTTCAACGGTAACTCCGGCTTGGAAAGGGTATTTGAAGATGGGTGTATGTGCGCCGGCCTCACCCACGGCCATCCCAGCGGTTATCTGACCGGTGGCGTACTGGCCGTTTTGATCTTTGAGTTATTGAACGACAAAACTCTTCTGGATGCTCTGGGTGCCGCCAAGACATTACTGGTTGCAGAGCGCGGTCACGAAGAGACATTGGCGGCCCTGGATAAGGCGGTTGAACTGAGCCAGTCTGGCAACCAGCACCATATCGCTATTCAGGAACTCGGCGAAGGCTGGGTCGCAGAGGAAGCACTGGCGATTTCTGTTTATTGCGCCCTGGTGGCTGAAAGTTTCGAGCAGGGCATTGTGCTGGCGGTGAATCACGATGGGGATTCAGATTCTACCGGAGCCATTACCGGAAACATTCTTGGCGCCATGCACGGCACCGGTGTGATTCCGCAGCGGTGGCTGGAGCCGTTGGAGCTTCGGGAGGTTATTTCGGTAGACAGCCGTTGGTGCCCGTCCGTATCAATGACCACCAGACGGGTGTAGCGGCCAAAGTGAGTCAGCAGGGTACTGAGCATGCCCCGTATCTGGTCTTCGTTCTGGTCAGACCAAACATCCTGATAAGGGTTCTGTGTCTGCCGTATCCGATCGAGGTGCTGCCGGACACTGGGGAACTCTGCAATCGCAAGGGCATGGTTGAGGCTTTCATTCATGCCTTGAAGCAAGGCATCGTATTCGGCTTCAAGCAGTGTCTTAGCCGTGAGGCGCGAGCTCTCAAACCGGGTTGTGGTGTTCGACCAGGTAATCGGGATGAGCACAAGGGTGACCAGCACAATGGCTAGAACACTTGCTATTACAAGGCGGTGGGTGAGGGACCTAGGTATCCTCATTCGTTGGAGTTGGCCGGCAAAATTTCAGGTAGTAAGCATAATTCGGCAAGGGGCATTGGTCGGGCAAACAGGCAACCCTGCAGAATGTCACAGTGCCGTCGGGCCAGGTCTTCTTGCTGCTCCCGCGTTTCGATGCCTTCAGCCACAACCATCATATCCATGTGGTGAGCCATAGTGATCACCCCTTGAACAATCGCAGCAATGCGTCGGTCTGTAGCCGTATTCTGTACGAAGCTTCGATCCAGTTTCACTTTGTGTGTCGGCAGGTCCCGCAAATAGCTCAGGCTGGAAAACCCGGTTCCGAAGTCATCCAAAGCCACGCGGATGCCCCGGTCTTTAAGAGCTTCCATCAACTTGATGACGTGCTCGACACCGTCGATCAATACACTTTCAGTGACTTCCAGTTCCAGTAACTGGGGCGAAAGGCCGGTCTCTTCCAGAATCCGGAAGACGTCGTCCAGAAATCCATCGCGAATAAACTGCAACGATGAAATGTTGACGGCCACACGCAGGCTGCGCTCCCGCCGCCCATTGAACTCGGCCATTTCCTGACAGGCTTGCCGAAGAACCCAGAGCCCTAGCGGTACAATCTGCCCGGTCTGCTCTGCCAGCGGGATAAATTCGGCAGGCGACACCATGCCCCGGACTGGATGGCGCCAGCGCACCAAGGCTTCCACACTTCGCATGCGCCCGGTCACAGCATCGACCAAAGGTTGGTAATACAGCTCGAACTGGTTTTCCTTCAGAGCTGTGTGCAGTTCATGGCGCAGTGTGACACTGTGTCGGGAGTGTTCGGCTTTATCCGCGCCATACCATTGCCAGGTATTGCGGCCCTGTCGCTTGGCCCGGTCCAGTGCCAGGTCGGCAAACTGCAGCAGTTGGTGGGGCTGTACGGCCTTATCACTGTTGCTTGCAATGCCGATACTGGCACTGATGTGAATCATTTGCTGATCCACTTCAATAGGTTCACCAAGGGATTGCAAAACCTTCTCTGCCAGTTGAATGATAGCGTTGCGGCCAGGGCAGTCAGGAAGAACAATACCAAATTCGTCCCCAACCAATCGGGCAATCGTGGCCCGTTCGGGCATCACGGCCTTAAGGCGTTGGGCTACAGCCTGCAAAATCCGGTTGCCGATCCGGTGTCCCAGCCCCTCATTGATTGGTTTGAATCCATCCAGGTCCAGATAGAACATAGCGAGCATGTCTGTCCCGGATGTATGCCCGAGAAGTTCTTCAAGGGTTTCGGTAAAAGCCGCCTGATTGGGCAGGCCGGTCAAGAGGTCGTGGGTGGCCTGGAACCGTATCTTGGCTTCCTGCTCTTTTTGCTGCGAGATGTCCTGCTGGATGCCTATAAAATGTGTGCATTCTCCAGTCGTATCCAGGACAGGCCGGATGATCAGGTGGTTCCAGAATGGAGTTCCATCTTTCCGATAGTTGAGCAGGGTGACATCAACATCCGTCTTCTGCTCCAGGCCGAGACGAACAGCCTTGATGGCCTTCGGATCCGTGTCTGAGCCTTGAAGAAAACGGGAGTTCTGGCCTAAAACCTCTTCTCGGGGGTAACCGGTGATCTCACAGAACGCTGGGTTCACGTAAACCACGGGATGATCTGGTTGTTGGGCATCCGCCATCAAAATCCCGTGGGGACTGGCTTCAATGCCTCGCTGCAACTGGTGCAGTTCTGCTTCTTGTGCTTTGCGAGCCGTGAGATCCCGGTGCCGGAGAATGGTCAGCGCTGCCAGTGCTGCACCACGGCTCAGGTTCCTTTGTGCACCGTTAGTGGGGGAGACCTCCGAGCGATAGTAGGATGCAAAGGTGCCCAACAGCGCGCCGTCGGCAGTCAGAATGGGCACGGACCAGCAGGCGCGGAGCCCTTCAGCTTCTGCAAGATGGTGGTACCCATCCCATTTCGGATCATTCTGGATATTATCCGTAACCACGGGATCCCGTAAATAAGCCGCCGAACCACAGGTTCCCTGATCTGGCCCAATTGGGATGTTCTGCATTTGATCCACGTAGTCCGGAGAGAACTGATTACTCGGCACCATGCTCAGGGTTTGCGTGTCGGGGTCACACCGCATAATAGAAACCAGGGCGCCGGGCATCATCAGCGAGACCCAGTCTGTGATCGCTGCAAGTGTTTCCTCAAGCGGGTGCTGCTGAGCGATCAATTCATGGATGTTTTGCTGCATTTCCAGCAGAGAAAAATCGTGAGACTGCATACCGAGGGTTACTCTGGGAACTAGAAAGGGCAGTGTCGCCACCACAAGCTCGGGGTGTGATGTGACTCACATTCTGTAGACGATCATGGTTTTCATCAATAGGTGTCGTGTGTCGTTCTTGTGAAAACTTGCAAAAGGGATATATCGATTTGTAATCAGGATAGAGAGGCAGGTTCCAACAAGGCAATCCAGGCCTCTAACTGTTAGTATTGGCGCCACCGGAACCGCATCATCAGAGTGTAACCCCATGACAACCAAAGCCTTCGAAGCCCTGGCCTGCCCGTTAGACGGCGAGCCGCTATATCGAGAATCTTCTTCCTGGCGTTGCGCCAATGGCCATAACTTTGATGTGGCACGGCAGGGGTATGTGCATTTGTTACCGGTACAGAAGAAGCGCTCGAAAGACCCCGGTGACAGCAAGGAGATGGTTGCGGCCCGCCAGCGTTTTCTTGGGGCCGGTTATTACCAGCCGATAGCCGAGGCGGTTTCAGCAGCGGTTTTGAAGGATGTATCGGAAGGCAGTCACCTTGATTGCCTGGATGCTGGCTGCGGTGAAGGTTATTACCTGCGCCAGCTGGCGTCTGCAGCGGGTGGCCGGGTGTCACTGGCGGTGCTTGGGCTGGATATTTCCAAGTGGGCGGTTCTCGCTGCAGCCAGGAAGGATCGGGCGCCGAGCTGGGTGGTTGGCAGCAATGCCAATCTGCCGGTGCAGCCTGCGTCCCTGGACCGGGTGCTTTGCACGTTCGGCTTTCCGGTGTATTCCGAGTTTGCGCGGGTGCTGAAACCGGGCGGCAAGCTGATTCAGGTGGATGCCGGGCAGGATCATTTGCGGGAGCTGCGGGAGATAATTTATCCGCAGGTGCGTGCAGAGTCGAAAAAGGTGGATGAGGTGCCGGAAGGTTTCCGTCGAGTGGAAACGCAGGATTTGCGCTTCACCCTTCATCTGGAAGGTGCGGAGCCGATTGCTGACCTGCTGGCCATGACTCCCCACCTGTACCGCGCCAGTGCCGAGGGCAGGGCGCGGGCGGCACAACTGGACAGCATCTCCCTGACGGTCGATGTGTGCCTGCAAACCTTCGAGCGTTACGCCCCGGCAGGCTGATCGGCGCCGTCCATTCCGATGCGGGTGCCACGGGCTTTCAGCCGGTAAAACTCTTCAACAATGCCGGCCATGGCTTCCGGGCAGTATTCCCGCAGGCCGCCCAGCATCAGGCGCTTGGATACTTCGCCGGCGGTTTTGCCGGATGATATCAGCTGATAGTCCAGGGTTACGTTGCCCCGTTTGCCCGCCACTTCCAGGTCGGCCTTGCTTAATTCCAGGTCCGGTTGCTGGAGTTCCAGCTGGTTCAGGGCCAGGCTCATGCTTTCGTACATCACCATCGGGCGATCCGGGTTAAACATCACCCCGTGGGATTCCATCAACGGCTTGAGGGTGTGAGGAAAGTTTTTGCCGGAAGCCGCCACGTAGCAGCGGGTAAATTCCTCGATGACCCGTTCATCGCGGGTAATGTCGCCGCTGCGGGTTACCTCCAGGTACACCTTGCCACCCTCATCGACCACTTCGATGGTGCCGCCGTTGTCGCTCTCGCGGAATTCCAGTGGAACCTCGGCGCCCAGGAGGTTGCGAAACCGGAAGGTCATGTTTTCAGACAGCCCGAAGCGGGACACCACAAGCGCGAACAGGAGGTCTCCGGGCACACAGAAACGCCGGGCATCCGGATCGTGGATGGGGTTGAAGTCGCCGGCCACTTCCTTGGCAAAGAAACTGGCCTGGGGTGCGGTAATAACGATGCGTCCGTCCTGGACGGAAAAGAACTGTTCTGAAAACATGCTTTGCCTTTTCTGATTTGCAGCAGCCGGGGGAATCTGGCCGATAGTACAATCCGCGGCCATTCTATGCCTCGCATGGCCAGACCGGTAGCCCGACCATGGTACTACGCAGGAACCGAGGGCACGAACCCCGGGAATCGGCGTCAGGCAATGTGCTCCATCAGTGTTTCCATTTCATGGGACAGCTGGTCGCTCAGTAAATCCAGTGCGTTCATCAGGGTAGGGATCTGGTCGCGC
Source organism: Marinobacter sp. ES-1 (assembly GCF_000475255.1). Classification (NCBI taxonomy): domain Bacteria; kingdom Pseudomonadati; phylum Pseudomonadota; class Gammaproteobacteria; order Pseudomonadales; family Marinobacteraceae; genus Marinobacter; species Marinobacter sp. ES-1. The sequence continues at coordinate 24,447 of NZ_AXBV01000040.1, forward strand.
TGGTTGGTCCGGTGCAGTTTGTCGATTTCCACGGCAATCTCGTGAACTTCCTTATGCAGTTTCCGGATGCCCTCCAGCCCGGGAAGTTCGGCGGACTGCTTGTCCAGCCAGCCAGCAAAGCCGCAATGATTATGATCGAGCTCCACACTTTTGTCGTTGCCTTCAAGATAGCTGCGGAAACGCTCGACCCAGGCCCGATGGTCGACCCCGGCATACAGGCTCGGCAAGGCCCGGCGTGAAACCGTGCGCAGGTTACGCCAGTTGGCTGGTGCACGCCATCGCGCGCGCCAGGGCAGGAAGTCATCTGCAGGCATCGGGCGGGCCACGCCGTAACCCTGGGCCAGGTCACAGCCTATGCGAAGCAGCATCTCTGCGTGTTCGAAGGTTTCCACGCCTTCGGCAATCAACTGGCGGTCCAGGGCGTCGGCCAGGCGCACGATGCCGTCCAGAATGGCCAGGTCTGCAGGGTCGCGCAGTATGCCCATGACAAAGCTCTGGTCGATCTTGACCACTTTGGCGGGCAAGCGTTTGAAGTAGGTCAGGGAAGAGTAGCCGGTGCCGAAATCATCGATGGCGATACTCACACCCAGTTGGCGGCAGCTGTCCAGAACCCGGGCAATCTGGCCCAGGTCACCCAGTGCTGCCGTTTCCAGAACCTCCAGCTCCAGCATGGCCGGGTCCAGGTCCGGCCATGATTTCAGCGCAGCAGCGAGGTGCTCCGGGAAGTTCGGGTCACGCAGTTCGATGGCGCTGATGTTAATGCTCAGGGGTACCCGCACCCCTTGCTCAAGCCATTCGTTCATTTTCGCCAGGGCGCTGTCCATTACCCAGCGGCCGATGTCGAGCATCAGCGGGGTGTTTTCGACCAGCCCGATAAAGGCTCCCGGTGCCAGTAACCCGCGCTCCGGATGTTGCCAGCGAAGCAGTGCTTCAGCACCAATCACTTCGCTGGTACGCATGTTTACCTTGGGCTGGTAATACAGGCATAGCTCATTGTTTTTGAGGGCCTGGTGCATGCGCTCGATGGTTTCGTGCTGGCTGCGCAGGCTCCGGTCCTGCTCGGTATCGAACAGGTGGAACCGGCTTTTGCCGGACAACTTGGCCTGGTACATGGCCAGGTCAGCCTGGCGGATCAGCTGGTCGCCACCGGAGATATCGGGTTGGGGATAGAACGTGACCCCCAGGCTGGCGCCGACCGTAACCGCCTTGTCTTTAAGCAGGATTGGCCTGGAAACGGCTTTCAGGAGTCGTTCCAGGTGGGTTTCGAAATCCGATTCCGAAGACATGTCCATCAACACGGCCACGAACTCGTCGCCACCGAGCCGTGACAGAGTGTCTTCCTCCCGGAGTTCGTGACGCATCCGGCTGGCCACGGTGATCAGCACCTGGTCGCCGGCGGAGTGGCCATGGCTGTCATTCACGGCCTTGAAGCCGTCCAGGTCGAGGTACACCACTGCTAGGGAGCTTTGCCGTCTATCCACCATGGCCATAGCCTGGTTTAGCCGGTCGGCCAGCAGGGTGCGGTTGGGCAACCCGGTCAGCGCATCGTAATGGGCAAGGCGTTCGATTTCCTGCGCCTGCTGCTTGGCCTTGGTGATATCGGTGCTGGTGCCAATCAGGCCGATAATGTGTTCGCTGCCGCCGTCTTCGTAGATCGGGGTTTTGATCTGCAGGAGTACAGCGCGCTCTCCCCGGATGTTGATTTCAACTTCTTCGGTAACCTTGGCGCCTCTTAACACCCTTTCATCGAGTGCCCTGATGCGTTCGATGCTCATGTTGTCGAACACTGGCTCGCCGTGGGTGCCCAAAAGCTCGTTACGGGACAACCCGAAGCGCGTTAAAGTTGCGCTGTTGGCGTAGGTGTAGCGAAGGTCCATATCCTTCATGAACACAAGGGTGTCCATCCGGTCCAGCGCATCCCGGAAGCGGCTGGCTTCAGTGAGCGCCTGCCTGAGCCTCAGCTCGGCTTCCTTTCTTTCAGTGATGCGGGTCAGGCTGCCGTACCAGATCACCGAGCCGTCCTCGGCTTTATGAGGCAGGGCGTTACCCAGTACCCAGTGCACGGATCCATCGGGGTGGATAACCCGGTATTCGTCTTGCCATACGGTCAGATTGGTTGCCGACTCCATGATGCTGTCACGCACTCTTTCTGCATCGTCCGGGTGCAGGGTTCTTAAAACCGGCTCACCATCGTGCTTGACTGTTGCCGGATCCAGCCCGTAAACGTCCTGCATGGCGCGGCTGGCGTAGGGGAAGCAGGAGCGGCCATCCGGAAACAGCTGATAGGTGTACACCATCCCCGGCACCCGGCCGGCAATGGTATCGAACTGGTTTGCCAGCTCCCGGAGGTCTTTGGTCAGCCGTTCGGCAATAGTGTTGGCTTTATGCTGGGTACGAACCAGGCTGAGATACAGGAAGAACACCAGAAGGCCCAGGGCAAGTACGCCCAAAGCTACGAGTATGACGGTCAGAAGGTAGGGTGCAGCCAGGTAATCGATCGGCGCAAACTGCAAAACCCAAGTTCTGTCGTTGAATCTGATCTCGTGTTGTAAGGATTTGTTGGTTTCAATCGCGGCTGGGAGGTTGCTGAACAGCAGGTTGTCCGGGCTGCTCTGTTCGTCGTAGATGCTCACGCCGATGGCTCGCCGTACGCCGGCCGGCGTTGCCCAGTCTTCCAGGATGCCTTCAAGCAGCTCGGTTACCCGGAATGCTCCGTAAACCCAGCCTGCAATCGCCTCGCGTCGCTGCTCCACGGAATCAATGTGCATATCATTCTTGTATACCGGCACATAGACAATAATGCCGGGGACGCCCTGATTTCCGGTTTCCTGAACCAGGATCAGTTTTCCGGTGAGCGCGGCCTGTCCGCTATCCCTGGCCTGTACCATAGCGGCCTGCCTGGTCGGTTCGGAAAACATATCGTAGCCCAGTACCAATCGGTTCTGTGGATCCATGGGCTCAAGGAAAACAATGCCGGTATAGAGGTCGCGGGGGCCGGAAGGATAGATCCGGTAATCAGGAAAGCCTTCTTCTCTAAGGCGTTGTTCATGCTGTCGGCGTGACTCTGGTGAAACAACAATAGCGAAGCCAAATCCGCGTACACCGGTTATTGACTCGGCAACACCCAGTTTGTCGACAAAGCTGTACCAGTCTTCCCGGTTAACTCGGTTTGTGCCGGCGAACAGGCCTGCACCGGCACGCAGCACCAGGGCATAGGCTTTCAGCCGTTCATTGATTTTTTCGGTGAGCTGGGAGGCGGCAAATTCCAGCTGTTGCTGGTCGCGCTGGATCAGGAAATCCCGCATCCAGAGCCCGCTGAGAGTCGTGGCGGCGAGCGTGATAACCAGAATAACCCAACCAGTGGCCGGTATCCTGGATAGAAGGCGCGGTGAGGGCATTCAGGTTCCTGCTATTGGTTGTCGATGCAACCGGTAATCATAGCCTGCCTGAATGCTTTGTGAGTAGGGGCCAGAACGCAAAAAAGGCAGCCGAAGCTGCCTTTTTCATATCGTATTGGGCTGTTATTTACAGACCAACTACGTTTTCCGCCTGAGGACCTTTCTGGCCCTGAGATACGGTAAATTCAACCTGCTGGCCTTCTGCCAGAGTCTTGAAGCCGCCGCCCTGAATGGAGCTGTAGTGAACAAAAACGTCCGGGCCGCCTTCACGAGTGATAAAACCAAAACCTTTAGCTTCGTTGAAGAACTTAACAGTACCGGTAACAGTAGACATATTTAACTATCCTGAATTCAATCATTTTATGTGCTGTCCAACATCGTTGTGAGGCGGGATCAGCGGTGTGCGGAAACAAAAAACTGGCGTGATCAAAAACAGGACGAGAACTACTTGCTACAACAGCGGTACGTCTTATTGATGAATGCTTTGCTAAATCTTTCCAACGACCGCCACTTTACTCTTGCCAGCCCGGAATGCAAAGCTATTTTTTATAAGCAATAGCACTCATTAGAAAAAGTAACGGTTTCGGGAATTGTACTCATCGCCAAGGCCAGGAACACGTACAATACTGTAAGCCTTTCAATCCGGAGCCCAACGCTGATGCCGATGGACCCAAACGAAGAACGCCGCCTTGCCGCCCTGACCAGGCTGGGCATCCTGGATACGCCACCCGAGGAGCGGTTTGACCGCCTGGTGCGTATTGCCCGGAAGGTATACAACGTAAAAATTGCCCTGTTCTCGATTGTGGACGAGGAGCGCCAGTGGTTTAAGGCGAAAGACGGGCTGGAACCCCGGGAAACCCACCGTTCTTTTGCCTTTTGTGACCACGCCATCAGGCAGGAAAAGCCCTTTATTGTTGAAGATGCCAGCAAAGATCCTCGTTTTCGCAACAATCCACTGGTAACCGGCGGGCCGCAAATCCGCTTCTATGCCGGTATTCCGGTCAGGGAGCCCGGGGGCTACAAGCTTGGCACTGTCTGCATTATTGACGACAAACCCAGGGACATCCGGGAAGTTGACCTGGATGTGCTTCGAACACTGGCCAGCCTGATTGAAGACGAACTGGAACGGGCCTATGCGGCAGTTAGTGGTGACGACGAGGTGCGTTTTACCCACATTACCCGGGCTATCCAGCGGGCGCAGAATGCCTTCCTGACCAATGACAGCGACCGGGCTGCCTTTGAATTGATGCTGTCGGATTTGCTGGCCATCACCGGCAGCCAGTTCGGCTTTATTGGTGAGGTGTTGCGAAAGGAAGACGACACGCCCTACCTGAAGGTTGAAGCCATCACCAATATTGCCTGGAGCCCGGAAACCCAGGGGCTATTCCAGCAGGTGGAGCGCAGGGGCATGTTGTTTGAGCGGCTCGACAACCTGTTGGGTGCGCCCATGGTGTCCGGTGCCGTAGTGGTGGCTAACGATTACAGCAGCGACCCGCGCAAAGGCGGCCTGCCTCCGGGGCATCCCCCGATCCGTTGCTACATTGCCATGCCGGTGTATTCCAAAAATGAAATGATCGGCCTGGTGGGCCTGGCCAACCGCGATACGGGCTATGAAGAGGAAATGGCTGACCGCATGGCCCCTTTGCTGCAAACGGTTGGCACCTTGCTGGAACGCAAGCGCCTGTACCGCGAGCGCCAGGAACATCAGACCAGCCTTGAGAAAGCCGCCAATTATGACGCCCTGACCGGGCTACCGAACCGCCGCAGGCTGACAGAGCTGTTCACCCAGGAGCTGTACGAGGCCGACCAGCGTAATGGCACGGTGTCGGTCTGTTTCCTGGACCTGGACGGGTTCAAGGAAATCAACGACGAGCACGGCCACTCTGTGGGCGATGCGGTGCTGCGGGCGGTAGCCGAACGCCTTAAAACGATTGTTCGCAGCCACGATGTGATTGCGCGCCTCGGTGGCGACGAGTTTGTGGCCATTTTGCGGGATGTGAGTGACAGCCGCATCTATTCCCGGATTCTCGAAGCCATCCGCCAGCCGGTGAATTACCGCCATTACGTACTGCAGTTGTCCTGCAGTATGGGCATCACCGTATACCCGGATGACGACGTGGAGCCGGACATGCTGCTTCGCCACGCAGACCAGGCTATGTATGCTGCCAAGGAGGCCGGCAAGAACGCCTTCAAGATGTTTGACCTTGAGTCACACTTTACCCGCAAGGAGCGGGTGAGAGTGCTCGAACAGATCGGGCCGGCGCTGGCCCGGGATGAGCTGGAGCTCTATTTCCAGCCCAAGGTGGACTTCAATCGCTGCACGGTTGAGGGATTCGAGGCACTGATTCGCTGGAACCATCCGGACGACGGCCTGCTGTTGCCATGTCGCTTTCTGGACCACATCGAGTACACAGAGTATGCCAGCCAGGTTGGTCGGTTTGTGCTCGGAGAGGCCATCAAGCGGTTATTGTACTTTGACGAACAGGGTTTGCCGTATTCGATCAGCGTGAACCTGAGCCCGTCCTATTTTCTGGGGCAAGCCTTCCTGCCTGACCTGAAAGCGGGGCTGGGGCAATTGCCGGATGGCATCCGGCACCGGCTCATACTGGAAGTGCTGGAAACTACGGCGCTGGATGATACCCGCAAAGTGATCGATATCCTGAAAGTCTGCCAGGGCATGGGCGTTGAGGTCTCTATGGACGATTTTGGCACCGGATACTCGTCGCTGGACTATTTCCGCCGGCTGCCGGTGCAGGAAATCAAGATAGACCGCACCTTTGTTGGCGATATGGTGAGCGATCGGGACGACGAAATGGTGGTTAAAGCCATTCTTGGCCTGTCGAAAAGCTTTGGCCGCCGGGTGATTGCTGAAGGGGTGGAATCCCGCGAAGTCCACGAACGGCTGGTGCGGCTCGGCTGCGATCTCGGGCAGGGCTATTTCTATGCCGAGCCTATGCCTTTTGACAACGCGTTGGAGTGGGCCCGGAATTTCAGCTGGCCGGCAATGTAAAGGTTTGGCAAAAGCCTGACTTCGCTCTTTTTTTCGATGCGCGGCTTCTCTATGGTTGCCTCTGGTTGTTCATCCATGGAGAAGGTCAATGGCGTCTGGTTCCCCTAAGCGCGGAGTCAAATGGTTTGCAGTATTGCTGGTGGTTGCCGCTGCCGGGTTTGCTGCCTGGTGGTTTACCGGCGATGCCCGTAAAGCCCCCGAGCCCCTGAATACGGTTGAAGTCACCCGCGGTGACATCCAGCTGCTGGTCAGCGCCACCGGGGTGCTGGAGCCCAGTAACTATGTGGATGTGGGTGCACAGGTGTCGGGCCAGCTGGAAACCATCCATGTTCGTGTCGGCCAGAACGTCAAGGAAGGGGACTTGCTGGCGGAGATTGACCCTACGGTCTACACCGCCAAGGTAGACGCCACCCGGGCACAGCTGAAGAATCAGCAGGCCCAGATTGCCGACCGCAAGGCCCAGTTACGGCTTGCCGAAATCCAGTTCCAGCGCCAGCAGAACCTCTACCGGGAGGAAGCAACTACCCGGGAATCCCTGCAAACCGCCGAGGCAACCCTGGCCTCTGCAAAGGCCCAGCTGGCAATGCTGGAAGCCCAGATTGAACAGACCTCCTCAACCCTGCGTGCCGAAGAAGCCAATCTTGGCTACGCCCGAATCTATGCCCCCATGGACGGCACCGTGGTATCCATCGAAGCCCGCCAGGGCCAGACCCTCAATGCCAGCCAGACCGCACCCGTGCTCATGCGCATCGCCAACCTGGCCACCATGCGTGTGCGGGCCCAGGTTTCGGAAGCGGATATCAGCAAACTGGAGACGGGCATGCGGGTGTACTTCACCACCCTGGGGGATCCGGATTCCAGGTTATACGGCGAACTCGACTACATCGAACCGACACCGGAAGTCACCAATAACGTGGTGCTTTACAACGCCCTGTTTGAGGCAGAGAACCCGCAGGGTAAGTTATTGCCCAACATGACCGCCCAGGTGTTCTTTATCCAGAAAGAAGCCCTGAATGTATTGCGGGTGCCTGCCAGTGCGGTGCAGGGCAACACGGTGCAGGTTCTTGATGCTGCCGGCAATCCGCAAGCACAGACAGTCACCACCGGCATCTCTAACCGGGTGCAGACTGAAATTCTGAGCGGGCTGGAAGAGGGTCAGGAAGTGGTCCTGGTATCCCGCGACCCCCGCAGCGGTGCCAGCGGTAGCCCGTCTTTCCGGGGCATGCTGAGATGACCGGCAATACCCCGCTGATTGAACTGAAAGGCATCACCCGCTCGTTCGGGCAAGGGGACCTGGCGGTCCCTGTGCTGAAGGGGATCGACCTGAAGATCTGGCCGGGCGAATTCGTGGCCATCATGGGCCCGTCCGGTTCCGGCAAGTCGACCCTGATGAACATTCTCGGATGCCTGGATCAGCCCAGTTCTGGTGAATACTGGTTTGACGGCCGGGATGTTTCGGCCCTCAGCCGGGATGAACTGGCGTTGCTGCGACGGGAAGCCTTTGGCTTTGTGTTCCAGAGTTACAACCTGTTGCCGGGTATAACGGCCCGGGAAAACGCGGAAATTCCGGCCATCTACGCGGGCATGGCTCCCGCCAGGCGCCACCAGCGGGCGGATGAGCTGCTGACCGGGTTGGGGCTGGGTGAACGGCTGACCCATCGGCCGTCTGAGTTGTCCGGGGGCCAGCAACAGCGGGTATCTATTGCCCGGGCGTTGATGAACGGCGGCCAGATTATCTTTGCCGATGAGCCCACCGGCGCCCTGGACAGCAAAAGCAGCCAGGAAGTGATCCGGTTGCTGACTGACCTGTCCGCCCAGGGCCACACGGTTATCCTGATTACCCATGACCAGGACGTAGCGGATGTGGCCCGGCGCCAGATCCACATTGCCGACGGCGAGGTGGTGCGGGATACCGGCGTGGAAACCACGGCCAGAACGGCGCCGGTTAAGGCAGCCGATATTCGTAATGGCGCCGTGCTGAGCGATTGGCAGGAAGCCCTGAAAAGCGCCCTGCGGTCGCTTCGCAGCAACCTGTTCCGTACTGCGCTTACTTTGCTTGGTATTGTCATCGGCGTGGCGTCGGTCATCACCATGCTGGCCATCGGTGAAGGCGCGAAGAAAGATGTGGTCGATCGAATCAGTACCATGGGCAGCGATCTGTTACTGGTTCGCCCTGGCGGCCCGGACCAGCGGGGAGGGCGCTGGTCTGTTACCACACTGGTAGCGGACGACTATCGTGCAATCAACGAGATAGAGGGTGTTCTTGCTGCAATACCTGAACTGACGGGCGGCCAGACCTTACGCTACTCAAACCGGGATCACCAGGCGGAAATCAACGCCACCTCGTTCCAGTTCCCGGTGGCACGGCAGTGGCCGGTGGCGGAAGGCACCTTCTTCAGCGCACAGGATGAAGCCAACTATGCAGCCGTTGCGGTGCTGGGGACCTCCACCGCACAGGTGTTGTTTCCGGATGAAAGTCCGTTGGGCAAGCACCTGATGGTGAACAACGTGTTGTTCCAGGTGATTGGCGTGATGGAGGAGAAAGGAGCATCCCCCATGGGCCAGGACCAGGACGAAGTGGTGTTTGTGCCCTATACCACCGGGAGCTTGCGGATTTTCGGGCAAACCCATCTCCGGAATATTACCGTAGCGGTGGCGGATATCGACCGCATGGCGGAGATTGAGGCCATCATCCACGATACCTTGCTGGCCCGCCATGGCGGTGTTGAAGACTTCACCATCCGCAACATGGCGTCGCTGATTGACACCATTTCCGAAACCCAGAATACGCTGACCTGGCTGCTGGGCTCCATTGCCGCTATCTCGTTGCTGGTGGGCGGCATTGGCGTGATGAACATCATGCTGGTAAGCGTGACCGAACGCACCCGGGAAATCGGGATCCGCATGGCCACCGGTGCCCGGGCCTGGAACATCCTGCAACAGTTTCTGACGGAAGCCTGGCTGGTTTCAGCCATTGGCGGGCTGATCGGCGTGGGGCTAGGCATTGCCGCTACCCAGCTGATCGGCTCATTTGGTACGCCGGTGCATATGACGGTTCTGCCCATGGTGCTGGCGTTCAGTTGTGCCTTCGCCACCGGCCTGATTTTCGGTTTTCTGCCGGCCAGAAAGGCTGCGCGGCTCGACCCTGTTCATGCGCTGGCTTCGGAGTAATGCCATGATCTTTCGTACTAGCCCTTTGTGGTCCGTTTTATTGCTGGCAGGCTGCGCCGGTTTCCAGCCCCAACCTGTTGAGCAGCCGTTAACGCCACCCGCTCAATGGCACCAGGAAACAAATGCGGGAGAAACGGTGAATGCTGACTGGTGGCAGGCCTTTGGTGACGAACAGCTGAACCGGTTGGTCAACCGTGCCTATGCCAACAATCCGGGCCTTGCCGCAACGGCACAGGCCGTTATCCAGGCCGACCTTCAGCTGCGTAATGCCGGGGCAGCACTGTTGCCAACAGTCGGCGCATCCGGCAGCGCCGGTAAGCAGGCCAGTCAGGTGTCGGGGCAGGACAGGGTAACCGGGGGCTCAACCAGCCTGGGTGTGTCTGTAGATTATGAGGTGGATCTTTGGGGCCGCTTGTCGGCCGCAGAATCCGCGGCCCTGGCCGATTTTGAGGCTACCCGTTACGACTACGATGCCGCCAGGATAACCCTCGCCGCGTCTGTGGCCAGCACCTGGTTCGAATGGCAGGAGTTACAGCAGCGGGTTGAGGTAGCCCGGAAGAACCTGGAACTGGGCGAGCGGACGCTGAAACTGGTTGAGGCACGCTACCGAAACGGTGTGGCGGACCGTTCCGAGCTGTCACGGCAGCAAACGGCCGTGCTGAACCTCAAAAATGCCGTGCCTCCGCTGGAATACCAGGCCCGGCAGCGCCTGGCGGCACTCCGCTTGTTGACCGGTGACTATCCATTCACCGAGGCTGAGCCCCGGGCCGCACTTCTGAATGTGTCTGTGCCGGCGATCGACCCTCAAACCCCCGCCAGCATCGTTACCCGCCGGCCGGACCTGGCTGCCGGGGAAGCGCGTTTAGCCGCCGCCAGTGCCAACATCGAGCAGGCCAGGGCCGCACTGCTACCCTCACTATCCCTGAGTGGTGCGGTGCGTGCGTCTACCGACAGCTTTTTCAGCCTGTCGGACCCGCTGGGAACGGCAAGCGCCGTGCTGGGGTTAAGCCAGACCCTGTTTGATGGCGGACAGCGCCGCAATACCGTGGAGATTTCCGAATCCCGCCGGGTTGCCTTGCTGGAAACCTACCGGGCCAGTTTATTGACGGCTTTCCAGGAAGTGGGCGATGCCCTGGATCGGGAAGCACTGTACAAAGGGCAGGAAACCCGGCTGCAAAGCATTCTGGAGCAGGCGGAAGAAACGTTGCGGTTAACGGAAATCCGCTACCGGGAAGGAGCGGATGACTTGCTCACCCTGCTCGAGAGCCAGCGCAGCGTATTCGATGCCCGCCAGCAACTGAGCCAGGTTCGGCTGAACCGGCTGATTGCCGCAGTGGATCTGTACAAGGCGCTGGGTGGCGGTTGGGAGCCTGAGGCATCCGGCCCTAAGGCCTGAGTTGCTGCTCGAGCCTTTCGTTCAGTTTGCGCCAGTGTTCAAGCTTTTCCGCATCACCGACCCGTTTGCGCACCCCGGACTGCTGGTTCAGCCATAAGCCTTCACCGTTAAAACTGTAAACCGGTTCCAGGTCAGGGCGTTGCGACGCAGGCTTAATGTGATTAATCAGGTTGTCGAGAACCAGCGGCTCGGCATCAGGCGTCTTGTACCAGGCCAGCACCATGTGGGCCTGGTTAAGTTCCAGGGCTTTAACATAGACAATGCGCAGCTGTTCGTCGGGCACCCCCATGGCACGCAGGGTCAGGTACTTGGCGATGGAGAAATCCTCGCAGTCGCCGCCGTTGGTGGTCAGCAGTTCCACCGGGGTCGCCCAGTAGTCTTCCTCGCCCCAGTGGCTTTGGTCACTGACAAACTCCGCCCGGTTGAAAAAGGAGTTGACCAGGTGCAGCTTGCGATCGATGGGGGCGTTGATAGCCAGGCCATGCAGCCGTTGCCAGTTTTGTAACCGTTGCTGCGCTTCCAGGCCAAATTCCTGAAGCACGTAGTCCATCAAGCGATCGCTCAGATTAATGGCGCTTGCGAGGGAAATGCCGAGAATCACCGGCAACAGTAATGGGGCCAGAAAGGAGCGGCGAACACGTTGAACGATTACCGCTGCCATGGCCGGCCTCAGTTGTTGTTCTGCAGGCGTTGTCGTAATTGCTCCAGCCGCTGACGGATTTCCTCACGGCGCTGCTGGTCACTGGCGGAGCTGCTGTTATTGGCGGCGGGGCGGGGAGCTGCCTGGCGAACCGGCTGGGTCTCCATGGCGGGCTCCGGTTGGTTGGAACTGGCGACTTCAAAGCGGGTGCGGTCTTCGTTTTCCGGGAAGTAGAGGTTTTCCAGCTTGCCGGCCCTTTCGATAACAACCCGGTTGGCGAATACGGTACGGAGCTTGGCGTTGCCGGGTAATTCGTCACCCACCAGGTAGGCTTCGGTGTCGTTTTTGTCGTCTTCGATCAGGGCGCTGCCCGGGAAATCACCGTCTGCGGCCAGCACACCGCGCAGAGACAGCCGCAGGTTGGTTTCCGGCAGGTTTTCAGTATCGGTTACCGCCGGGCCATCGCCACTGGTGCGGGTGCCAAACAGCGAAAGGTTTGCCAGGTCAACGGCTGGCACTTCCGGACCACTGCTTTCGGGGCCATTTGCAGCCGTTGCTACCGGCGCAGCCTGGCTGGTTTCAGACTGCCAGAACCGGTAGCCTTGCCAGCCGGTGAGGGCGACCATGGCCAGTGCGGCTGCCAGCGCAAGTAACAGTGGAATCCTTCGGTCAAGTGCAAACATCGGCGTTCCTGATTGCGATAAAAGTCGAAAATCCTAAAAAGCCCACAGGTTATCAGACTGCAATGAATTAGTGGCAGTATAGTGTACAGAGTTGTTCAGTGGTTCCCATTCCTGTGGTACCTTTTCGGGCATTGCTGCCAGCGCCAGGAACCTGGCCTATAACAACAATCGTGACCTGACGGATTTAAACGAGGAAGAGCTTGACCACCGAGACCGAAATTCAGCCGCAGGATGCTCCGCTGGGCCGACTTCCCTTTACCTTTGCCAAGCGCAACGGGGTGATCCTTACCCGCAACGACGATGGCGAGGCGGTCATTCTGGTAAAACCTGGGGCGTCCCACACTGCGCTGGCCGAGGCCAACCGGATCAGTGGTGGCCGGGCCCGTTTTACCACCATTGAAGCCGACCGCTTTGACCAGGCGCTGAACGCTGCCTACCAGAACGATTCCGCCGAAGCCATGCAGATGGTCGAAGGTATCGGCGATGATATGGACCTGGCCTCGCTGGCCGATTCCGTGCCGGAAACCGAAGACCTGCTGGAGCAGGAAGACGACGCGCCGATTATCCGGCTGATCAACGCCATCCTCACCGAGGCGGTGAAAACCAATGCCTCGGACGTGCACATTGAAACCTACGAAAAGCAGCTGGTTGTGCGGTTCCGTATCGATGGCGTGTTACGGGAAGTGGTGCAGCCCAAGCGGGCCCTGGCTCCGTTGCTGGTGTCTCGAATCAAGGTTATGGCGAAGCTGGATATTGCCGAAAAGCGGGTGCCCCAGGATGGCCGTATTGCCCTTCGGGTAGCGGGCCGGGAAGTGGATATCCGGGTGTCTACCATGCCGTCGTCCAGTGGCGAGCGGGTTGTGCTGCGTCTGCTCGACAAGCAGGCAGGCACCATTCGCCTGGAATCCCTCGGCATGGCCGGGCAGGATCTCAAGGTTCTGCGCAAGCTGATTCACCGGCCTTACGGCATCATGCTGGTCACCGGCCCGACGGGTTCCGGTAAATCCACTACGCTGTACGCCTCGCTGCAGGAAATTAACGACCGCACCCGCAATATTCTGACGGTTGAAGACCCCATCGAATACAATTTGCCGGGCATTGGCCAGACCCAGGTAAACCCCAAGGTTGATATGACCTTTGCCCGTGGCCTGCGTGCCATTCTCCGGCAAGATCCGGATGTGGTGATGATTGGTGAAATCCGGGACCTGGAAACCGCCGAGATCGCCGTGCAGGCGAGTTTGACCGGCCACCTGGTGCTGTCCACCCTGCACACCAACACCGCTGTAGGCGCCATTACCCGTTTGATGGACATGGGCATCGAGCCGTTCCTGATTTCCTCCAGCCTGGTGGGCATTGTCGCCCAGCGGCTGGTGCGAGTGCTGTGTACCCACTGCCGGGAGCCCTATATCCCGACTGAAGAGCATTGCCAGTTCCTGCAGCAGGACCCCGCCAATCCGCCAACGATTTTCCGCGCCAAGGGTTGCGAGCATTGCAACCAACTGGGCTACCGGGGGCGTATCGGTATCTATGAAGTGGTGGAAATAACGGAAGAGATCAGCAGCCTGATCCACAAACGGGCAGGGGAGCTCGACCTGGAGCGGGAAGCCCGGCTGCACAGCCCCAGCATTCATTCCGACGGCGTTCAGAAAATCCTGAATGGCGTAACCACCGTGGAAGAAGTTCTGCGCGTAACCCACCGGAGCCAGTAATCCATGCCAGCGTACGAATACAAGGCACTGGACCCCAGGGGCAAGCAGAAGCAAGGGGTATTGGAAGCGGACGCGCCCCGGGCGGTACGCCAGCAACTTCGCGAAAAAGGCTTTACGCCACTGGCGGTAACGCCGGCGGTCGAAAAACAGGCCCGCAACAACCCGCTGAGCAGTCGTGGTTCCCTGAGCGCGGCAGACCTTGCCCTGGTAACCCGGCAGCTGGCAACGCTGATTCAGTCGGGTATCCCCATCGAACAGGCCTTGAGTGCTGCCGCCCAGCAGTCCAACAAGCCTCGCATTCGCAGTATGCTCATCGCCATCCGGGCCAAGGTCATGGAAGGTTACACACTGGCGGACAGTTTCGGGGAGTTCCCCAAAGCCTTTCCCCGTTTGTACCGTTCAACAGTAGCTGCCGGTGAACATGCCGGGCACCTGGACCTGGTACTGAACCGGCTTGCGGACTACACCGAAAGCCGCCAGGAAGCGCGACAGAAAATCCAGCTGGCAGCCATCTATCCGATCATTCTGAGTGTGGTGGCCATCGCCATTGTGGTGTTTCTGCTCACCTACGTGGTGCCGGATATCATCGAAGTATTCCTCAAGCAGGGCCAGGACCTGCCGGGGCTGACGGTAGCGATGCTGTCGGTTTCGGAATTTCTGGGCTCTTACGGTGTCTATCTTCTGATACTGCTGGTGATTGCCATCATCGGTTTCCGGGTGGCGCTCACCAAACCGGCATTCCGGATGAAATTCCACAAGCAGCTGCTGCACTTGCCGCTGTTTGCCGGCATGGTTCGGGGCGTTAACACCGCGCGCTATGCCAGCACACTCAGCATTCTGACGACCAGTGGCGTGCCCCTGGTCGAAGCCATGAAAATCGCCGGCGAGGTGTTATCCAACGATTACCTGCGCCGGGAACTGCGGGAAGCGGCACGAAAGGTCAGCGAAGGTGGCTCGTTACACCGCTCGCTGGACCAGACCGGCTATTTCCCGCCCATGATGTTGCACATGATTGCCAGTGGCGAGGCCAGTGGTGAGCTCGACAGCATGCTTGAGCGCACCGCGCGGATGCAGGAGAACACGCTGCAGTCCAAGATTGCCGCGATTGTCGGCTTATTCGAGCCACTGATGCTGCTGGTGATGGGCGTGGTGGTGCTGATTATCGTACTGGCCATCATGCTGCCGATTCTGAACATGAGTAACCTGGTGGGCTGACAGCCCCACCGCACAGAAGTAAAACAGGGAAAACACAGGTCTGACATGAGTGAAACTATGAAAAACATCGACAACGCCAACATTGCACACAGCCGGGGCTTCACCCTGATTGAAATCATGGTGGTTATGGTCATCCTGGGCTTGCTGGTGGCCATCGTGGCGCCGAACATCATGGGCCGCAGTGACCAGGCCAAGGTAACCGTTGCCGAAACCCAGTTGAGCAACATTGCCAACGCACTCGACCTGTACCGCCTGGATAACAGCCATTACCCGTCTACCCAGCAGGGCCTGGAAGCACTGGTGAGCAAGCCCAGTGGCAGCCCGGAACCGAAAAACTGGAATGCCGACGGTTACCTGAAGGGCGTGCCGGAAGATCCCTGGGGCAACCAGTACCAGTACGTGAGCCCGGGCCGGGAAGGCCCCTATGATCTGTACTCCTACGGTTCTGACGGCAACGAAGGCGGTGAGGGCGATGCAGCCGATATCAGCGCCTGGAACACCGGGAAGTAAGCGATTGTGCGCAACAGGGCGAACCAAGCCGGCTTTACGCTGATCGAAATACTGGTTGTCCTGATTATTGTCGGGCTGCTGGCAGCCCTTGCCGTGTTCAATATGGCCGGCAGCTCCCAGCAGCGCGAACTGGAAAGCCAGGTAAGGGACCTTTACCTGTTGATGCAGACCGCCTCGGAGCAGGCGGTTCTGAACAACCTGGAGCTGGGTATGTTGTTTGAGGAAGACGGCTACCGCTTTGTCGCCTTCCAGGACGAATCCGGGGAATGGAAACCACCTGCCGAGCGCATGTACCGCAAACGAACCCTGCCGGAATGGCTGACGGTTACCCAATACGTCGAGAACGACGCCCCGCGCCTGACCAGTGCCGAAGATGAACTCCGGCCAGACCTTGTGTTCTTCTCCAGTGGCGAAACCACGCCGTTCGAAATCGAATTTACCATGGGCCGTGAGACCGAGAGCATGCACGTGCTTGCCTCAGACGGCATTTCGCCTATGGAATGGCGACAGCCGGGTGCCGGGGAAGACGAATGGTAAACCGGAATCGTGGCTTTACCTTGCTGGAAGTTCTTGTGGCACTGCTGGTGTTCGGCCTGATTGCCACGGCCGCAGCGGAGGTGGGCAGCAATTATATTTCCAGCTTCGAGCGGGTGCGGGACAAAACCCTGGCCGGCTGGCTGGCCGAGAACCGCGTGAATGAACTGCGCCTGCAGGAACAGCTACCGGATATCTCGGATAACTCTGAGGATACCGACTACGGCAACTACCGCTGGCGGGTAACTACCGTGGTGCTGGGTACCGCCGAGCCGACCATGCGCCGGGTGGAAGTGACCGTGGCCAAGTACCCGGATGGCCAGAGCAATCCATTTTCCGTGCATACACTCTCTGCCTTTCTGGGGGAGAAATGACGCCGCTTAAAGAACCGCTGCTGCCGCACCAGCAGGGCTTCACCCTGATGGAAGTGCTGATTGCCGTCACCATTACGGCGGTCATTGGCCTTGGCGTGTGGCAGGTGGTGAACGGCGTAGTCAATTCCCGGGACCGGGTGAACGAGCTTGCCGAGCAGTTCGATGGCTTGCAGAAGGCCATGTTGCTGCTGGAACGGGATATCACCCAGGTTGTTAACCGGCCGGTACGGGATGTGTACGGCGACTTTTCACCCGCACTGACCACCCGGGACGACGCCTTTGCCCTGATGATTACCCGGCAAGGCTGGCGCAATCCCCTGGGGCTGCGGCGCAGTGGTCTGCAGCGGTCGGCCTGGGAGTTTACCGGTAGCGAACTGCGCCGGCGTTACTGGCCGGTGGTGGATGAAGGCCAGGAGGATTCCAGCCGGGACCTGCTGCTGCTTGAGAACGTGACTGAATTCGAAATCCGTTTTATCGATGCCAATGGTAACCGCCATGAACAATGGCCCGATGACGAAGCCCTGGCGGGTTTGTCTCCGGGTGCCCGGCCCGATATCGCCTTGCCCCGGGGCATGGAAGTTACCCTGGAGCACGAGCGCTTTGGTGAACTGGTGAGAACTTTTACCCTGCCGGATTTTGATCCCCAGCAAGCCCAGGGCGTGATCAACCAGCAACTTGAAGCCGCAGAGTCCGACACGGATGAAGAAGAAGCGGAAGAACAGGCCGCTACCCAAGACGGAGGGGGTAGCTGATGCTTTTCCGGAACCAGAAAGGCGTGGCGCTGATCATGGTGCTGCTGGCCATGGCCCTGGTGGTCATGCTGGCCTCCGGTATGACCCGTCAGCAAAGCCTTCGGGTCTTCAAGGCCGGCCACTACCTGGCCCAGCAGCAAGGTTACAACATTGCCCTCGGCGCCGAGGAATTCGCCCGCCGGATCCTGGTGAGGGATTTCGAGGAAGACCGGGAAAACAGCCTGATGGTCGACAGCCCCGACGAGTTCTGGGCCATGAACGCTGCCATACTGCCGCTGGATGAAAACGGTGTGGCCGAAGTACAGATTGACGACCTGGGTGGGCGGATAAACCTGAACGACCTGGTGACCACCAACGGGCAGGTGGATACACTCACCAAAGACCGCCTGACCCGGCTGTTCGTAGCCCTGGGGATTACCGGGCTGAACGTTGATGCGCTGATTGACTGGATTGATTCGGACGACCAGACCGTGAGCGCCTACGGTGCCGAAGATGGCCAGTACCTGATGGCCGATCAACCGTTCCGAACCGCAAACCAGCCCTTTGTCTCTATCACCGAATTGCGGCTGATCGAGGGCATGACCGAAGAAATCTATGTGGCATTAAGGCCCCATGTGACAGCGGTTCCGGTCAGTGGAATTGGTATCAATGTAAACTCGGCTACGGTGCCGGTGCTGATGTCGCTGCATAATGAGCTGAACGAGGCCCAGGCGCAGTCTATCGTGGCCCAGCGCGAAGAGGAGCGATTCGAGGATCTCCAGGATTTTCTCGCACTGTCCGAGTTTTCCGGCCTCGGCCTGAAGCCCGCTGGCCTTACGCTGCAAACGCGGTTTTTTGAAGTTGTATCACGGATTACCTACGATAATCGTGTCGTTAATATGGTCAGTACGGTGTTTCGCAATCCCGAGGGTGAAGTCCGGACAGTTCACAGGGATACCGGACAGAAAAACCGGATCACAAAAGAACCCTTTACGTTCTCAGAAGGATAACCATGTCTTACCGCCTGTATGCACGGCCGTTGCCGCCGTTTGCGGATCCGGAGCAGAATCCGGACGCCCAGCTGTTTGACTGGGTTCTGCAGGATGCCAGTGGTGATACCCAGGCCCATGGCGAGGCCAGCACCCGCGCACACATCGAGCAGACCCTGGCGCAGAACGCGCTGGAAAAAGTCATTCTCATCGGGCTGATTCCCGGTGATGAGACCACCTTCTGTGTGGCGGATATCCCCGCCAGGCAGAGCCGTTTTATACAGCAGGCTCTGCCGTTTGCGGTAGAAGAACAGGTGGCGCAGGACATCGAAACGGTGCACCTGGCCCTCGGCCGCCACACGCCGGACGGCTACCAGGTAGCGGCTATCGACAATCTGCAAATGGCGCGCTGGCAGCAACTGTTCAGCGGTTGGCAACACGTCCGCCTGGATGCCATCTATCCGGATGCGGCACTGCTGCCAGCCACCGAGGGAGGCTGGAGCCTGTGCCTGGATGGCGAGTCTGTGATGCTGCTGAGCCAGCGTGGCGAATGGCTGCGCATGCAGGCCGACAACCTTCCACTGTTTGCCATGACCATGGCGACGCCGTCGGAAGACGAGGTAGTGGCGGAAATTCCGGTACAGGTGTTTGGCACTGAAGCCGACCTGGACAGCTGGCAGGGCGCAATCAGTGAATTTTCCGGCAGCAGTGGCCGGTTGCAGGTACAAACCAAGCCATTGGAATTCTCGGTGCTGGAACTGCTGGCCTGGGCTCACCATCAACACCTGTCCCAGCCGGTCAACCTTTGCCAGGGTGCGTTTTCTGTAAAGACTTCCGGTGCCAGCCCGCTCAAGCCCTGGAAGCCGCTGATTGCGGTTGCCGCCGTCTGGTTTGTGGTTCAGGTAGCGCTGGAGGTGGGTATGGGCTTCTATCACCAGCAAAAGGCTGAGGAGCTGCAGGGCCAGGCCATGGCTGTCTACCGGGAAGCCTTTCCTGGCGACCGTCGAACCCATGCCGGCAATGTGCGCCGGGTGATTGAAGGCCAGTTGCGGGTTGCGGGGTCGGGTAGCCAGGATGTTGATTTCATCACGCTGATGAAATTTACCGGTGACCAGTACAGCCGTGTACCGAATGCCAGCGCCATCACCTTTAACTCCATCAACTACAGCCGAACCCGTGGCGAGTTGGTGGTGGATGTGCGGGCCGACAACTACGACCGCCTGAGCCGTTTGCGTAACGGCCTGGCCAATCAGGGGCTGCAGGCCCAGATTGGCTCGGTGGTGAATGAAGCAACAGGCGCCCGTGGCCGGCTGACTGTTTCCGGAGGTTAAGAACATGAGGGCAAGAATCAAGGATCAGCCGGCGGTCGGCAAACTGATTGCAAAGTACGACCAGCTGCCTTCCCGGGACCGCCAGGCACTGGTCGTGCTAGTGGTGGCTTTGCTGCTGGCCGTGCTGTATTTCGCAGTTTGGGCTCCGGCGTCTGCGTTCAACGAAAAAGCCCAGGCAAGCCGTGAGAATGCCGGCGAATTGTTGGCCTGGATGCAGGCGAATGAAGCCACAATCAAACGGCTGGGCTCCAGCGGGGCACCGGCGAGTGGCTCGGCTAACGCAGACAAGCCTGAAAGCGGCCGTGAGCTGATGGCCCTGGTTACCCGGTCTGCCGGTGAGGCAGGGCTGGCGCTTCAGCGCTTTGAGCCCAGTGGCGATAGTGCAATCCGAGTGTGGCTGGAAGGCGTACCGTTTGCCGAAGTCGCTGCCTGGCTCGAGAGAATGAACGGAAATCATGGTGTGATTATTGACCAGGCTTCCATGGACCGTGGTAATGAACCGGGAACGGTGTCCGTACGACTGACTCTTGCGATATGATTGGCTGGTAACTGATAGTATCCGATACAGATTCATCATGTAGAACGGGAGATACAGTGTCTGACAGCCACGATTTTGACCTGATAGTGATTGGCGCCGGCTCCGGTGGAGTGCGGCTGGCAAGAATGTCTGCTCAGCGGGGCGCGCGGGTAGCGGTTGTGGAATCCCGCCAGCTGGGCGGTACCTGTGTGAATATTGGTTGTGTTCCGAAAAAACTGTTTGTTTACGGGGCGCACGTCAGGGAAGAGCTGGAAGACGCCGCCGGCTATGGCTGGAACATCCCCACAGACGACGTAAGCTTCGACTGGCCCACCCTGGTGGCCAACAAGAATGCCGAAATCGAGCGCTTGAACGGCATTTATGGCCGGCTGCTGGAAAACGCCGGTGTTGAAATTATCAACGGCACGGCCAGCCTTCAGGGCCCCAACACCGTTGCCGTCGGTGACAAGACCTACAGCGCAAAACACATTACCGTAGCCACTGGTAGCTGGCCGGTAGTGCCGGATATCCCCGGCAAGGAATGCCTGCTCACCTCCAATGACATGTTCTACCTGCCTCAGTTGCCACGTCACGCGGTGATCTGGGGTGGCGGCTATATTGCCGTTGAATTCGCCGGCATTCTGGCGGGGCTGGGTGTGGAAACCACCTTGCTGTACCGGGGTGACCTGTTCCTGCGCGGTTTCGATGGTGACGTTCGCCGCTTTACCGAAACGGAAATGCGCAAGAAAGGCGTGGATCTGCGCTTTGGCGTAACCATCAACTCGGTGGAATCCAGGGACGACCACTACCAGGTCAACCTCAGTAATGGCGACACCCTTGAAACCGGACTGGTTATGGCGGCAACGGGCCGTCGTGCGCTGGTGGACGGGCTTGGTCTGACCGATCTCGGTGTGGAGCTGACGGCGTCGGGCCATGTGAAGGTCGATGACCACTTCCAGACTGCTGTACCGTCCGTGTATGCGCTGGGTGATGTGATCGGAACGCCGCAGCTGACCCCGGTAGCCCTGGCACAGGCCATGGTGCTGTCACGCCGTTTGTTTGGCGATGGTCAGGGCGACATGGATTACAGCGCTATTCCGACGGCAGTGTTCTGCCAGCCGAATATTGGTACCGTGGGCCTGACTGAAGAAGAGGCGAGGGAAGCGGGCCATCAGGTGAGTGTTTTCCGGTCAGAATTCCGGCCTATGAAATACACCCTGAGTGGCCGTGAAGAACGCTGCCTGATGAAGCTCGTGGTCGACAAAGAGACCGACAAGGTGCTGGGCGCCCACATGGTCGGCCCGGATGCCGGTGAAATCACCCAGGGCCTGGCGGTGGCCATCAAGGCCGGAGCCACCAAGGCCCAGTTCGATTCCACCATCGGCATTCACCCCACCTCGGCGGAGGAGTTTGTCACCATGCGGGAGCCGGTGGCTTAATCCTCACCGGATAGCTGGAAGGGCAGGTCAAAGCGGAAATAGGCTCCCTGTCCAAGGTCGGTATCGACCTGGACGTGGCCTCCCATCAGCTCTACCAGCCGCTGCACCATGGATAAACCCAGCCCGCTGCTGGCCTGCATGCGGGTTGCGGTTCCTGCCAGCGACTGTTCATAGTGCGGCAACAGGTTGTCGAGCCTCTGGCCCGCATTGTTCGAGCCGGAATCACTGACTGTGCAGTTGAGCACCGCTTGCTTGGCATCAGCGGATGACCAGCTGGCCCGGACGCTGATATAGCCGTCTGTGGTGTATTTGAGTGAGTTCCCAAGCAAGCCCGCCAGAACCTGACGAACCCGGGCAGAATCCCCAAGAACCAGGGCCTTTTCCGGCCAGCTTCCCTGAAAGTGCAGCTCCAGCATCAGCCCTTGTTGCTCGGCCGCAAGGCGGTACGAAGCCGCACAGTTACTGATCAGGTTGCGCAGGTCGAACTCCTGGTGCGCCAGTTCAAAGTGACCGTTTTCCATCTGCGCGAAGTCCAGCATGTCGGAAATAACCGTCATCAAATCCTGGGTAGACTTGCGGGCAGTTTCCAGATAATCCATCTGCTGTTTGCTCAACGGTTCCTCGTGCACCAGGTCAATCATACCCAGCACACCTTTCAGGGGTGTTCGCAATTCCTGGCTCATGCCGGCCAGGAACTCCGACTTGGCCTGGCTGGCGTGTTCGGCCTTTTCCCTGGCGGTTTCCGAGAGGGCGAGGGTCTTTTCCCGGGATTCCCGGGATTCCCGGGCTTGCCCCAGATGCAGGGCCAGTTGGTTCAGCTGCTGCTGAATACTGGCAATTTCGCGGCCTCCGCCGTGAGTTTCGATGGGCTGTTCTTCGTAATCCCCCTGCATCAACAGGTTTACCCGGCCGGATAACTGGTTGATGGCACGGAAAATAGCGCTGAGAAAATGATTCACCAACAGCATGGTGAATAACAGCATGGCAATGCCCACCGACAACGATGACCACAGCACTTCCTGCTGTCTTTCTTCCAGGATCCGGGGGCTGACAGCCACCTCAAGGGTGCCCACACGCAGTGAGCCGGTGCTGAAGTTCCACTGGCCCGCCAGCCAGTCCGTTCCTGAGGAAAGCTCGACCGGTTCCTGCAGTATCTCTGCGGAATAGATCATCGGGGAGCCCGCAGTGCGATCACCAGATTCGGTGCTATTGCCAACAAATCCGATTTCTTCGCCAACCACATCCGTTACCCGGAGCCATTCCGCCTTGCTGCGCCTGAGCGACTGCCGCAGAACCTGTTCCAGGGCCCCGCGGTTACCGGAAACCACGGCGTATTCCAGGGCCGGTGCCAGGCTGTCCGCGAACAGCTGGCTGCTTTCAGCCAGGTCACGGCGTGAATCTTCCAGCCGGGCCGAGGTAAAGAACGCCATCAGCACCACAAACATCACGGCTGCGGGCAACACTCCGATCAATAACCGGCGGGACAGCGACATGCCGGACTTTTGCTCCGGGCGGCTCATTCTCCGGCCTCCTGCTGTTCCTGGATGAATCGGTCAACCGCCTGTGCAATCCATTCCCGGTCGGGCAGGGGAATGTTCAGAGAGCGTGCGACCTGCTGGTTGACCTCTACGCGATATTCATCCGGATAGGCGGGTGCCGGCAGCTTTCCGGTTTCAAAGAATGCCAGCAAATAATCCGCGGTCTGTTTTGCCATGGTTGTAAAAGGTGCGTAGCTGGATGCCAGGGCGCCGGCCTTGACGTAGGCCTGGCTGGGGCCGATCAGGATTCGACTACGGCGGTAGGCGGTCAGCAGGATATGTTTGATGTTACGGGGGTTGTAGATCTTGTCATCCAGCCCCGCCAGTACAAAATCACCGTAGGTCAGGGCGCGGTTAAGGCTTGGAATCAGCTGGTCGTCGCTGCTGACGATAAACATTCGGCCTTCCAGCCCGTAAGCCGGCAACTGTTCGATCAAAGGCTCATACATGTCTGCTGAATCAAGCGTGGCCAGAACACTGACGCGGGTAGCCTGGGGCAGGATCGCCTTGCCTGTCAGCGCCTGGCGCAGTAGCGGGACGTCGTAGAACACCGCGGTCAGCTGCTCCCCGGTCTTGTCCAGGTAATTCGATATCGCCCGCTTTTCCACCAGTAAGGCGATAATCGGTGCCGTGATTTCCTTATCCAGGAGCCCCGAAAAGGCTGCGGGCCCTATGGCTATAACCGGTCTGCCCGAGGCTACGGGCAAATGCTTTGCTTCAAGGGGCACCAGGTCAACCCGGCCATCCAGCTCCTTGCTGACCAGGTTGGTCATATGCTGATCCAGCGCGGCATTGCCTGAGCCTTCAATGTAGGCCACCGGGTGTGTGATTGCGGCCGCCTGAACTTTCGAGGCCATCCATAAAAAACAAAGCAATAGCCAGAAGGCCATGCCAAGTGAATGTCGCAAAGATTTATGCACGGTTATTGTCATACCTTCCTGGCTGGTGTCGACATACATCATGGGTGCGTTCTGTTTCCATCAGAACCGGAGACCGGCTTCGACAAAGAACTGGTTATGGTCTTCGATATTATTGTCGGAGCTTAGCTCCGGATCCCGGTTCAGGTAGTGCTGCACGGTGAATGCCAGTTCGGCGCTGTATCGCGGGCCGAAAAAGCTCTTGCTGACCCGGGTGTCTATACGTTCAAACTGGGTATTGAACTCGTCTGCCCAGTAAAACGCCGAGGCAAACCGGAACCCCAGTGGCAAATCCTGGATGGCGGCAAGGCTGCCTGAATGGCGCACAGACATGCGGGTGAGCAGGGCGGCTGCCTTGTCCTGGGTATCGGTGTCGACATTGCCGTCCGCCCCGATGATCGGAGTGCCCGAGTACCATGTGTCCTGGTCCAGGTAGCCGTAGCTGGCCCGGAGGGTGGTGCCCGGGAAGTCCAGGGACGCCTCTACCTCGAAGCCCTTTTGGTCGACCGCCACGTTGTTGTCGATGGTCCATTCTTTGAGCTGAATGACTCCGCTGATCATATCCCTGAGCTCGTCCTTAAAGCCGCGGACCTCAAGTGAAAACAATGCGGAATCCATCGGGAACTGGCCAAAATAACTTATTTCACGGGAGGTTATGCGCTCTTCCTGCAAGTCTTTGTCAAGAGTTAAAACATCTACGTCTTCCGCAGCTGCATAGGTATCAACCCGAAAACCCTCGAGGTCTGAATAGATCGCCGGCCGCACATTCGAGAGCGTGTAACCCCAGTCGGGGTTCTGTTCGAATTCATCCGGTGTACGCACGGCTTCGGAATAGACCAGTCGCAGCGCATGGCGGTTGCTCAGCGTGAAGTTGGCGGCAACGCGAGGTGAGAAATAACCTTCGTCGGTGGTGCTGGTGTGTTCCCAGTTGCCGCCGGCGTTCAGGGTCATAAAGGAGATCGGCGTGTATTCCAGGTTACCGAAGTAGCGGGACTGATAGCTGTTGCCACGGCCGTTGAAGTAGGTTTCCGAGCGATAGGTGTCTTTGCGGAAGCCAGCGCCAGAAACAAGCTTCAGGTTGTCGCTGAACAGCAGGGTGTCCTGAAACTCAAATTCCAGGCGGGTGTCTTCGGAGTTGGCGTTTACCGTAGCGAAGGCCATTTCTTCGCCGCTGCTGGTAAAGCACAGTCGTTCACGGTCATCTCCATTGTCGAAGTAGGTATATTGGTAAAGCGGAGTTCCGTCGCGCAGGCACTGGGCAGTATTGTCGGGGAAGGAAACGGCGTAGGCCTGCCGGCGATCAAAATTCTCGACGGCTGCCTGGATGTGGAAAAAGTGCCGGTCTGACGTGGCATAGTTAAACCGGGTTTGCAGGTAGAAATCGCTGACCTCGATATCCGGGTTTTCCAGCGGCTCCAGATCGCCGCTTTTGAAGCGATCCTGGTAATTGGTGCCATCGACCACACCACCGCGAAGCTCCAGGTTTGCCTGGCTGTTCAATTGCAGGCGGGAGTCGTAGGTAAACGAGTTGATGTCGTGGCCGTCGTCAAACGGTTCCTTTTCGCCCCCTTCGATCTGATAGTCGAAGCCGTCAAACTTGCGCTTTTCGTAAGTCAGGCGCCAGTCATAGTCAGACCCCGTATGACCGACAGACCCGAAGGTTCTCAGGTGCCCCCGCGAGCCCCTGGTAACCTTGAACTCGGCGCCACCGGTGTCAGCCGGGTCCCGGGTAATGATGTTGATGGTGCCGAGAAACGCATTAATGCCGTAGGCTGCCGAGTTTGGGCCCCTGGCTACTTCGATACGCTCAATCATCTCCAGCGGCACCGGCATGGTTTCCCAGTCCATATCCGACAGGGTGGCCCGGTGCGCCGTGCGGCCATCCACCAGAACCTGCATACGGCGCTGCTCGTAGTGAACGGTACCGTGGTAGGTGGTTACCGGTGTGTGGCTGCCAACAAAATTGACCACCATGCCGGGCACCAGGCGGAACACTTCGTACAGGTTAACAATGCCCAGGTTGCGAATCAGGTCGCCATCGATCACGGTGGTGCTGCCGGGAACCCGGGTTTTGGGCTGGCGCAACCGGGTAGTGGTAAGCACTTCCGGGATGTCTTCATTGAAACCGGCATAGAAACCATTGCTGAATTCCTGCTCGCTTTGGGCAAGGGCCTTTGGCGCAACAGCAGCGGTTATGGAAACAGCTAACAAGCCGAGCTTAAATCGGGCTGAAAGTGCCGGTTTTCGGGGCAGGGTTGCTGCCAGGTAATTCGTAATGGGCATGGGTGTCGTTCTATAATTTGCCGAGCAGGCAGATTAGTTGCGTTTATTGCCTAATCGTAGGGTAGATCGGGCGATTTGTCTCGAGAAACATTACAAATCTTCCATGACCGGAGTTGCGAATTTATGAATTGTTGGGACATTCTGGGTATCGAGCCAACCGATAACCGGGAGCGGATACGGCAGGCTTACGAACAACAGATGAAGTTCGCCTCTGACCACGAAGCCGAAGCCCTCAGGCAGGCCTACCAGGAAGCAACGGGCCATGCCCCGTCGGCGGCAAAGGCACCGTCTGAGCCTGAATCACGGCCTGAACCACGGCCTGAGCCTCGGGTTGCTGCCGCAGATGCCCCGGAATCGACGGCCCCAATGGATGGCAACGACGCCCAGATCGTCCGTGAGGTGATTATCCAGGTTCGTGCACTGCTGAACGACAACTATCGACAGCAGGATGTAAATATCTGGAAGGCGATTCTGTGTGAACCGCCAGCAGATCAGATGCCGTTACGGCGGGAGATTGCCAGCCAGCTGGAGCACCAGGTGCGGCCCATGGCCGAGAACGGCAGTTTCCCGGCACCGGTTGCCCGCTTTCTGGGGGACTGGTTTGAATGGTTCAGCGTGCAGGAGGCCAATCCGGAACCGGATGAGAGAAACTATCCGGAATCCGGAATGGCCGATGACCAGGGTTTTGATAACCAGGCCGAACAGCCGCCGCAGATGATGAATTTCTGGCCGGCGGTGATCGGCTGGATTGTCGGGCTGGCTATTCTGGCAGCATTATTCGGTGGTATGGGCGGCAGCTGAGGCCTGCTCGATCTTTACCCGGTACCTCTGGGCCAGGATGGCCCCTACAATCACCTGAATCTGGTTGTAGCACATAATGGGCAGCACGATCATGCCAAACCCGGGGTGGCCGGAGAACAGCACCTTGGCCATCGGCAGTCCTGACGCCAGGCTCTTCTTGGAGCCACAGAACACCACCGCGGCTTCGTCTTCCAGGCTGAAGCCCAGTTTTCTCACCATCAGCCGTGCAATCAGCATAAACAGCGCCAGCAACCCGAAGCAGAGGACAATCGCCAGCACAATGGCCTGAACCGGCAGGTTCTGCCAGAGCCCGCTGACCACAGAGTGGGAGAAGGCGGAATAGACGATAATCCAGATAACGCACTGATCGTAGCGTGCCATCAGCTTCTCGTTCCTGCCCAGGAACCCGCCCAGCCATGGCCGCAGGGCGTGGCCCACCGCAAACGGCAAGAGCAACTGAAGGATAATGTCCTTGAGTGCTTCAAGCACCGCAAATTCGCCGGTGCCAGACGTGGAAACCAGCAACAGCAACAGAAACGGTGTCAGCATCATGCCAAACACATTGGAGGCGGCCGCACTGCAGATGGCTGCCGGCACATTGCCCCGGGCCATGGCGGTGTAGGCAATGGAAGAGGACACCGCTGAAGGCAGTACCCCCAGATAGAGGAATCCCAGCCCCAGGTCTTTCGGCATCCAGTCCGGTGCTATGCCGCTAAGTGCGTTGACCGGAAGTACTGCCAGCGGAAAGAACACGAAGGTGAGGGAAGTGATCAGGATGTGCAGCCGCCAGTGGGTGGCGCCATCAATAATCTGTTGCCGTGAGAGTGCCGCACCGTGAAAAAAGAACAGCAGCGCAACCGCCATGGTGCCAGTGGTGGCCAGGGCATCGGCCGCACTTCCCGTTACCGGCAGGAAAGATGCCAGGACAATGGCGCCCAGCAACAACAATGTGAAGGTGTCTATCCGGAACTTCACCGCTTAACCCTCCCCGGTCAGGGCTTTCAGGCTTGGAGTGAGCAGGGCGCGGGACAGCGCTTCGGCCTTGGCTGCATCTTTACGTCGGATAGCCGCCAGCAGCAGTTCATGGTCTTCCTGGGAGGGTTCCGGAAGGTCAGAGTCGGTTTCTGTCTGTTCAATAGTCTGACTGACTGCGTGGGAAAAGTAGTCGTAGAGCTCGATCAGTGCCGAATTGCCGGACGCCCGTACCAGCGCGTGGTGAAAGTGCTCGTCGTGCTGTATGCGCTCGGAAACCCGCTCTCCGGCGGCAGCCCGTGCATCCAGGGCACTGGTCATGGCCTTCAGATCCTGCTCGGTTCTCCGCCCGGCGGCGAGCCTGGCCGCTTCGGTTTCCAGCATGATCCTAACCTCTATCTGCTCCGCCAGTTTGCTGCGGGCAATGCGCCGGAGAGTCTCTCCGGCATCCCGATTGGCCCTTACGTAGGTACCGTCGCCCTGACGGGTTTCCAGCATGCCAACGTGAACAAGTACCCGGACCGCTTCCCGGATGGTGTTACGGCTGATACCCAGAGCCTCCGAAAGCTCTGCTTCTACAGGTAAGCGAGTACCTACTGGCCATTCACCGCTTTCAATATTCTGACGAAGGCTTTCAATGGCCGTTTCCACCAGGGAGCCTTTTCGGATCGGTTTGAGCATTGTGGATCATCCCTCGATATGATGAACCAATCATCCTATGAATTAGCGATAAGTTCAAGCCGTGCAGGGCAGCGGCTTGAACGGGAGTCAGGCGTTTTCGGAGTGGGGTTTCAGGAACTGATAGTCGGCTGTATCGACAAACCGTGTGGCAAAGCGGTAACTGAAGGTAAAGCCTGGCCAGTTCACAGTGTTGCGACCGTGCTCGTCCAGATACCATGAGGTACAGCCGGCCTCCCACACGCTGCCATCCAGCCCCCTTTGTACTACCTGGCTGTAACGGCTCTGGCGGTCTTCCCGCACATCCATTACCTGCCCCGGATAGCGGGACAGTGCCCTGAGCGCGCTCAGCACGTAGCGGAACTGGGATTCCAGCATGTACAGAATAGAGTTATGGGCCAGGTTAGTATTGGGGCCATACAACATGAACAGGTTCGGAAATCCGCTTACGGTGATGCCTTTGAATGCCTTGCTGCCATTGGCCCAGGCCTCGTTCAGGGACACGCCGTTGCGGCCGGTAATGTGGATGGGCGACAGGAATTCGGTGGCCCGGAAGCCGGTGCCGAGAATGATCACATCCGCAGGCCGGTGTTCACCGGTTTCCGACACCACGCCCGTTTCGTCAAACCGGGTGATGCCACCGGTAGTCAGGTTCACGTGGGGCTCGTTTACAGCGCGGTACCAGTCGTTGGAAATCAGGATGCGCTTGCAGCCAATCCGGTATTCCGGAATCAATTCGGCGAGCTTGTCCGGGTCGGTTACCCAGCGGCGCGCTTCGTTGCGGGCGCGATTGGCAAAGAACTCGAGTAATCCCGAGAAACGGGTGAACGCCAGGGCGCGCACTTCGTTCTTCAGGTAAATCATCCCGCGATACAGCCGGTCCCACAGGGGCAGCTTTGCGAACAGTGTTTGTTCCAGCGGGGTGAAGGTTTTGTCCGGTTTGGGCAGCACCCATGCGGCAGAGCGCTGGTAAAGGTCCAGGTGGGCCGCCTTCGCAGTAATTTCCGGCACAAACTGGATGGCACTGGCGCCGGTGCCGATGACGGCAACCCGTTTGCCCTCCAGGTTGATGTCGTGGTTCCAGCGGGCAGAATGGAAACTCTCACCGCCGAAATCCTCCAGGCCGGGAATATCCGGCATGGCAGGGCGATTAAGCTGACCGGTTGCGGTAATCAGTACATCGGCCCGGAAGGTGTCGCCGGCGCCAGTGGTTATCTGCCATTGGTTGGTCTGTTCATCAAACTCGGCGGATTCCACTGCTTGGTTGAATCGGATCAAAGGCTCAAGGTTGTGTTTGCGAACGCAGGATTCGATGTAATCCAGAATCTCCGGCTGGGTGCCGAATTTCCGGGTCCAGTCGTGCTTGGGCTCAAACGAGTAGGAATACAGGTGCGATTGCACGTCGCAGGCGGCACCGGGGTAGGTGTTGTCCCGCCAGGTTCCGCCCACGGCCCCCGCTTTTTCCAGCAGGGTAATGTCGCGGATACCCGCTTTCTGCAGCTGGATGGCCATGCCAATGCCACCAAAACCGGTGCCGATGATAATAACCGAAGGGGATTTGTGCTGCTGTTTCCGGCGTCGTGTCATGGAGACTGCTTCCTGGACGTTTGTTTTTATATGACACGACTATAACCGGCTGACGCCGGAACCAAAAGACTGTTTCAATCAGATCCGATGGCCGGGACGCTCACATATTGGCAGCGCTGGCGTGGGCAGTATTGTGCCAGTCGACGGTTTCCGGCTGGGCGCTGTCTCCGGCAAACAGGTGACCCACCGCAGGGATGGCGTACCATAATTCGCCCCGGGTGGGGTTATGGCGGGCAAACTCGCCATGGCTCATGCCCACTTCCCAGATTTCATTGCTTTCCCAGCCTTCAGGAGCCAGCTCGATGCGCACCTCCGAACCAATCAGGCTGATGGCTTCGATCCGCAGCGGCAGGCGGGCGTGGGCGGCCGGAGCCTTGGCCAGCTGCACTTCGTGGGGGCGAAGGTACAACTGGGCTTCCTGGTTATTCATCACACCGGGCAGGGCTACCCGCGCGTTGCCCTGCACCAGGCTCTGGCCCTTCACCACACCGGACAGCACGTTTACATGGCCCAGGAAGTCGAACACAAAGCGGCTTTCCGGGCGGGCATACAGACCAGTCGGGCTATTCACCTGCTCAACCTTGCCCTGGCTCATTACGACCACCTGGTCAGACAGTTCCAGTGCTTCTTCCTGATCGTGGGTTACAAAGATACTGGTGAAGTGGAATTCATCGTGCAAGGCACGCAGCCAGCGGCGTAGATCCTTACGCACCTTGGCGTCCAGTGCGCCGAACGGTTCGTCCAGCAGCAGGATGCGTGGCTTGGTAGCTAGGGCCCGCGCCAGCGCGACACGCTGCTTCTGGCCACCGGACAACTGGGCCGGATAGCGGTCTGCCAGCTGTGGCAGCTGAATCATTTCCAGCAGTTTCGCTACCCGTTCGTTGATTTCCTGCTTCGAGGGCCGGCTCCTGCGGGGCAGGGATTCCAGGCCGAAGGCGATGTTCTGGGCGACCGTAAGGTGCTTGAACAGGGCGTAGTGCTGGAAAACGAAACCGATGTTTCTGTCCCGAACGTGCAGGTTACTGACATCGTCGCCACCAAACAGCACCCGGCCGGAATCCGACGATTCCAGCCCGGCAATAATCCGCAGCAACGTGGTCTTGCCGGAACCGGATGGCCCGAGCAGGGCGGTCAGCTTGCCTTCCGGTATATCCAGAGAGACATCGTTCAGGGCCTGGAACTTGCCGAAAGATTTCTTGATGCGGTCGATTGTGATGCTCATATCATGCACCTCCTGTTTTCGGCGCCGGGTGTTCAAGTCGGGACTGTCGCCATTCCACAATGGCCTTGGCGATCAGTGTCAGTATGGCGATAGCCGCCAGCAGCGAGGCCGCGGCAAACGCGCCGGCCACGTTGTAATCCTGATAAAGCAGTTCAACATGCAGCGGTAAGGTATTGGTTTGTCCGCGAACATTGCCGGACACCACAGACACCGCACCGAACTCGCCCACGGCCCGGGCGTTGGTGAGCACCACGCCGTAAATCAGTGCCCATTTGATGTTGGGCAGGGTGATCTTGCGGAAAATCCGCCAGCCGGATGCGCCCAGAACCACGCCGGCTTCTTCCTCTTCACTGCCTTGTTGCTGCATCAGAGGAATCAGTTCCCGGGCCACGAAGGGGCAGGTTACAAACACCGTAACCATGACAATGCCGGGCCAGGCAAACATCAGCTGAACATCGTGGCTGCTCAGCCAGCCACCCAGCCAGCCATTGCGTCCATACAGCAGCAGGTAAAGCAAACCGGCCACCACCGGAGACACGGCAAACGGAATATCAATCAGGGTGATCAGCAGTTTGCGGCCGGGAAAGCGGAACCGGGTAACGGCCCAGGCCAGTGCCGTACCGAACACCAGGTTCAGCGGCACCGTCAGCAGGGCCACCAGCAGCGTCAGCCCGATGGCGTGCAGGCTGTATTCGTCCAGAATGTTATCGCTGAAGGTGCTCCAGCCGGCACTCAGCGCTTCGGTAAAGATCACCACCACCGGAATGACCAGCAGGATCACGGTCAGGCTCACCGCCAGGCCGATCAGGCTGCGGCGAACCCAGGGCTGGTCACCGACTCTGTGCTGTTCCGCCGACATCTATCGACCCTCCAGCCGGCGCAGATACCGGCCTTGCCACAGATTGATGGCAAACAGCAGCACCAGGGAGACCAGCAAGACCATAGAGGCGATGGCACTGGCGGCGGCGTAGTCGTATTCCTGCAGGCGCACGAAGATCATCAGGCTGGTCACTTCGCTGACATAGGGGGTGTTGCCGGCAATAAAGATAATGGCGCCGAACTCACCAAGGCTGCGGGTGAAGGACAAGGCAATGCCGGTCACCAGGGCTGGCCACAGGGACGGGAAAATCACTTTCCGGAAAACCCGGGCATCGGAGGCACCAAGGCTGACAGCGGCCTCTTCATCCGCCGGAGACAGCTCTTCCAGAACCGGTTGAACGGTGCGCACCACAAACGGAATGCTGGTGAAGGCCATGGCAACCACGATACCCAGCGGGGTAAAGGCAACCTCAATACCGGCTTTTGCCAGCACCTGGCCATACCAGCCGTTCTGGGCGAACAGGGTAGCCAGGGTGATGCCGGCAACCGCCGTGGGCAGGGCGAAGGGCAGGTCGACAACCGCATCGATCAGCCGCTTGCCGGGGAATTCATAGCGCACCAGCACCCAGGCCAGGAGCAACCCGAACAGGCCGTTGAACAACGAGGCTGCCAGCGCAGTCCAGAGAGTCACCTTGTAGGATTCGATCACCCGGGGATCGGTGATGGTGAATACGAACTGATCCCAGGTCATGCCGGAGGTTTCCACGACCAGCCCGGTCAGGGGCAGCAGCAACACGAGGCTGACAAAGAACAGGGATATACCGAGGCTCAGACCAAACCCCGGTAACACCCGTTTGCTTCGACCAGCAAAGCGCCGCACGGGGGCGGCGCCTGCTTGAGCGGATACCGACATGCTCGCCTCTTACCGCCGACGCTGCAGCTGGTCGAGTTTGCCGCCACTGGTGAAGTGAACCTTCATGGCGTTTTCCCAGCCACCGGCGATTTCATCGATGGACTTGAGCTTGAGCTCCTTGAAGCGGTCGGCGTTCTCGGCTTTCACAACCTCATTGTGAACCCGGTAGTTAAAGCCGGCCAGCAGGCGCTGGGATTCTTCAGAATACAGATGGGTCAGGTATTCCTTCGCCAGCTCTTCGGTGCCGTTCTGCCTTACGTAGTCATCAATCCAGGTGACCGGGAACTCGGCCAGGAAGCTCACGTTGGGGGTGACCACTTCGTACTCATCGCCCAGACGGTCGGCCAGGTTGAGCACTTCGGATTCAAAGGTCAGCAGGGCATCGCCAATGCCACGCTCAACGAAGGTGGTGGTGGCTCCGCGACCGCCGCTGTCGAATACCCGTACCTGGCCCAGGAAATCCGCCAGGAACTGGTCAACCTTGTCCTCATCGTCGCCGAATGTGTCCTGGGCATAACCCAGCGCGGCCAGGTAGGTGTAACGGCCGTTACCGGAGGTTTTCGGGTTCGGCATCACCAGGGCAACGTCTTCGCGAACCAGGTCATCCCAGTTCTGGATGTTCTTCGGGTTGTCCTTGCGAACCAGGAACGCCATGGTGGAATAGTAAGGGGAGCTATTGTTGGGCAGGCGCTCGGCCCAGTTTTCGGGGATCAGCTCGCCGCGTTCGTGAAGAATATCGATGTCGGTCACCTGGTTGAAGGTGGCCACATCGGCTTTCAGACCCTGAATAATGGCCTGGGCCTGCTTGGAAGAACCGGCGTGAGACTGGTTAACTTCAAGGGTTTCACCGGTCTTTTCCTGCCAGTGCTTCTTGAATTCCACGTTGTAGGCGGCGAACAGCTCGCGGGCAATATCGTAAGAGGTATTGAGCAGCTCCCGGTCAGCGGCAAGGGCTGGTTGGGCGGAGAGCAGGGCGGCGCCCAGTGCAAATCCTTTTAGCAGGTGTTTCATGGAAAGCTCCTCAGATTGGAATCAGTGAATCTGAGGAGCAATCTAGCAAAGGTTTCTAAGAACTAAAAATACTAAAAATAAATAATAAAAGCACTTAAGGGAATATGCGTCAGTACTTCAACAGGGCGGAACCCCAGGTAAAGCCACCGCCAAACGCTTCCAGCAACACCACCTGGCCCCGCTGAATGCGACCATCCCGAACGGCTTCATCCAGCGCCAGGGGCACAGAGGCGGCCGAGGTGTTGCCATGGCGGTTAACGGTGACCACAACCTGGTCCATCGACATACCGAGCTTGCGGGCGGTGGCGGAAATAATCCGCAGGTTGGCCTGGTGCGGCACCAGCCAGTCAATGTCGGATTTCTCCATCTGATTGGCTTCGAGGGTTTCATCGACGATCCTGCCCAGGGTGTTTACCGCCACCTTGAACACTTCGTTACCCTTCATCTCTACAAACGCCTTGCCGGCCTTTACCGCATCGAAGTCGTTGGCGACACCGCAGGGCACGTGCAGCAGCTCTTCATAGCGGCCATCGGCGTGCAGGTGTGTAGACAGAATGGCGGTTTCTTCACTGGCCTCCAGAATAACCGCGCCGGCGCCATCGCCGAACAGTACGCAGGTGCCCCGATCGTCCCAGTTGAGAATGCGGGAGAATACCTCGGCTCCGATCACCAGCGCCTTCTTGCTGGAGCCGGTGCGGATGAACTTTTCTGCAGTGGCCAGGGCGTACACAAAGCCGCTGCACACGGCCTGGATATCGAACGCGGGGCAGCCCTCGATACCAAGGCGGGCCTGCAGAATACAGGCACAGCTGGGGAAGACTTTATCGGGCGTGGTGGTGGCAAACACAATCAGGTCGATGTCTTTGGCATCGATGCCCGCGGCTTCAATGGCCCTCAGGGCAGCCTGTTCGGCAAGGTCTACGGCGGTTACCCGGCCCACAATCTCGTGCCCGGGAATAACCGGGTACTTCGAGCCGCCCCAATCGTTCTCGACGGTGTGGAGATCGCTGTGGCAGACACCGCAGTAGTCGATTTCGATGGCTACGTCGTCGGCACGCAGCTCCCGGCGGTCAATGGCGTAGGGGGCCAGGCCCGAATCCGGCGCAGTGGCGGCGTATGCTTTGGTATTTGCCATTCGATTACTCCTTTTCGGTTTTAATACAGGGATCACGGTACCGGTACGATATGACCGTTACCGTATGTTACCCGACATTCGTCGATTGTAACCTACGTATTCCAGACCATCAGGGATGACCAGATGACACAGATGAAATCTCTCAGGGCGTTCGGCGTTGCCGGGTCCCTGGCCTTGGCCGGGCTGGTAGCCGGCTGTATGCCCGGCACCATCGCCACCGGCGTGGGTACCGGCTTTGTGTATGAACAGAAGCAGGACCACAAACACCGTCATGAAGTAGAGCGGGCCATCGATCAATATGTGCAGGACCATGCCAACTCACCCTGCCGGCACGGCGAAGACCGGGTGATGGAATCCGCCACAGAGATCCTCAGGGAATACCGGCTGACCGGTGTGAATGAAGTGCTCAGCCGCCTTGAACGGATTTACAAAGACGATAGCCAGCCGGACCAGGTCAGGGCCGGAGCGCTGTACAACATGGCTGTACTGGAATCCCGCCGCAAAGAGCCGAACAAGGTGTGGGCAAGGGAGTATTTCAAACGCCTTTATGTAGAGTTCCCGAACGAATACCGCTGCATCTTTGCAGAGTCTGACTGGCGGGATTCGATGATAGAACAGCAATTGCTTCTGCCCGGAGAAACCGTGGAGTCCTTTTTGCGTGATGCCCGTGAGGATGTAGAGCACATGCAGCAGTAGGAGTACACTGGCCAAAAGGCTTTGATGAACAAACTCCTACAACCGACTCGGGCGGGCACAGGCTATGAAGGTAATTGTTATCGGCGCAGGCATTATGGGTGTCACCCTTGCCACACTGGCAAAGGAACTGGCACCCGAGCTGGATATCACCGTACTGGAACGGCTGGATGGCCCGGGAGCAGGCAACTCCTGGGTGTTCAACAACGCAGGAACCGGCCACGAAGCCAACTGCGAGCTCAACTACACCCCGGTGGATGGCGAGGTTATTTCTGTTGAGAAAGCCCTGAAAATCCACGCCCAGTTCAACGTGGCCAAGCAATTCTGGGCCTACCTGGTCGAAAAGGGTGCCATTAAAGACCCCTCTACGTTCATCAACCAGACCAAGCACTGCACCCTGGTCTCGGAATCCTTCATTGAAGAGCTGGCGCTTCGGCACAAGGAAATGTCTGGCCATCATTTCTTCGAAAGTATGCGGTATTCCGATGATTTTGATGAGATAAAAAGCTGGATCCCTTTCACCATGGAAGGCCGGCCGCGCCATGAAAAGATGGCTGCCACGGTGATTGAAACCGGCACGGATGTGAACTTCGGCTCTCTGACAGAACAAATGGCTGCGTACGCTGACCGGGATTTGGGCGTGGCCATTGAGTACGGTGTACACGTAAAGCGGGCACACCGCAGCCCCGCCGGCAGCTGGGTGCTGGAAACCGAGCGCAACGGTACGTCCACCCAATATAAAGCTGACGTACTGTTTGTTGGCGCCGGCGGTGGCGCCTTCCCGCTCCTGAAACGGAGCCATCTTCCGTTTGCCAGGCGCTTTGCCGGCTTCCCGGTGGGTGGCCGTTTCCTGCAGGCGCCGGTTACGCCGGAGCAGGCGGACCAATACCGCGCCAAAACCTATGGCCGGGCAGAAGTGGGCGCACCCCCGATGTCTGTTCCGCACCTGGATCTGCGGGTGGCCAATGGCCAGCATTACCTGTTATTCGGGCCGTTTGCCTCCTTTAAACCGGTTCTTGAGAAAGGCCGGGGCTTTATTGACTATCTCCGCTCCATGCGCCTGCACGACATTCCGGGCCTGTTGAACGTGGCCATGGAGAACTTCCCACTGGTGAAATACCTGGTCTCCGAGACCTTCAAAGGCGAGCAGAGCATGCTGGATTCGCTGGAGAAGTTCGCCCCCGGGCTTGGTGACAAGTTCAACTGGCAAGCCGTGGAAGCCGGACAGCGGGTACAGATTATTAAAGATGGCGACCTGCAGATGGGCACGGAGATTATCGTGTCCAGCGACAAGACCTATGGCACCTTGCTGGGTGCATCGCCCGGAGCCTCGGTTTCGCCAGAAGTGATGTTGCGCGCACTGGAACAGCTGATGCCGGCGCGGTTAAACACAGAGAAAGCCAGGAGCAAGCTAAAAGAAATCTTTCCGGAAGATAACCTGGAAATCCTCGCCAACGATGCCGAGCGCTACCGTGAAATTCGTGACGGGATAAACCATTCGCTAGGCATCGTTTAACGGATCCAGCATTTATACCCGCCGGCGACGGCCTTCCGTTCGCCGGCGGGCCTGTTCCGAATTTACGTAGACAGATTCAGTGAAGGTGGCGTTGGCATGGCCGAGCTCTTCACTGATGTGGCGGATATCCGCGCCGGCCTCGATGGCCTGGCTGGCACCGGTGTGCCGCAGGTAATGAGTTTCGGAGCGAATGGCCAGCATTTGCCTGGCTTCGTCCATGAACCCTTCACGTTCCATACGGTCCGCGGTGGCGACCATGGCTTGCTCGTAGATCCGTTGCACCTGGCGCTTGCCGATGGCATCGCCCTTGGCTGACGGCAGAATGGGCGTGGATTCTCCCGGCACCGGCAACGGAGAGGGAAGCCCCAGATGGCCTCGCCAGCGCTTCAGGTAATCCAGGTAGGCGTCTGGCAGGGTAACTTGCCGGGTTTTGTCGCCTTTACCGAACACCGAATACACCCAGTAGGGTTCGCCATCGACAATGGTTCGGCGGAAATCACCAAAGCAGGGGGTCCGCACCTGGTTCCGGTCCACCGGCCGCGGTGCCAGTTCGCTGACCCGCAGGAACAGGCTTTTCATGGTGACGATCACAAAGAGGTTACGCTCGAATTTCGGGTTGCTGTCCGCCAGTTCAGTGAGGGTTTCCAGCAGGAACGACCATTGCCAGTCCGTCAGCCGCCGCACTTCGGCGTCCCGGTCCTGGTTGAGGCTGGGTTTGGCGTTCCGGTCGCGCTTGCGGACATCAATCATCGGATTTTTGGGCAGATAATCGTGGGCCACCAGGTATTTGAAGAAGGTCTGCAGTGCCGTGCGGCTGGCGTTCAGGCTGGCCTGGGTAACAGAGTAGGGCGCCTGTACGGCTTTGGATCGAAGCGCCATGGGTCGCCAGTCCGGATTGGAACGACGCAGATCTGCCTGAGAGACGAATGCCGGATAGATCCCACGGGATATCCAGGGGGCCGGAGGGGTTTTCAAAAAGGCAAAGTAGCCTGTGATCAGGTCGCTGTCTGCCTGGGCAAGGTGACGGCGGGCAATCAGCCAGGTGTAGTTGAGAAAACGCTGGATTTCGCTTCGAAAACGGTTGTATGTGCCGGAAACATCGCTGTATTTTTCGAGGAAACGGCGGGCGGTGTAGAAGTCCTGACGGGCTTTGTCCGGGTTGATGGGCACCGCATTCAGCGCTGCAAGCAGATCCGGATACAGCGCAAGCTCAGCCTGTTCGTGGATAAGATCAGCGGTATCAAACAGCGGAAAACCGGGAAATCCTGGCCTGGCGTTCATCTGGGCAGCCTTGTTTGCGAATTGTGTTGTACGGTCGGGAAGCCTGAAATGTCCAATACTCCTAAATATTGGACATATTGAGAGTTTATACAATTCAGTGAGTTATCGCCAACTCTTCATGCAGTAACTCTCAAGCGTTTCGGCGCCTCAGGAATTTCTCTGCTTCAGTTGATACGACGATAATGGGGTTTCACAGCGAGTTATGGATATAAAAAACGGCTTATCGGGATTGGTAACCGCCGCTGCGTTCTCGGTGTGCCTGTTTGCGTTTCCAGGTCTTTCAGGTGCAGAGACGCTATGGGATGAACAACCTGCGGTCGTCGAGTTTTCTGTGCCCGTCGAACGGGTAGAGAAAGCGTCAATCTCGGAAGACGGGCTTCTATGTGCGTATTCCAGACCAAGG
>NZ_AXBV01000041.1:0-138126 GCF_000475255.1 Marinobacter sp. ES-1
GCCTGGCGCACCAAACAAAAACGCCCCGCCGAGGCGGGGCGTTGCACCAGGTTTGGTGTCAGGTCGGATTAGTGACCGTAGACTGCCAGGCTGGTGTCGGAGACGTGCAGGTTATCAATGCCGATGGTACCGATATTGGCGCCGCCGATATGGGTTTCAGCGATGTTGATATCCATCAAGACATCATCAATATCTACACGCAGGACATCCTGCTTGGTGCCGTTGAGATTGTCGCCCTTGTAAACATCTACGCGAGCAATCGCGAACGACGTACCAAGTGCACCGGATGCAAGTCCTACCAAACGAGTATCAAGCGCCGCGTCTTCGCCAGTCGGGTCATCCAGCAGGTCAGCAAGCTGATCCTGATCAAGAGTCTGACCTCCATCATTCACACCACGGATGCTCATACCCCTGATACCAACACCCATGAACTCAACGTCAAAGTCCATTTGCTCAACAGTGAAAGCAACGTCCAAGTTCAGCGTTCCGGTACCGGCTACGCCATTAACGTCGTCGGTGTCCACACGGATATCCAAGGCACCCAACAGGCCCCATGCATCCATGTTAGAAATCAGAGTGGTTTGCTCACCCGCGTTGCCACGAAGTTCCATGGAGTCTGCGGTCATACCCCAGTCAATAGGTACCGGTTGCTCTGGGGTACCTGGATCGCCATCGTGATCGATAGTTTGCAATGAACCCACGTGAATGACGGCATCGCCATCATCTGCAACATCAATATCAATCTTCAGGTTATCCAACAGGCCACCGGCACCCGTCGCAGCGGCATAGTCGGCAGCGCTATCAGAAGCACTAACGGTTACACCACCAAGATCGATACCACTAACCGCGAAAGTACCTTCGTCGGTATAGGTGAACTCACCAATGGCAACGCGAGTTTCCAGCTCAATGGTCACACCAGCCTGGCCGGTGACATTTCCCATCGTGGAGTCATCCAGGGCTTTCAGATCAGCATTTGCAGCAAACGGAGCTGCGGCGATCGCGGTAACCAATGCAATTTTTTTCAGGCCTTTCATTCTTATCTCCTTATAAACTCATTTTGTTGTTATCTGAGTTTTTGTTTAAGTGCGAGCTCAACTGCTCACGACTCCATTTAAGATTGTTTTACAGTCTTATTCCGTGACTACTCTCACACTTCCAAACACCGCCAGACTTGTTCACTTTCCATCATAGAAAAATTCGAAACTCTTATCCTGCGATACCGCAGCTCTGAACTCTGCGGTACCAGAGTTCAGAGTTACCGGCACTAATTTTATTCCGGATACACCCAAACGGTGCTCGTGTTCAATCGCAACAACTCTGCGCTTCATACCGTTCTTTTCTATAGTTCCAGGGTAAGCAACTAAGCCAGCATCGATCCGCCCGTGGCGAGCTACTGACTTCAGACTTGCGCGATACATTAGTACCTTGATTTCTGGAGGAGCTCCCTTCGCATCTTCTCCTAACTGAATTTTCTTCAGCTCACCGTTCTTCATCAACATCCAAGCGTTTGGTTCAAAAACACCAGAGGATTCAAGTTCGTCTTTCACTTGGGCAATCGAAGCCTCCGTCATCGCCTTCAAATCTCCTTGCGCCTGTCGCACAACTAACGACAGCTCTTCGGCCGTAAGCTTCCCATCAGCTAGCACGTGGTCTTCGTATTCCGTTTCTTGTGCACAGCTCAATGGAGCCCACATACCGGCCAGTGTTAGTGTAAGTATTAGATTCAGCGAGAGAAATTTATGCATTTTCTTGACCCAATATTTGTTTTTTTAGAGCACGAACAAAGCGGAACTCCGTTAGAATGATCCGCTGGCTGTACGGTCATTAGATCAGCGCCTGTCCCAATCGGACAACGCCCGTTTTGTGCAGCGTGTAGCATTCTTCCAATTTTTAACGGAGGTAACTTGGCCTTACCTGTCTGCCAGTCCATTTCCCGCCAGCAGTTTGATCAGCTTTGCAGCTATTCGGCCGCAGAGCCGGACTTTGTATTTCTGGGCGGCCAGGCAATTGCGGGTGGGCGCGGGGCTGCGCGGGGGTTCTCCTGCCATGCGGTAGAAAGGGTCTCGTTGCCAGCCAATGCAGGCATGGGCGTGGACACTCAGGCTTTGGCCCGGGAGATGGAGCAACTCGCGGCGCCTTACCAGCACGCGCTCAGTTCGTTAAAGGCAGCGCCCTGCCCGCTGATCGGCGGCTGGGTCGGCAGCCTGGCCTATGAATTCGGCTATGCCCGGGAGGCGAAGCTGCAAGGGCTGGTGCCGGAATTGCCAGTGCCGCTGATGTTTGCCGGGCTGTATCTGTGGTTTGTAAGTGAAGACCTGGAAACAGGGAACTGTTATCTGTGGGTGCACCCGGACTTACCACAGGGCCAGCAAAAACAACTGGAAAGCTGGATGGCTACACCCGCTGAGCCACAACCAAGGCACTGGGCCATGGAGC
Organism: Marinobacter sp. ES-1; assembly: GCF_000475255.1. NCBI lineage: Bacteria > Pseudomonadati > Pseudomonadota > Gammaproteobacteria > Pseudomonadales > Marinobacteraceae > Marinobacter > Marinobacter sp. ES-1. Next base: position 2,437 of record NZ_AXBV01000041.1, read on the forward strand.
AGCCATTCGAGCCGACTCAAGCCCCGGCCGATTTCCGCAATCGCGTGCAACAGGTGCTGGATTACATCCAGGCCGGCGATTGCTATCAGGCCAATCTGTCCCAGTCTTTTGAAGGAGCCTACAGCGGCGACCCCTGGTTGGCATTCACGGAACTGAGCCTTGCCAACCCCACCCCCTACGCAGCGTTTCTGCGCCACGAAGGCAGCGCGGTGGTGTCGGTGTCACCGGAGCGATTCCTCGCTATCCGCGACGGGGTGATCGAAACCAGCCCGATCAAAGGTACTCGGCGGCGTGGTGCCACACCGGAGCTAGACAAAGCCCTGGCCGATGAGCTGCTGGCCTCGGAAAAAGACCGTGCGGAAAACCTGATGATTGTGGATTTGCTGCGCAACGACCTGAGCGTGAACGCCCTGCCCGGCTCGGTGAAGGTGGACGAGTTGTTTGCGCTGGAAAGTTACCAGAATGTACACCACCTGGTGAGCCACATTCGCGCACAACTCAAGCCCGGTGTCAGCCCGTTACAGGCGCTGTTTGATGCCTTCCCCGGCGGCTCCATCACCGGCGCCCCGAAAATCCGGGCCATGGAGATTATCCACGAGCTGGAACCCCACTGGCGCGGGCCCTATTGCGGGTCGGTGTTCTATTACGGGCTGGATGGGCGGCTGGACAGCAACATTGCCATTCGTACCCTGCTCTGCGAAGCAAACGGCAGAATTCAATGCTGGGGTGGAGGCGGAATTGTGGCGGATTCCGACGCGGAAGCGGAGTATCAGGAAACCCTGACCAAGGTGAAGCCGCTGATGGACTTTCTGGAACAACTAAAGCGGTAAGCGCGAACGATCTGTGCCGCCAGGTTTCCCGCAGCGGCACAGACCGGAATACCGGAAAATCAGGCGCCGTGAATGGCGCTGGCTTTCAGGAATTCCTGCCTCAGATCATCAAAGTTGTGCACCGCCGGAAACTGCGGGAACTCGTCGATCACGTTCTGCGGCGCGTGGAACAGAATGCCGGCTTCGGCCTGGCCCAGCATGGTGGTGTCGTTGTAGGAATCACCGGCGGCAATCACCCGGTAGTTCAGCAACTGGAAAGCTCGCACAGACTGGCGCTTGGGGTCGCGCTGGCGCAGCAGGTAGTTGGTGATCTGGCCGTTGTCAGCCACTTCCAGCTTATGGCACAGCAGCGCCGGGTAGCCCAGCTTCTTCATCAGCGGCATAGCGAATTCGTAGAAGGTGTCCGACAGGATCACCACCTGGAAACGCTCGCGCAACCAGTCCAGGAACTCCCGGGCGCCGGGCAGCGGGTCCAGGGTACCGATCACTTCCTGGATTTCCGGCAGGCCGTAGCCGTGTTCGTCCAGAATGCGCAGGCGCTGCTTCATCAGTACGTCGTAGTCAGGAATATCCCGGGTGGTTGCCTTGAGTTCTTCAATACCGGTTTTTTCTGCAAAGGCGATCCAGATTTCCGGGATCAGTACGCCCTCAAGGTCAAGACATGCGAGTTCCACAACGGTCTCCTGAATAAATGATAAGGTGGCAGGCACAACAGGCGCCCGACTTGCTGCCGCGTATGATATGAAAAACGGGGCGGGAATGCATCGGGAATCCCGGCCTTTAACCTGCCGGCGAGCTATAAATATATAGTTTGTCATTCCTTCAGGTTATGAGGGGTTTGATGTTAGCCTTGCGGCAACACGATAACGATTGCTGGAACAACATGACTGATATCGATTCTCTTCGCACCGAACTGGACGGCCAGAGCCCCCGGGCTATCCTGAAAGCCGCCCTCGCCCGCTATGACAACATCGCCGTTTCCTTCAGTGGTGCGGAAGACGTGGTGCTGATCGAAATGGCCCACAAGCTGACGGATAACCTGCAGGTGTTCACTCTGGATACCGGCCGATTGCATCCGGAAACCTACGAATTTATCGAGAAAGTCCGCCAGCATTACGGCATTGAGATTGAAGTGCTGTTTCCGGATTCCGGGGAAGTTCAGGCCCTGGTGGGCAAGAAGGGCTTGTTCAGTTTCTATGAAGACGGCCATTCGGAATGCTGCGGCATCCGCAAGGTGAACCCGCTGCGCAAGAAACTGGCCACGGTGGATGCCTGGATTACCGGCCAGCGCCGGGACCAGAGCCCGGGCACCCGGAACGAGGTGCCGGTGGTGCAGGTCGATACGGCGTTCTCTACCGATGATAAAACGCTGGTGAAGTTCAACCCGCTGGCGAACTGGACCTCTAAAGAAGTCTGGGACTACATCCGCATGGCAGAAGCCCCCTACAACAGCTTGCACGAAAAGGGTTTTGTCAGCATCGGCTGCCAACCCTGCACCCGCCCGGTACTGCCAGGCCAGCACGAGCGCGAAGGCCGCTGGTGGTGGGAAGAAGCCACCCACAAGGAATGCGGCTTGCATGCCGGCAACCTGATTGGCAAATCCGGCTGACCTCAGCACGAAATCAAAAAAGCCCGCCTGTCATCGCTGACGGCGGGCTTTTTAGGTTCAGGGCACTCAGTAAACCGGCAGTTCGACGTCCTTGAACAGTTCCTGAATCTCGGTACGGCTGCCCTGGTGGGCGACTACGCGATCCACCATTTCCTTGGTCAGGTGCGGCGCAAAGCGTTGCATGAAGTCGTACATATAGCCCCGCAGGAACGTACCCTTGCGGAAGCCGATCCGGGTAACCGACGGGCGGAACAACTTGCTGGCATCCAGTGCCACCAGGTCGCTGTCGGTTTTCGGGTCGAACGCCATGCTGGCGATAATGCCCACACCCAGTCCCAGGCGTACGTAGGTTTTGATAACGTCGGCATCCGCCGCCGTGAACACCACTTTCGGGGTCAGACCCTTGGACTGGAAAGCTTCGTCCAGCTTGGAGCGGCCGGTAAAGCCGAATACGTAGGTCACCAACTGGTATTCCGCCAGTTCTTCCAGCGTCAGCTCCTGCCCCCTGGCCAGCGGATGGTCTTTCGGCACCACCACGCAGCGGTTCCAGCGATAGCAGGGCATCATCAGCAGGTCGTTGAACAGGTCCATGCCCTCGGTGGCGATGGCAAAGTCCACGGCACCGTTGGCTGCCATCTCGGAGATCTGCATGGGCGTACCCTGGTGCATATGCAGCGACACATCCGGATACTCTTCAATAAAGCCGCTGATCACCGGAGGCAAGGCATAGCGTGCCTGGGTGTGGGTAGTGGCAATACTGAGGTCGCCCTTGCGCTGGTTGCTGAACTCCTGGGCAATTTTCTTGATGCCTTCTACCCGGCGCAGGATTTCTCCGGCCTCGCGGATGATAATCTCGCCGCCCGGAGTGATGCGGGTCAGGTGCTTGCCGCTGCGGGCAAATACTTCCAGCCCCAGCTCGTCTTCCAGCAGGCGAATCTGCTTGGAAATCCCCGGCTGCGAGGTAAACAGGCTCTGGGCGGTGGCGGACACATTCAAATCGTGGTGCGCAACTTCCCAGATATACCGCAGTTGTTGTAATTTCATTGAATCCGTCGCTCCCTGGATGAGTCTACCGCCTGATAATACGCATAAGAACGGTTATTTTCATTCTTTTTTGATATACAAAAGATAACTGTATTCAGTGTAGACCAATTCCGTGCTTTCGCAGCCCTGCCAAAGCCTTGCGTCACCGCAGCCCTTGACTTGCCGGCAGCAAAGCACACAATCCAAGACCTACATTTCGGTTAACCGGACAACCATGCTGCTGACCACCAAGTTTCTGAGGCCAACACCCGACCCGAGAGCCGTCCGCCGGCAACGGCTCGACTCGCTGCTGGAGCCGGAAACCGGCAAGCGGCTGAATATGGTGGTTGCGCCGGCGGGCTTCGGTAAAACCACCCTGGTAAGCCAGTGGTGTGCCCTGAACAGCCACCGCACCGCCTGGTTGTCGCTGGACGAACACGACAACCAGCCGCGCCATTTCTGGCAATACGTGGTGGGTGCCTTTGAACACGCCGGGCTGATGGGGCTGGAAGATATCCGCAAACAGCTCGCCCGCAGTGACGGAGAAGACCAGACCGCCGCCATCACCGGTTTGATCAACACCCTGAGCCAGGACAACACGGCCTGGTTCCTGGTGCTGGACGACTACCACGAGATCACCAGCGACAGCATTCACCGCCAGCTCGGCTGGTTTATCGACTACCTGCCCCCGGGCATGCTGGTCACCCTTGCTTCCCGCACCGAACCACCCTTGCCCCTTGCCCGCTGGCGGGTACGGCGGCAGGTGCAGGATATTCATCCGGGGCTGCTGGCGTTCTCTGAAGACGAATGCCGGGCATTCTTCCGGGATACCATGGCCATGGAGTTATCGGAGCAGGAAATCCGCTCGGTGTGCCAGCGTACCGAAGGCTGGGTGGCTGCCATGCAATTGTCGGCGCTGTCGGCCAAGTCTGGCCAGCTCAACCTGGATCAGACCTCCGCGCCCCCAAACCTGAATCCCGATGGCCGGCTGATCAGCGATTACGTGCTCACCGAGGTGCTGCGGCAGTTGCCCCGGGAACTGATGGACTTCCTGCTGGATACCGCCTGCTGCCCTCGCCTGTCCGGCGCCCTGTGCGATGCCATCCGGGAGCGCAGCGACAGCCAGGATGCGTTGACCAGGCTACTGGCCCAGAACCTGTTCCTGATTCCGCTAGACACCCGTAATGAATGGTTTCGCTACCACGACCTGTTCCGGGAAGCCCTGTTGCAGCGCATTCAAAGCAAAGACCCGGCCCGGGCAGAGCTGATGCAATCCCGCACCATCGACTGGCTGCTCAGCCATGGCCAGGTGCAGGAAGCCATCGGCCAGATTGTCCAGCGCAAAGACACCGAGCGGCTGGCGCGGGTGCTCTCGGAGCACGGCAACAACCTGATCCACGGCGGTTTCCATTTGCCGGTACTGGAATGGCTGGAGAAAATCCCTGCGGATGTCATCAACGACAGCCCGCAGCTGCAAATGCTCAAGGTCTGGGGTCTGTTCTTCGCCAACCGGGTAGAAGGGCTGGAACCGCTGCTGACCCGGGTGGAAGACCTGCTGGACCGCCGGGTGGCGGACTCGCACCCCGATGCCGAAGGCGCCCTGGCCATTCACAGTGAAGTATCGCTGGTGCGTTCGTACCTTGCCCGCAGCCGAAACGACGAGAAGAACGCCTCGGACCTGACCCGGCAGGTGCTCAAGGACATCGACAAGATCAGCATTCCCCTGAAATCCGTCACCTACTACGGCCTGGGCATGGATTATTTCGGTAAGGGCGAGCTGAACGAGGCCGAAGAAGCCCTGGAAAGCGCCGTGTATTACGGCCAAGTGGAACGCAAACCCAGTACCGTGCTGTCTTCCGGCGGGTTGCTGGCGTGGATCCAGTACAACCGGGGCGACACCGACCTTGCCCTGGAAACCACCAGCCGGGTGCGGCAATGGGTAGACGAACACTACGCCGACCCCAGCCAGCCGCGGCTGATCTCCTGCTGGCAGAACAGCGCCCTGATTGAGATCTACCGGGAACAGAACCAGCCCCAGACCGCAGCCGGCTACCTGTCGCCATTGCTCGAACATGTCGAAAAAGGCACCGAGCCCGGCCAGCATGTGGTTATACAGTTTGTTCGGGGCCACCTGGCGTTCAGTGAAGGCAGGCTGGATGCCGCCATCGATGCCCTGAAAGATGCCGTTGCCGTTGGCCGAAAACGCAGGGATCACATCCTGTTTGATCCGCCCGCTGCTGCCCTGCTGGCGCGCTGTTACCTGGCCACAGGCCAGGCTGACAAGGCCATGGACTGCCTGCAGCCGGCCCTTGAAGAACCAGCCACCAACCCCCTGAACCGGGAGCAGAACCAGATCGCCCTGGCCCGGGTACTGATTGCCCGGAATGACAGCCAGAAGGCCCAGGAGATACTGTCTGCGCTGATTCCCGCTGCCGAGCGCAACGCCCATACCCGGCACCTGGTAGAGATTCTGCTGGTGTACGCCGAGGCCCTGTTCGGCCAGGGATATGAGGAAGAAGCCAACCGCATGCTGGAAAGGGCCATGGACAGGGCTGAACATGCCGGCTTCCTGCGTCTGTTTGCTGAAGAAAGTCCGGCACTGCGGGAGAAGATGCTGGAGCTGCCGCGGCTGAGAACACCGGGGCGCTGGAACCGGGAGTTGCTGACCATGCTGAAGGACCAACTGACCGAACCGGTAGTATCTGCCGGTTCAGAGCCGGCAGCGCCGGAAACCGCTCCGGTTACGCCAACACCGCGGCCAGCAGCCAGCGAACTGGCCGAACCTTTAAGCCAACGGGAACAGGAAGTGCTGGAGCTGATCAACCAGGGCCTGGCCAACAAGGACATCGCCGGCAAGATGTCGGTGGCACCGGCGACGGTGAAAGCCCACATCCGTAACCTCTACGGCAAGCTCGGCGTGGGCCGGCGCACCGAGGCTCTGGCCCGGGCCCGGGAGCTTGGGCTGTTGGGGGACACGACCAAAACGTGACGCAGTTCACACTTTGACCGAATTAAGCCCCCTCACTACGCCCTTTGGACGATCCGTTTACGCCCCTTTACGCCCTATCATTTAACCATGGTGAGGTTAGCGCCTTACCGCGAATTCTGAAATTCAGGCCTTCAGATTTCTTGTTCCGCGTTATTTCGACGCCCGGGTTCGTCAGAACCCCTTGATAAGAGCCACCCGATTGGGATGGCTCTTTTTTTATGGGCAAAGGGAAAGGCTCAGTATTCGATTACACGGCGGAACGGCGGCAGGGCATCCAGCAACAGCTGGCCATAGCGGCGGGCGACAATACGCCGGTCCAGGATGGTCACCCGGCCGGTATCCTGTTCGGTACGCAACAAACGGCCCACGGCCTGAACCAGCTTCACCGAGGCATCCGGCACAGTGATTTCCATAAACGGGTTACCCCCACGCTGGGTAACCCACTCCGCCAGGCTGGCGTCGATGGGATCATCCGGCACCGAGAACGGCAGGCGCGTAATCACTACGTGGTGCAGGTACTTGCCCGGCAAATCGATACCTTCGGCAAAACTGGCAACGCCGAACAGCACGCTGGGCTTGCCTTCATCAATGCGGGCGCAATGCTGCTTGAGCACCTCGTTCTTGGCCATGTCGTCCTGGGTCCGGATCAGTTCCGGGTGTTCCGGAGCCAGAGCATCCCTCACCTGCTGCATCTGTCGGCGGGAGGTGAACAACACCAGTGTGGCCTTTTCGCCGGCCCAGAGTTCCGGCAGGCGCTTGATCAGGGCATCGCCAAAACCGTCATCGGTGGGCATGGCATTCATGGCCGGCACTTCCACCGTGGCCATTTCGCCATAACGGAACGAGCTGGGCACCACCAGGTAACGGCTGGCTTCCGGCAGGCCGGCCCGGGACCGCAGGCGATCGAACTTGCCCAGCGCCGTCAGGGTGGCACTGGTGAGCACCGCACCATAGGCCCGGGACCAAAGCCGTGAATACAACAGGTTGTCGGCCAGCACCGGCGAGCTGTACAGGGTAATGTCTTCAGCGTGGTCCCAGCGCTGGCGAACCGCCCACCGGGCCGCGGGCGGGCCTTTGCGGATAACCGGGGCCGCGTCTGTACTTTCAGTTTGAGTGGTGCCATCGGAACCGGTCGCCCCTTCACACCAGGCTGCCCACAGGCGCAACTGCTCTTCCGCCCTGCTGTGGAAAGCACCGATCACCGGGTACCAGGAATCGGCGGTGTCCCGGTCCAGTTCCGGATCTTTGCGTTCGTCGAAGGCATTCTGCAGCTCTTCAACCAGGGTGCCCAATTGCCGGCACAGGCCGGCGGTCACAATGCGCGTTTCGGCCGCCAGTTCCGCCAGGGTATCCGGCAGCTCGCCATCCGGATAGCGCCACTGGGCGCTGCGGCGCTCGTCGTTGAATTCCCAAGCGGTATTAAGCTCCACCTCGTCGTACACCTTGGCAAGGGCAAGGTCGAGATCCCGACCAGACAGGCTGATCTTGTCCACTGCCTTGGCTGCCTGCGAGCCACCGGGCAACCAGGGCTGCATTTTCACCAGGGCCTGGGACAATTGCTTCAGCCACTGGCGGGTGGAATTCAGGGGAACCGAGGCGGCAAAGTGGTTCAGGGCCTTGTCCGGCAGGTGGTGGGCTTCGTCGAAGATAAACAGGGCGTTTTCGAGTTCCGGCAGGATCGCACCGCCGCCCAGGGCCAGGTCTGCCAGGACGAGGTCATGGTTGGCCACCACCACGTCGGCGTCGTCCAGGTCTTTGCGGGCATCGAAAAAGGCACAGCTGTCGAAATAGGCGCAGTGGCGATTGGTGCACTGGCGGTGATCGGTGGTCACCTGGCGCCAGATTTCATCGGGGATCTGTTCCGGCCAATGGTCCCGGTCGCCATCCCATTCCCGGGAGCCGTAGCTGGCCAGCATTTTTTCAAAGGTAATCCGGCTGGCCGCGTCATCGTCTGCCGGCTGGTCCAGCAGGAACAGCGGCATGGTGTCGCTGTCGCCATGGCCTTCGTCGTGCAGCCGGGATTCCAGCCGGGACATACACAGGTAACGGCCACGGCCCTTGGCCAGGGTCCAGCTGAAATCCAGCTTGCTGTGCTTGCGCAGGTCCGGCAGGTCTTTCAGGACGATCTGATCCTGCAGGGCAACGGTGGCGGTGGAAATCACCAGGGTTTTGCCCAGCGCCCTGGCCACAGGGATGGCGGCAATCAGGTACGCCAGGGTTTTACCGGTACCGGTACCGGCCTCCACCACGCAGGTGGCCGGCGGCGAGGTGCGCTGGCCATCGTTGTCGGTGATATCGCCCATGTATCGGGCAATCTCGGCAATCATCAGGCGCTGGCCATAACGGGCACGGATGTCCTTGCCGGCCAGCAAGTCACGGTAGGCCTGCTGGATTTGCTGCTTTACGTCTTCTGTCAGGGCCATTATCTCGGGCTCACCCAGTCCCTCACGGTACCAACACGGAAGTACTGGCCGTTCTTGCTGAGCACCACGCCGTCTTCGGTAATGCGTTCAATGGTGAGCTGCTCGAACCGGTCGCCGGTGCGCAGGTAACGATTATTGATCATCACGCGGCTGGCGGACGGATCCGAGGAATAGATATGGCTGTTGAAGGTCAAGTCGGGCACGCTCTTCTGAAAGGACAGGGGCAATTCTACCAGATGCGGCACCCTGCCCTCTGGCTGGGGCTGGGTCAAGCCCGGATTGGGTTTTGACTGGCTGGGCACGATCACCACCGGTTCTGCCCAGAGCTCTTCGGTGCCGGAATGGGCTTCCGGGACATCCGGAATCTGTGCCGCCGGCGCTGGCTCGGATTGTACAGTTGCAACCGGTTCCGGTTCGGGCTTCGCTTTCGGGGCGTCTGCAACAGGCTGTTCTGTCGGTACCGGTTGTGCCGGGGCCGGTTCGGACTGAATGGCGGCGGCAGCCGGGCCGGTTTCCGGCCAGAACACATAGGCCATCACCCCGGCATTCACCAGCAAGGCCAGAACCACAATCCACACCACCGCGGGTACCCGTTTTTTCTTCGGCCGGTACACCATTTGTACCTGGTGGCCGAGATCCGGAGCCTTACCTTGCCGGCGCTCCGCTTCGGACTTTCTGAGGGCATCAAGGATGTACGACATAACCTACCGGGTGCCTCCCGCCGGGGCTGTTACCAGGCGCGGCACCCGCACTTTCAGGTCGTTGTTCATCTGAATGATGGTCATGGCACCGGGAATACCGTCTACAGTCAAACCTTTCTGCTCCTGGTACCAGCGCACCTGCTGCTCCATGGCCAGGCGTTTGACCCGGGTACTTTCAGGCCCGGTACCGGCCAACCGGTCTGCGATTTCCATCATGCGGGCACCAATCCAAAGCTCCTGGCCGGACTCATCGCCGTAGAAGCCGTCACCGGTCATGAATTCCGGCACCCGCCAGAGTACCTGGAAATCACCAAACCAATAGCGCTCCAGTTCCCGGAACGGAACCGTTTCGGTGCCCCCCGGAACCGCCAGTGTGGCGGTGTCGCCATCCAGTGAACGCAGCACCGCATAGCGGGCCTCGCCATTTTCCGGCTTGAGCACTAACAGGGCCGGGCGATCAATAAATTCCAGGCTGCGGCGGCTGCCCTGGCGCTCCAGGCAACGTAACCCTGAGTTCCGGGCGTGGTCACAGGCGTTGGGAAAAGCGGTAGGATTGTAGTCCTTGCCCCAGATATCAAACAGTTCCACAAAGGCCTGGGCGCGGGGCATGGCGTGGCTGTCGAGAACAAACGAAGCCGGCTGGCTGGCAGCGGGTTCTGCCGGCTCGGGGCTTTGTTCGGCAGGAACGGGATCTGTAGTCTCGTCCCGCTCGATGGTGCCTCCGGCCTGAACTTCCGGGTTGCTATCGGCCAGGGCCGTGTTCACCGAATCCGGGCTGTCCAGCAGCCACAGGGTGGCAATAATGGCCAGCAGAATACTCGCCGCCACCAGGGCCAGCTGGCTTTTTGCCGGCCCGCCGGAGCCGGTCCGCAGGCTGCGATTACGGATACCACCGGTCACTTCTTTCGCGGCCCGCTTGATATGGGCGCGGGTTATCTGGTGTTCGCCCTCGGCGTAGGCGCCCAGCAGCACACGGTCGCTGATCAGGTTGATCAACCGGGGTACACCCTCGCTGGCGCGATACAGATTTTTGACCGCACCGGCCGAAAAGAGGTCACCGCGCAGGCCTGCCACGCTCAGCCGGTATTGCAGGTAGGCCGGCAGTTCCGCCTGGTCGATGGCATCCAGGTGGTAACGGGCGGTTACCCGCTGGTTCAGCTGGCGCAACTCCGGCAGGGCCAGGATGTCCTGCAGCTCCGGCTGGCCCAGCAGCACAATCTGCAACAGCTTTTTCTCGGCAGTTTCCAGGTTGGTCAGCAGGCGCAGCTGTTCCAGCACTTCTGCGGAGAGGTTCTGGGCCTCATCGATAATCAGCACCTTGTGCCGGCCGGCGGCGTGGGCCTTTAGCAGGTCCTGGTTGATGGCATCCACCAGGATCTTGATGGTCGCGTTGGCGGCGTGGGCAATGCCCAGCTCGTCGCAGATAGCCGACAGCAACTCCCGGGCCGAGAGCCGGGGATTCAGGATAAGCGCTATGTCGACGTGATCCGGTGCGTTCTCGATAAAACAGCGGCAGACCGTGGTTTTGCCGGTTCCTACCTCACCGGTAATCACGATAAAACCGCCCTGCCCCTGCACGCCATACATCAGGTGCGCCAGGGCTTCCTTGTGGCGGTCACTCAGGTACAGGTAGCGGGGGTCCGGCGCAATGGAGAAAGGCGGTTCCCGAAAGCCAAAAAAATCGTAGTACATGTTTCCTCAGGACCTGGCCGGCGCAGTACCGCTGACCAGTTTCAATTCTACCGCCCGCCGGTTCTGCTGCTTAAGGCGGCGCACACAACGTTCGAGGGTCTTGGAAATCCGGGCATGGGTCCGGATCATCGAAATCTTCGGCCAGGTGGCCCGTTCACCAGCCAGGATCATCTCGCGAACATACTCCGGGCTCGGGTTCGACAACATGCCGCGATAGTGCCGCAAGGAATACTCCGGGGCAATGGTTACGTCGCCGGAGTAACGCTGGGCCATGATGGTATACAGCTGCCCGGAGGCCTGCCTGAGCAGCTCCGGGCGAACCCGCTTGCGCAGGTAGTCGAACACGCCACGGCCATGGAACTGCACTTCCGACTTCAGGAAATGCATTGGCAGGCGCGGCAGCGAGAGTTTTTCGTCTGTCTGTTCCGCCAGGAACGGCACCACATGGGGGTTGGTCTGGCTGACGATGCTGAAATTGGCATCGTACAAATGCATCAGGCGCTCGATGGGCAGGTCACTGACCACGGAACCGTCCACAAACTGGATTCTGGGCATGTACGGCAGAGCATTACCGTAAAGGTCTTTCTTCATCAGGGTAACCGGCGGGAACACCCCGGGCACCGCCGCACTGGCCAGGGCGGCGCTCCACACCATCAGGTACGGCGAGGTGTAACCGCACAGTAAGCGGGCTTTCTGATTGGACTGCACCGGCGACACGCTGATGTTAATGCTGCGGCCAGTGCGCTGATAAGCTTCTTCGAAGGTGTATTCGCCGATATTCGCCCGCAGGCATTGCTGCAGGGTTTGCTGGTCCATCAGGCCTTCGCCGCGCATGGCGCTGATCAGCCCGCGCCATTTCCAGGCCTTGAGGTTGTGGTTCTCCGGCACCAGCATTTCCGGTATCTCGGCATCGGTGTGCACCCCGAGAATACCCGCGATAATGGCGCCGATACTGGAGCCGGCGATCACCTGGGGCAGCAGCCCCTTTTCCCACAGTGCCTTGATGACTCCGAAATGGAACATGCCCAGCGATGCACCACCGCTGAGCAACAGCGTGGGCCGGCCGAAGCTGGTCAGGGTATCGCGGAAGAACTGCAGCTTGTCGTAAACCGGAAAGCCCGGCACCGGGTGATCGCACAGGTAATCCAGGGCTTCACACACCTGGCTGATGTATTCTTCGATCAGGTGCTTGGTGCCCACCCGGGAGCGGGTGTACAGGGCCGGGTTCCCCATATTGCCCAGATCGTGGTGCAGGCCTTCACGCAGCGCCCGCTTGAGGCGCTCGAAGTCGTTCTGCTGGCGATACTGTTTGAGGTTGCTCAGGCGATCGTAGATCAGCTCGTAGTGGTAAAGGTCAGAAACGAACTCTTCCTTCCACTCGGCATTACCTTCCAGAAAATCCAGCTCCAGCCCGGCTTCCATCCACTGCTCATAGGTCGTAGCGCCGGCCAGGGCTTTGCGAAAACGGGAAATTCTGGGGTCCTTGATCACCTGTTGCCTCCCGGCTTTACTGCTCAGAAATCCTCGAGCATGAAATCATCGTCGTCCGCGAAGGGATCTTCCGTGATCTTACCATCGTTAATCAGGAATTCACGACGCTGCAGGAAGGCATTGCGCACAAACGTGTACTGGTCCCCGGAAATAAAGCTTTCCGCTGGAATCAGGTCTGCCCGCTTATCAACAATCTGCAGGGTGCGCAGGTAATACCATTCCGGGCTGTCGACCGCATCCCAGGCTGACGGCAGCATAAAACTGTCTGAGGCCAGGCCGCTAAAATGCCGTGGCGTGGACGGGCCCAGCAGCGGAAGCATCAGGTAAGGGCCGGAGCCGACGCCCCAGTGGCCGAGGGTCTGGCCGAAATCTTCCGGCCGCTCGGGCAGATCCCACGCCGTGGCTACATCAAAGATACCGCCCAGGCCGAACACGGTATTGAAGGTAAAACGGCCAAATGCCACCACTGCCGATTCCCCTTTCAGCTGAAACAGGCTGTTGGTGAAGTTGCGGATTTCGGTGAGGTTGTTGAAGAAATTGGTTACCCCGCGGTCTACGATGTCCGGGGTCACGGTCCGGTAACCACTGGCTACCGGGCGCAGGAACCAGCGGTCGATGGCATCGTTGAAGGCGTAAACCTTGCGGTTCCAGTTCTCGTAGGGGTCGTCGGTATTGGCAGGCATCGCCTCGCCTTCCATGGGCGGCTCTTGCAGATTCTGGGCCTGCACGGTTGTTGCACCAAGGGCCAGTGCCATAAACAGCAGCACGCCGGGCGCCCAACGCCGGATATCAAACTCTCTCATTTTGCACTCTCGGGTTGTTTAACCTGTTTCAGTTCGTCGACAATACCGGCGTTTTATTATTCTTGTGTCACTGTTCCGGAGGAAACTCAGATGTCTGTACCGGGTAATCCCGTCAGCTCAATGTCCATGGCCCTGCGCTGGGGCGATATGGATGCATACGGCCACGCCAATAATACAGTTTACTTCCGTTTTTACGAGGAAGCCCGCATTGTCTGGCTGGCGGAACTGGGTCTGGGTAAAGCAGAAGACCCGACCGGACCGGTTATTATAAAGACCAGCGCCACCTTTCTGAAGGAACTGACGCACCCTGCCAGCGTGGTTGTTGAAACTTATGCAGACAAAGCGGGAACGACCAGCCTCGACACTTACCACTTACTGAAAGATGCCGACACCGGCGATATCTACGCGGAAGGCTATGCAAAGATCGTGTGGATAGACCGGACAACCCGCAAATCCACCCCGCTGCCAGACACCCTGAAGGCCCTGGCAGCGCGGTAAACCGCATTAGCGGTGGCGAACCACCACGCTGCCGATGGAATAGCCGGCACCGAAGGAGCAGATCACTCCCAGGTCGCCGGCTTTCAGGTCATCCTTGTGCTTGTGGAAGGCAATGATGGAACCGGCGGAGCTGGTGTTGGCGTATTCGTCCAGAATCACCGGTGCTTCCTGCTCGGTGGCATCCCGGCCCAGAACCTTGCGGGCAATCAGCTGGTTCATGTTCAGGTTGGCCTGGTGCAGCCACATGCGGTCCAGGTTGTCCGGTTCCAGATTCAGGGAAGCCAGGTGATCCTGAATGGTGGAAGCCACCAGCGGTGACACTTCCTTGAATACTTTCCGGCCCTGCTGGATAAACAGCTTGTCCGGCTTGCCCACGCCACTGTCATCCGCCCGGTTCAGGAAACCGAAGTTGTTACGGATGTTGTTGGAGAACTGGGTCTTCAGACGAGTGCCCAGGATCTCGAAGCCCTGCCCCGGCTGGGTGTTTTCTTCCCGCTCCACCAGAATGGCGGTGCAGGCGTCACCAAAGATAAAGTGGCTGTCGCGGTCACGGAAGTTCAGGTGGCCGGAGCAGATTTCCGGGCTGACCACCAGTACGGCGCGGGCGGCACCGTTTTCCACCGAGTTCACCGCAGCCTGCAAGCCGAAGGTGGCAGAACTGCAGGCCACGTTCATGTCGTAGGCGAAGCCGTTAATACCCAGGGCTTCCTGCACCTCAATGGCCACGGCGGGATAGGCGCGCTGCATGTTGGAGCATGCCACAATCACCGCGTCTACATCGGCGGCGGTTTTACCTGCCTGTTCAAGGGCTTCTTTACAGGCTGCAACTGCCATGTCGCACTGCACCGATGGCTCATCGTTGCTGCGCTCGGGAATGTACGGTTTCATCCGCTTCGGGTCCAGGATTCCTTCCCGGTCGATCACGTGCCGGCGCTTGATGCCAGACGCCTTTTCGATAAAAGCAGATGACGAGGGTTGCAGGGCTGTCAGCTCGCCGCGGGCTATCTCTTCCGCGTGTTCGTTGTTGTACAGCTCTACATACTGGTTGAAGGCTTCGACCAGTTCGTCGTTCTCGATGATGGCGGGCGGCGTAAACAGGCCGGTTCCGCTGATGACGGCTTTAATCACAATAACCCCACGTCATGGTTATAAAACAGTTTTTGACAATTAACTGTCAGAAATACTAACACAGTCCGCCGGATTTGCCCGCTGGACTATCATCCTCGGGCACCAGGCTGGTGCAATTTATATTCGGGTGTTTTCCCACTGTTTATCCAGCCGCTTGACCGACACCGTCATGGCGGTGCCCAGTTGCTGGGCGAAGAAGGAGATCCGGTACTCTTCCAGCATCCACCGGTACAGTTCCAGTTCCGGGTCACGAACGCCCTGGCGTTTCTGCTGTTCCTGCCTGGTGGCATAACGGGCCCAGAGCGGCTCGATGGCGTGCAGAAACTCCCGCTCCCGACCCATTTCCCGGGGCATTTTCTCCAGCCGTATCAAAGCCGATTCGAAATACACCCCGAATCGATCCAGCCACGTTGCCGGCGTGGCCACCAGGAAACCGGGATACACCAGGTGCTGCAACTGGAATTTCAGGTCTGCCATGCTGTTGGCGAGGGCCAGGTTGATCTTGCCTTTGAGTTGCTTTGCCACCTTCTGGTAGCCGCTCATGGCCTGGAACAGTCGCTCATCCGCCGCTTCCAGGGCTGGAATGAAATCGCCCCGGTGCTGCTCGTAAACCCGGTTGAAGGCGTCTTCATCCCTGGGCAGGTCGCCGGCCAGGAAATGCTGCATCACCGCAGACAACAGCAGGTCATCCAGCAGTGCCTTCGCCTGCCCGACCGGGGCAAACATCAGTGCCGACTGTTTGAACCGGGGCAGCTTGCGCTCCAGGTCTGACAGGGTGTTTCCGAAACGATTGATGATCAGGCGGGCGATACCACGGCGGGTGGTATCCCCGGCGGTCAGCCGGTCCAGGCAGCGGATTTCCCGCACCTGTTTGCCCAGGTCTTCCAGGGCCGGGTACACGGTTACTTGCATACCGCCCTTTTCGGTCTGGACCTGCTCCGGCAGACTACCGAACTGCCAGTCCGGGTATTCCTTTACCTTGTGTTCGCCGGTGTTTTCGCTGGTAACCGACGCCAGCGCTTCGGTTGCCCTGCCCTCAAGCCTGGCCTGAAGCTCGTCGGTGTCCCGGCTTTCGGCAATGGTTTTATCCTTGTTGCCGGTTACCCGAAGGTTCATCCGCAGGTGTCTGGGTAATTCGTCTTCCGGCCAGGCCTGGGGATCAATCTGCACACCGGTCATCCGGCGCAGCTGCTCGCCCAGCTTCAGGGCCAGCGGCTCGTTACTCGGCTGCATGTTGGCGAGCGCGGCATCGACAAAATCCGGCACCGGCACAAAGTTCCGGCGCAGGGATTTGGGCAAGCCTTTAACCAGTGCGATGCATTTCTCTCGCAAAAGCCCTGGCACCAGCCACTCCAGCCGGCGGGAAGGAATCTGCTTCAGGGCCATCAGGGGCACTTTCAGGGTCACCCCGTCACGCTCGCTGGTGGGCTCGAATTCATAGCTCAGGGGGTATTTCACCCCTTCCCACTCCAGGTAGTCGGGATACTGCTCCGCCGCGCCCTGGTCCAGCGGGCGTTGCAGCACATCGGCTTCGGTCAGTTCCAGCTTTTTCAGTTCTTCTGCCGACAGGCCTTTCCACCAGCTTTCAAAATGCCGGCCACTGACGATTTCCGAAGGCAGGCGCTCGTCGTAGAAGGCCACCAGCACTTCGTCGTCTACCAGCAGGTCCCGGCGGCGGGTTTTCTTTTCCAGGTTCTCGACGGTGTCGAGCATTTCCCGGTTGCGGGCAATAAAGGGGGCTTTGGACTGATAATCGCCCTCCACCAGCGCCCGCCGGATAAACAGGTTACGGCATTCTTCAGGGTCGACCTTGGCGTAGGGAATGCGGCGTTTGGGCACCACATCCAGGCCGTAGAGGGTGACCTTTTCATACCCCATGACCTGGGCTCGCTTCTGTTCCCAGTGGGGCTCGAAATAGTGGTGCTTCACAATATGACCCGCCAGCGGTTCTACCCACTCCGGCTGTATGCCCGCCACCATGCGGGCGAACACCTTGCTGGTTTCGACAATTTCTGCCGCCACGATCCACTTGGGGCCGGACTTGGCCACTTTCGAACCGGGGAAGATCATCACCTTACGGTTTCGGGTGGCCAGGTATTCCCGCTTTTCCACTTTCACGGCAATCTGGCCCAGCAAGCCGGCCAGAATAGCCTTGTGGATCCGGTCGTAGTTGGCCGGGTCCCGGTTCATGCTGAGCTTTTGCTCGCGACAAATCAGGGTCAGCTGGCGATGGATATCGCGCCACTCCCGCATGCGCATCCAGCTCAGGAAAGTTTTCTGGCACAGCTTTTTCAGCTGGTTCTGGGACAACTCCTGGCGCTGCTCCTCGAACCAGTTCCAGATATTCAACAAGGTCGCAAAGTCGGATTCCTTGTCGTTGAACGGGGCGTGCGCCTGGTCTGCCGCCTGTTGCTTGTCCTGGGGCCGCTCTCTCGGGTCCTGGATACTCAGGCCGGCGATCACAATCAGCACTTCGGCAAGGCTGCCGTGGTCGGCAGCGGTGACCAGCATCCGCGCCAGCCGCGGGTCCAGCGGCAAGCGAGCCATGGTGCGGCCGAGTTTGGTAACCCGCCGCTTGTCGTCAACCGCGCTCAGCTCTTCCAGCAGTTTGTAGCCATCGTTCACCTGGCGGCGATCCGGTGCTTCCAGGAACGGGAAATGGCGAATCTCGCCCAGCCCGGAGGTGGCCATCTGCAGAATAACGGACGCCAGGTTGGTACGCAGAATCTCCGGATCGGTGAACTCCGGGCGATTCAGGAAATCGGTTTCATCGTACAGGCGAAAACAGATACCCGGTGCCACCCGGCCACAACGCCCTGCCCGCTGGTTGGCACTGGCCTGGGAGATGGGCTCGATAGGCAGGCGCTGGATCTTTGAACGAACGCTGTAACGGCTGATGCGGGCAACGCCGGTGTCGATCACATAGCGGATGCCAGGCACCGTCAGGGAGGTTTCCGCCACGTTGGTAGAAAGCACAATGCGCCGGCCCTTGTGGGCCTGGAAAACGCGGTTCTGCTCCTGGTTACTGAGCCGGGAATACAGCGGCAGCACTTCGGTGTGGCGCAGCTCGGCATGGCGCAGCACCTTGCTCAGGGCCCGGATTTCCCGCTCGCCCGGCAGGAACACCAGCACATCCCCCGGAGGCTGTTTTTCCGTGCGCTCGTGCTGTTCGATTTCTTCGAGGGCCGAGAGCACCCCATCGGTCCAGCCCTGATCCCGGTCGTCTTCATCTCCCGCCAGCGGGCGGTAGCGAACATCCACCGGATAGGTACGGCCGCTGACTTCAATCACCGGGGCCTTGTCAAAGAACTCGCTGAAGCGATCTACCTCAATGGTGGCGGAGGTGATGATGATTTTCAGGTCCGGCCGCTTGGGCAGCAACTGGCGCAGGTAGCCCAGCAGGAAGTCGATATTCAGGCTGCGCTCGTGGGCTTCATCGATAATCAGGGTGTCGTACTTGTCGAGAAAGCGGTCGTGTTGGATTTCCGCCAGCAGGATACCGTCTGTCATCACCTTGATCCGGGACGACTCGGAGGTGTTATCGGTGAAACGCACCTGGTAACCCACCTGCTGGCCCACCTGTTCGCCCAGTTCCTCCGCAATCCGGGCCGACACACTGCGTGCGGCAATCCGCCGGGGCTGGGTATGGCCCACCAGCCCGCGGATGCCCCGGCCCAGGTTCAGGCAGATTTTGGGAATCTGGGTGGTTTTACCGGAGCCGGTTTCGCCGGCGATGATGACCACCTGGTTTTGCTCGATGGCCCGGCTGATGTCCTCTACCCGGGCACTGACCGGCAGGCTGTCCGGAAAACTGGCTGGCTTGTGCAGGGCTTGTCGCTTCTGCACCTTGTCCAGCCCCTGATCCAGCCAGCGTGCCATTTTCTCCAGATCCTTCTGCCCGGGCTTGCCCTTGCTCCGGCTGATCTGACGAATAATGCGCGCCGCCTCCTGCTGGTTACAGGCATCCAGCTGGCTCATAAAAGCCTTCACGGCTGCTTGCGGGTCAGCGGTGGTGGTATCGGGTGCGTTACTACGGGTCGGTTCTGTCATTGCTCGGTTTACGGGCTCTTGCTGGGGGCTGGATCTGTTCAGGCGCCACAGTCTAACGGGAAATCGCCCCTGCAGAAACACAAAGACCCCGCCGAAGCAGGGTCTCTGGGCTCTCCCGGGAGAGCAGGCAACACCTGGAATCAGGCGTTGGCTTCATCCCGCAGTTCGCGGCGCAGGATCTTGCCCACGTTGCTCTTGGGCAGTTCGTCGCGGAATTCAAAGTGCTTGGGCACCTTGTACGCGGTCAGGCGCTCGCGGCAGAATTCCTTGATCTCGTTGGCGGTAACACCTTCCTTGGTGGGCACCACGTAAACCTTCACGGCTTCGCCGCTCTTGGCATCCGGGATACCAACCGCAGCACACTCCACCACTTTCGGATGGCTGGTTACCACGTCTTCGATTTCGTTCGGGAACACGTTGAAGCCAGACACGATAATCATGTCTTTTTTACGGTCGACGATACGAATGTAGCCGTCTTCCTGGATCAGCGCGATGTCGCCGGTTTTCAGGTAACCGTCTTCAGTGAATGACTTCTGGGTGTCATCCGGGCGCTGCCAGTAACCACGCATTACCTGCGGGCCTTTCACGCACAGCTCACCGGGTTCGCCAACCGGGGTTTCATTGCCGTCGTCATCAATGGTCTTGATCACGGTAGACGGAATCGGCAGGCCGATGGTGCCAATCTGGATGGCGCTGCGGGGGTTGAAGGTAACCACCGGGGAGGTTTCGGTCATGCCGTAACCTTCGCTGATTTCACAACCGGTCACACGCTCCCACATCTTGGCGGTGTCGCTGGTCAGGGCCATACCACCGGAGGCGGTCAGCTTCAGGCCGGAGAAGTCCAGGTCCTGGAATTCTTCGTTGTTGCACAGGGCGACAAACAGGGTGTTCAGGCCGATAAAGGCGGAGAACTTCTGCTTCTGCAGCTCCTTCACAAAGCCCGGGATATCACGGGGGTTCGGGATCAGGATGTTGTGGGCGCCGGCTTCCAGCATGATGCCGCAGTTCAGGGTGAAGGAATAAATGTGGTACAGGGGCAGCGGTGCAATCACCACTTCCTTGCCTTCTTCAATCTGATCTTCCAGCATCGGGCGAACCTGCGTCAGGTTTGCCACCAGGTTGGCGTGGGTCAGCATGGCTCCCTTGGCTACGCCGGTTGTACCGCCGGTGTACTGCAGTACCGCCAGGTCATCCAGCTTTATGTCGACCGGGGTGAACTTCTCGCGAGCACCGGCGCTGAGTACGGCTGGCAGCTTGTGGGCACCGGGGATGTTGAACGGCGGTACCATTTTCTTCAGGTACTTAACCGCAGCGTTCATCAGGGTACGCTTGAGCGGTGAATGCATGTCGGCCACTTCGGTAATGATGACATGCTCGATACCGGTATGAGGCAGCACCTTCTCCGCGTTTTCCGCCATGTTAGCCAGTACCACCAAAGCCTTGGCGCCGGAGTCGTTGAACTGGTGCTCCATTTCACGGGTGGTATACAGCGGGTTGGTGTTCACCACGATCATGCCCGCACGCATGGCACCGAAAACCACAACCGGGTACTGGGAAACGTTGGGCATTTGTACCGCGATGCGGTCGCCGGGTTTCAGGTCGGTTTTGTTCTGAAGCCACGCAGCAAAGTTGCGGCTCTGGGTATCAAGATCCTTGTAGGTCAGCGTGGCGCCGACTGCGGAGAATGCCGGGCGGTCACCGTATTTCTTAACGGCCTGCTCCAAGACATCCACCATGTTCTTGTATTTCTTAAGGTCTACCTCCCGGGGAATGCCGGCGGGGTATTTGTCTTGATAGAACTGCTCGAAATCCATCACCATCTCCTGTCTGAACGGCGCGAATTGATTAAAAAATCAACCCTACAAAAGTATCAGCCTCAAAAAGTGGTGGAGAGAATAGCAGTTTTGTTAACGATGAGGTAGGTTTCAGGACAACGAAAGCACTCCCCTTGCCGGAAACACCAATCACCGGAGCCTGTGATGAGCGACACCCTCGATACCCTGGAAAATATCACCTACAGCGAGCTGAACGAAGGCGATTCTGCCACCTTCACCCGAACCCTGACCGAAGACGAGCTGGTGCTGTTTGCGGCCGTGTCCGGTGATGTTAACCCGGTGCACCTGGACTCCGAATTTGCCGCTGAATCCATGTTCAAGGAACGCATTGCCCATGGCATGTGGAGTGGCTCCCTGATTTCTGCCGCACTGGCGACCGTGATGCCGGGCCCGGGCACGATCTACCTGGAGCAAAGCCTGGCATTCAAGCGGCCGGTGAAGCTGGACGATACCCTGACCGTCACCCTCACGGTGCTGGCCAAGGAACCGAAGAACCGGGTGGTGTTCGGTTGCGATGTGCGCAACCAGAACGACCAGCAAGTGGTCAGCGGCGAAGCCAAGGTGATCGCCCCTACCGAGAAAATCTCCCTGCAGAAACCCCACCTGCCGAAGATTACCATCGAAGGCTGAACCGGCGCTGATCAGCCCGGAAGGAATTCAATCGGGAATTGAACCTTCCGGGTTTCTACCTGCGCCGACCCGAAGTTGAACATCCGCACCCGCATGGCGATGCGCTGCTCAAGGCCCGGGTTACCAAGTTCTGAGCCCACCACCTGACAGGCCGAGACACTGCCGTCCGGCTCGATAACCAGTTCCAGGGTAACCTTACCTTCCAGGGTCGGATCCTGCCGCAGCTCCCGCTGGTACAGCGAATACAGCACACTCTTCTGGGCATCGAATACCTGCCGGATATTGCTCATGGCGCGCTGGCCAACCGAAGGCCTGGCAGCAGGTTTCGCCCGGGCCACCTGCACCTCTTCTTTCGGTGCCTGCACCTGACTCACCTGGTGTTCGGCAACCGCTACCTCCCTGACTGGCGCGTCACTGTCCTGCACGCCACCACTGCCGGCTAACGCTTGCTCCCGGTTCACCTCGGGTTCCGCCACATCAGATTCATCACCCGTGATATTGGCCTGCCGTGCCACCGGTACCGGCGTTTGTTCTGCCCGGGTTAAGGCGGCCAGCCGGTCTTTCATGGCAAAAAGGCCGGAGCGGGAGGCGGTTTCCCTCGCTTGCTCGGTAGTCTGGGCAGGCTTATCCGCGATGGTTGCCACCGGTTTTGCAGGTTCCGGCTGGGGCTGCGGAGCCGGTTCCGGCGGCGTCACTTCCTCGGCTTTTGCGACCGGTTCGGGCTCTGGCTCTGGCTCTGGCTCAGGTTCGGGTTCAGGTTTGACCGGCTCAGGCGGTTCTACCGGCGCCGGGGTTTCGACCAGCCGGGCCAGTCTGGGCGGCACCTTTTCGGCCTCGGACCGCTCCGGCTCGGGCACGGTCAGCCCCGGAATGATCACCGCAGGCACCAGGAATGCCGCCAGCATCACGATCACAATTACGCCAAAGCGAATGCTTTCGGCCCGGTCACGGCTCCAGGGTAAACGGGTGCTTCCGACCTGCTGACGCTCAGCCATTGCGAACCTCCGCTTCCACGGCCAGCCGCACCTGGCGGAACTGCTCGTCTACGCAGGTTTTCATAATCTTTCGTAACAGGCGATAGTCGGTCTCCCGGCCTGCCATAATGGTGACTTCCAGGCCCTGTTCCGGTATCTCCGCCCAGCGATTTCGGCGATAGGCCAGCTCTTCCGACAAGCCGGCCACGTGCAGGTCATCGGCACCGATGCTATCCACCCGGGCGACTTCCCGGCCCTGCACCAGAATGGACTGGCCGCTGACTTGAATGGTCAGGTTCTCAACGGCATCCTTCTCCGAGGTGGAAACCGGTAAAGGCACATCGGCGGTGTTCTGCATCACTTTTACATCAGAGGAATTCACCATCAGGAAGAACACCAGGATGGTGAAGATATCCATCAACGACACCAGGTTCAGGCCTCCGGCCCGGTGCATCCTGCGGTAATGACGCTGGCGCAGCCTTGCTCTGCGGGAAGTTTTCATGCGCCCTCCCCGTTTGCCGCATCAGCCCGGGCGGCCAGTGTCCGGCCCTCTTCAGTATCCATCAGGGAAACATCCGGAAACAGCTCCGCTTCCACCACGCTGGCGGCCACCACCGCCGAATAGGAACGCACCGTATCCATGACGGTCACCAGGGTCTGGTAATCCACCTCCGGCCCCACTTCCAGGATCACATCGGTTTTATCCGGCACCCGGGACTTGATCTGCTGCAGCACCGTGCGCAAGCCCTCGTAGTCCTGATTCTGCTCTTTCGCCGGCAGCACCTCGATCAGCCCGCGGTCGCTGTCGGCTACCTCCAGCCCTTCTGGAATCACGGTAACCACCAGGCGAAACTGGTCTGCCGGTGGAGCCTCCCCCGCTTCCATGCCCGGAAAGTTGAGCTCGATCATGCGGATCTGGGTGAACACCATGCCCAGCAGCAATACCGGAACCAACACGATCATCAGGTTCAGAAACGCGGTAATGTCCAGGTCCGCCGAGGCCTCAAGCCTGCGATGTCGACGTCTCATATCGCCATACTCCTGTTTGTCCTGGCTTTATGATGCGGGCTCACGCAGCGACCGGTGCATCCGGGTCGGACACAATGTTCAGCAGTTTCACGCCGGCCATTTCGAAGCTGTCGACAATTTCATTGGTGCGGGTTTGCAGCAAGGCGTGGAACAGCAGCAGCGGAATGGCAGAGATCAGGCCAAAGGCGGTGGTGTTCATGGCTACTGAAATACTTTCCGACAACAAGGTGGCTTTCTGGGCCGGATCCGCCGCGGCAACCGCGGTAAAAGCGGCGATCAGGCCGATGATGGTGCCAAGCAGGCCAAGCAGCGTGGCGACATTGGCCAGGGTTGCCAGGTACTGGGTGCGCTTTTCCAGCCTTGGCAAGACCTCCATCAAGCCTTCTTCCATGGCGTATTCGATGTCTTCACGGCGGCTGTTGGACAGCAGGCGGGAAATCCCGGCCCCCATCACGGCCGCAATGGCGCTGTCGGAGGTAGACGCAGCTTTCATGGCCCGCTTGAAATCCCGCTTTTGCAGGGCCGGCAGAATACCCCGCTCAAACGCGAGTCGGTTTCTGCGCCGCACTGCTCCCAGGTAGATGAAGCGTTCCAGTGTTATGGCCAGGCCAAGCGCCAGAACCAGCGCGATGGGGTACATGAATGGGCCGCCTTCCTGAAAGAATCGGATGATGGTGTCGAGCATGGTGCGTTTCTCCGTTTACTGCTGTGTCACGGTTGGGTCTGGCCGGGTGCTGCGGTTAAGGGCTGCAGCACCAGCGGGTTCAGGGTCTGCCGGAACTGGCGATGACTTTCCAGCGTCCGGGTTGAAAGTGGTTGATCCAGTTCCGGCGCTTCCCGGTTCAGTTCGGCCCGGGGCCGGCGCGGCAGGCTGGGTGCCTGCCAGGGCAAAATGTAGAGCACACGGGGGTCGTCTTCGCCGCCACTGGCGGAAATTCCGGCCACCTCAAAGCCAGGCTGCTCCGGAGAGTCAGCCTGATTTGTGTCGGCACTTTGAGCCAACGCAGTAGAGGCAGAAACCAGTATCAGGGCGGTTGCGACAGCACGAACTACTGCGCTCATTGCAACCCACTCTGAAGGTCGGCCATCCAGCCGGTAACGGCCTTGTCCTCCTCTGCGGCCAACTCGGTATAGCGCTGGTAATGATTAAGCGCAGCGGAAAGATCGAGCAGGTAAAGTTCTGAAATAACGGCCAGGTTGTAATGGAGATCAGCCACATCCGGGCTGGCCTGGATGGCGGTTTTGAGCACGCCGGCGGCCTCTTTAAACCGGTTTTCCTGCTTCAGCAGCAGGGCCAGGTTGTTGGCCGCCGCGGCGTCGGTCGGGTCCAGCGCCACGGCTTTTTGCAGTGCTTCAATGGCAGCCGATGTCTGGCCTTGCTGGTGCGCGAGCATGCCCTGCCGGGACAGTTCCCGGGCCTGCTCCGGCGAACGTACAGGCTCCGGTTCCGCTTGTTTGGAGACAGGCGCATTAGCGGCACACCCCGCCAGCATAACCAGTCCGATCAGTGCACCGACCGTGCGGCAGCGAATACTGAACTCAGGCATCATCGTTACCCTCCATGTTCCAGTTCATCCATCGCAGTTCCCTCTGGTAACGGCCCGGATGCATACCTGCCAGCGCTTCCAGGCTGCGGGCGATCCACCGGTCATAGCCCTGCCCGGTAATGCGCTGATGGTTACGGGCATGCAGTTCCATGGCCCGTTCTTCCAGCGGGAAGGCTTCTTCCTCCAGCAGCATCTGGTATTGCATGGTTTCCATATCGTTCAGTTCGGCCGGCACCTCTGATGCCATCAGGTCACTGGCCAGGGTTCGGTAGAGCTCTGCCCGCCGGTAAAGGACTTCGGACTGCACGGCCTCACCGGCAAAGGACTCCGCCTGCAGCAGGTAGGTTTGCGCCTGCTCCATGGCTTGCTGTTTTCTGGCGAGTGTGGTTTCGAGGGGCGCAGTCAACGCAATGGCTGCGAAACGTTCAGCGGCATCGGAACCCAGCGCCAACGCAGCGTCTGCGGCCCATTGCAGGGTCTCTTCCGAGTGCCACTCACTGGCGTCTTCCCGGGCCAACAGGGTGTTCTGCTGATTGGAAACATCGACGCCAGACTCAATCAGGCGCTGACGCATACTCTGCTGCTGCAGGTGATCCCTCGCATCGGCGGGCTCAGGCGCAACGGCCAGCCACTGCTGGTAAAGATCGTTACGTTCCGGCTCAGCACCCGCCTCGTGGTACAGCGCTGCGGCACGCAATTTTATGGGCCAGGGCTCTGGCGCAGAACCGGCTGCGGCCATGAGTTCGCCCGCGGCTTTCACCGGCTGGCCGGATTGTTGATAGGCGTAGACCAGCTTTTCGCTGGTTTCAGCCGTAAGGGCATCTTCCGGGAAATCGAGGCGGAACCGGCGCAATTCATTAATGGCGGTTTGCCAGTCTGCAGCCTTCAGCAGGGTGTTGGCAGCGTCGAAGCGGGCCTTGATGGCGATTTCCGAGCCCGGGAGGATGGTTTCCACTCGCTGGAAATTGGCAACGGCCAGTGCCGTCTTGCCAGCGCCCGCTGCGGTTTCTGCTTGCCGGTATATTGCGGTGGCCAACTGGTTCTGGATTTTTTGCTCATCATCCCGGGACTCGGCCACCTCCGGAGTTGCCTGCACCAGTTGCAGCGCCTGGCGCCAGGCTGCCTCCGCCTGCGGATAGTCGCCATCACCCTGCCGTACCCGGGCCGTAACCAGCCAGGCGGCGTACTGTTCCCGAGGGCTGGCTTGTGGCCAGTCCAGCGTGGCGCGGGCATACCGAAGCGCCTGCTGGCCGTCGCCGGCTTCCAGCCAGCGATTGGCGAGATCGGCACGTAAAGCGGACAGCCTGGCATCCGGCCCGAAGGCATTGGTGTAGCGTTGTTCGGCGGAACTCAGGCTGGCCAGTGCCCCGGTAACAGGTTCGGAGCGGTTGCCCAGCCTGCCCCGCAGAATGCTGATCGCCGCCCAGGCAGATTCCGCAGAGCGGTCATGGGAATACGTGTAGGCCGCTTTCTCGAAATTGGCCAGGGCCTGGTCGAGGCGCCCCATCTGCAATCTTGCATCGCCCGCCAGGTGCAGGATTTCGCCGGT
This sequence comes from Marinobacter sp. ES-1, assembly GCF_000475255.1. Classification (NCBI taxonomy): domain Bacteria; kingdom Pseudomonadati; phylum Pseudomonadota; class Gammaproteobacteria; order Pseudomonadales; family Marinobacteraceae; genus Marinobacter; species Marinobacter sp. ES-1. Next base: position 29,238 of record NZ_AXBV01000041.1, read on the forward strand.
GTTATCGGCTCGCAACGCCAAGGATTCGTAATAATCAGCCGACTGGCTCCAGCGCTTGCCGGCGTAGTGATAGTCGGCCAGGAACCGGCTGTAATCCCGCCAATTTGCCTTCTGGTTGCCGTTCAGGGCGGTATAACGCGCATCCGAAGCGAAGCGCGCAACATAATCGGAACGTGCGACTCTGGCGGCCTCGACATCTCCGGCCATCTGCCAGAACTCAACGCTCTGAGCCAGCATATCCGATGCTGCGGCGTTGTCCGGATAGGCTGCCGCAAAGGCTTCATTCACCGCCACTGCCTGCTGGTAGCGGCCCTCATGCGCGTGCAGATCCGCCAGCCGGTCATAGAGAATCGGAACCCAGGGTGACGGATTGCGCCCGGCAAGCCAGCGGTCCAGTGATCGGGCGTTATCGGAGCGGGCCGCCATCACCGCCAGGATACGGAAGCTGTCTTCGATCATGTCCCGGCTCTCGGCCGGCGGTGACTTCAGCCGTTCGGGCTCCGGCAGGTGCTGATCCAGCAACGCCATGAACGATTCCACCGAGCGACCCCAGGCACCTGCCCCCTGCTTGAACTGGCTCCAGCCCATCATGTAGCGAGCTTTTGAGGCGATATCCTGTTTACCAACACCATCAAGCAGTTGGCGATACCCCGCTTCGGCCTCCCGGTAACGACCGGCGGAAAAGTCGGCTTCAGCAACCCGGAACCGGGCTTCCGGCACCAGCGGGGATTTCGGGTACAGGCCAATCAGCTGCTCAAGCCGGTCGATGGACTGCTGGTGCTGGCCGGTCAGCGCGTGGGCTTTCGCCATCTGGTACAGCAGTTCATCCAGCCGGCCGGAGAAAGACCCCCTGGCCAGGATGTCTTCATAGCTCTCCAGCACTTCCTCGTAGATACCCGCCTCCTGTTCGGCGGAAAAACCTACCTCCTGGCCGGAGCGGTCACGGATGTTGTTCAGGCGGTTGAGGGCATCGATACGCACTTCCGGTTCGTCAGAACTCTCGAACAGCTTCTGGTAGCGGCGAGCAACTTCGGCAGGCGAAATGGCCGGTAATGGCCGGCTTTCGAATTTCAGGAACACCGGGCGCATATCACCCAGGGTTTCGCCGTCGCGACCAAGCTCCACCCGGAAGGATTCCTGGGCCAGTGCCGGTGCCGATACCAGCGCTGCCATCAGCAAGCAGGTACGTAACTTCAGCCGGGCGGTGCTTTTCATTGGGGCCATCGGGGTCATTGGGCGCCCTCCCCGCTGGCTTCATAAGCCAGTTTTTCCAGTGCCAGGTATTCGTACAGGTGCGCCACTTGTTGTTCGGTTCTGTCTATGGCGTGTTCCATGCGCCGGTCTTCGTTGGCCACAAAGCCCAGGGCCAGTTCGTCCAGTTGGCCGGACGCCTGCTGCCGGGTTTGCAAAACCTGCTGGCCAAGCGCCCGGCCAGTGGTAGCCAGTTCCCGGGCTGCTACCAACAGATCGCTCATGCCACCGTGGTGTTCGATGACCTGCGCAAATACTTCAAGGTTGTGCCGGTTCTCTTCAAGTATTGCCGACATCTCGTCCAGCCCGGCTACCCGGCGTACCGCGATCTGGGTGTCGGCTTTTTCCAGGAAACGAAGCAAATAGGCCATGCGTGGCTGGGTCAGGGTTCGGCTGTCCGAAAGGAACCACTCGGTCTGCGGGCCGCGGGCATCGGTTACCAGGGTTTTATAGGCGCCATCGCTTTTGATGCCATCTGCCAGCCTGGAAAGGGTTGTCCGCTCGCCTTCAAAGGCCACGTTGGCGGCCAGCCAGGACTCCCCGGCCTGGCCGGGATATCCCGCAATGTCGTAGCCCCGCCCCATACCAATCCAGGCTTCCGCCACACCGGGAAACGCCAGGGGGAACTTCTTGGCCCGGTGCCAGCTCTGCATGGCGCCCCGGTGGTTCTCCTTGCCGGAAAGAGCGAGGCCATGCAGGTAAAGCGCCCTCGGAGCGTGGTAACTGTCGAGCGAGACCTTTTCCAGAAACCCCAACGCCTTATCGTATTCCTCGTTATTCAGGGCCAGGTAACCGGCGCGCAGATGCAGCTGGTCGAGTAAATCACGGCTGCGTGCCGACTCGGTATCATGGGCCGCCATCGACATAGCCACCCGCAGGGCAACCAGCGCCCGGGACGGATCAAGGTCGGTCTCGGCAAAGTCCGCCGCCAGGTTCATGTAACCCACCGCCGCCAGGTAACCTTCCTTCATCCCGGCCAGAATCTGACCGGCCTTGTCGAGCCTGCCCTGCTGCCGGGCCTGCTCGGCATCCTGCAGCAATTCCTTTTGTCGATTGGGCCGGGCAATTGCAGCATTCCCGGCTTCAGAGGGCGTCGCCCCGGCCCAGGGCTGTTTGCCCAGGCTAAGCCGGGGCTCGTAATCCGGTCCGGTCGCGTCGATGCTCATCTGCAGCTGCATCGCACCCGACACTTTGCGGAACGGGTGTACCACCTCACGACGGACAAACCGCTTGTTCACTGCCCTGGCGTTGATAACGGCGGTCAGCTGATGATTGCCATCCGCCATATGGCCGCTAAACAGGGGGTAGCTCTGGCCGGCTTCAAGGGAATCCCTATCGGAAAGGGTAAAGAGGTGATTACCAACCGGCCGGCCATTCAGGAACAGTTCGACAGAATCCAGGTCCAGTGCTTCCGGATTGGCGAGGGAGAGGGAAACCGCAACGCGGGTATCGATGGTCTTGCGGAGCTTTTGCTCAAGGGTGTGCACGCTGGCAGCATGGCGTGAGACCTCAGCCTCCAGGCCACTGATGGCGTTGTCGATGGCCGCAGCACTGGCCTGGGCCATGGCTGCAATCATCAACATAACAGGAAGACCGGATATCCAAAGCCCCCTGCTCCGTGGGGGTATCCGGCACTGTTGTGATTTTTGTCTGCCGAACATGCTGATCCTGCTGTGTAACAATTCGAAAGGAAGAGTAACACCGGCTACAAACCAAGAACGGTATCCAATTCACCAAATGGCATTTTGGGTCAGACAACAAAAGTGTCGGTTTATTTGACAGATGACGGGGTCAGAGGGAGTAACCAGACAGCGATTTTCCGGTTAACTTATTGATCTTGCTTAAGAAGGGAAATGGTTGGCCCCTGACTTGCTTTAACGGAAGGGGCGGGAGCGCTGAATGGGCAACCCCCGCTTGAATATGCCGAGCTTTTGCCGATGCGTTAACCGCGCATCGGCTTTTTTTATTTGCTCAGCTGCTTCATGGCCGATTCCAGGCCTTCAATGGTAAGCGGATACATGTGGTCCTCCACCAGCTGCCGGGTAATCCCCAGCGACCCTCCGGTCCCCCAATAGCTCTCCGGCAACGGATTCAGCCAGACCACCTTGTTGAAGTGCTCGGTAATACGCTGCATCCAGGTGGCACCGGCTTCTTCGTTCCAGTGCTCGATGGAGCCGCCCGGGTGGGTAATCTCGTAGGGTGCCATGGTGGCATCGCCCACAAAAATCACTTTGTAGTCCGGCGTGTACTTGTGAAGGATGTCCCAGGTGCTGCTGGTTTCATTCATGCGGCGAATATTATTTTTCCACACACTCTCGTACACGAAGTTGTGAAAGTAGAAATACTCCATGTGCTTGAATTCCAGCCGCGCCGCCGAGAACAGCTCCTCGCAGACCCGGATGTGCGGGTCCATGGAACCACCCACATCGAAGAAAATCAGCACTTTAACGGCATTATGCCGCTCCGGAACCATCTTCAGGTCGAGGTAACCGGCGTTACGGGCGGTGGAGCGGATGGTGTCATCCATATCCAGCTGATCGGCCGCCCCCTGTCGAGCAAATTTACGCAACCGGCGCAGGGCCACCTTGATGTTGCGAATGCCCAGGGTGATGCTGTCGTCCAGGTCTTTGAATTCGCGTTTTTCCCAGACCTTAACCGCCCTGCCCTGACGACCGTCTTTCTGGCCGATGCGGAAACCTTCGGGGTTGTAGCCGTTGGCGCCGAATGGCGAGGTGCCGCCCGTACCAATCCACTTGTTGCCACCGGCATGGCGCTCTTTCTGCTCTTCCATGCGCTTCTTGAAGGTATCAATCAGCTCCTCAAGGCCACCCAGGGATTCGATTTTCGCCTTCTCTTCCTCGGACAAATGCTTCTCGAACTCGGCCCGCAGCCAGTCGTCCGGAATCAGTGCCTCGAGCAGGTCATCCAGGTTTTCGATGCCTTCGAAATACGCCTTGAACGCCCGGTCGAACTTGTCGAAATGGCGCTCGTCTTTCACCAGGCACACTCGCGCCAGGTAGTAGAACTCTTCCATATCGGCAAAGGCCAGGCGCTGCTGGAGCGCTTCCAGCAGGTCCAGGAATTCCCGCAGGCTGGCCGGAACCTTCGCCCGGCGCACTTCGAGAAAAAAGTCGATCAACATAAAGCGAAACTCTTGCCAGAGATCAGTTGCGGCGGCGCGCCATGAACGCCAGCTTCTGCAGCAGGTGCACGTCTTGCTCGTTCTTTACCAGTGCGCCATACAGCGGCGGCAGTGCCGAGCTGCTGTCTTTTTCCTGCAGCGCCTTGGCAGACAATTCATCGGCCATCAGCAGCTTCAGCCAGTCGATTAGCTCGGAGGTGGACGGCTTTTTCTTCAGCCCGGGCACCTTGCGTACATCAAAGAACACTTCCAGAGCATCGCGTACGACTTGCTGCTGCAGCCCGGGGAAATGCACGTCCACGATGTCTTTCATGGTGTCGTGGTCCGGGAAGCTGATGTAGTGGAAGAAGCAGCGGCGCAGGAAGGCATCCGGCAGCTCTTTTTCGTTGTTACTGGTGATAACCACAATGGGGCGCTTCTTCGCTTTCACAAACTCCTGGGTTTCGTAGACGAAGAACTCCATCCGGTCGAGTTCCAGCAGCAGGTCGTTCGGGAATTCGATGTCGGCCTTGTCGATTTCGTCGATCAGCAGCACCACCTGCTCGTCGGCCTCAAAGGCTTCCCACAGCTTGCCTTTGACGATGTAGTTACGAATGTCTTTGACCTTCTCATCGCCCAGCTGGGAATCCCGCAGGCGTGAGACCGCGTCGTACTCGTACAGGCCCTGCTGGGCCTTGGTGGTGGACTTGATGTGCCAGGGAATCAGGCGCATGCCCAGGGCCGCCGCCATTTCTTCCGCCAGCAGGGTTTTGCCGGTGCCGGGCTCGCCTTTGATCAGCAACGGGCGCTGAAGCGCGATCGCTGCGTTAACAGCCATCTGCAGGTCATCGGTGGCTACGTATTTTTCGGTACCGGTAAACTTCATGGGTCTGTGTCCTGTTTGGTTTCTTTGAAAATTATTTGCGTACCAGGCGGTAGCGAACGAGATCCAGTATCCACACCAGCAGCATCACCAGCGATGCCACGGTGAAGTTGAATATGGCGGAACCAGCCGCGCTGATGTCGCCAAGGATCAGCTCGTAGCCGGCGAACAACCAGGCCGGGATATACCAGCCTGCCACTTCCGGTGATTCCACCGGGGTCAGCAGCAACACAACCAGTGCTGCCAGCAGCAAGGTGCGCAGCCCGTAAAGTGGCAGCAGGCGGAACAGCGCTTTCATCATGTAGAAAAACACGACAAACGCAACGGCGTAGGCCGCCCAGAAAATCCCGTATGCCAGTGAGGCGTCAGTATCGATCATTACAAAATCCAGTGAATGATATGTTCTTCCCAGTCTTGTTCGGCAACGTCGCCTTCAGAGACCACCTTGCCCCGTACTGAAACACCGGCCCTGTGCACGGAATCCGGATCGCCGCTTCGCAGGGGGTGCCAGTCCGCCAGCGGCCGGCCTTCTGCCAGGGTGCGATAAGCGCAGGTTTGCGGCATCCAGTGGTACTCGTTCACCGTGTCCGGTGTCAGCACCGTGCACGCCGGTACCTTTTTCAGGCGCTCGCTGTAAACCGTGCAGCGGCAGGTTTCCAGGTCCATATACCGGCACGCGAGGTCGGTATGGTACACCTCGCCGGTGTCTTCATCTTCCAGCTTCTGCAGGCAGCACAGGCCGCAGCCATCGCACAGGGATTCCCATTCGGCAGACGTCATTTCATCCAGGCGCTTGCGCTGCCAGAAGGGAATCTCGGCAATCATTTTTGACGCTGCTCGATCTTGCGCTTGAAATCGACGATATAGGTTTCCTGCTCTTCCGGCATCTGGAGGAAGAAGGATTTATCGTGGATAGCATCAAGGACTTCTTTCCCGGTCGTGCGGGCAAGTTTCTTGTCCGGTGTCAGCAGCAGGTCCATCGAATGGACCGGTTTGCCGAAGATGCTCCGCAATGCTTCCGGCAGATCGTCCCAAACCTGGCCGCGGCGTACGTAGATATAGGTGTCCATCTTCTTGCTGCTGCGAAACACCGAAACGAATTCACGGTCTGTCATGGTCTGAGAAGTTCCTCGATGTCTGTTTCTACCGGCTTCAGCAGTTCGCCTCGCCAGCCTTGAAAAAAATCGTTTCCGGCCAGGGTGCCGTCTTGCAACACCTTCTCGATACGCTTTCTGGGAGCCAGAAGTTCTATTGGAATATCAAGATCTTCCGCCACTTTATTAAAGCAACGCTTTACCTTTTTATAGACAGCTTGCTGGTCCCGGCTCAGGGGCCGGGGGATTGGCTCGAGGTTGGCATTATCGGCTTCCCGACCTTCGCGGACAAGTTCCAGCAGGTGCTCGCCATAGCGTTTTACGATACCGCCGGGAACGCCCTGGATGTCGTTCAGCGTTCTCAGTGAACCCGGCAGGCGTTCGGCGATGGCAATCAGCAGGCCATCGTTCAGCACTCGGTTTCGGGGGCGGTCGACCTTCTGGCATTCCCGCTCCCGCCAGGCCACCAGCAACCGCAAAACGGCCTGCTGCTCCCGGGTGAGAGTCCAGCCACCGCGCAGTTTCAGGTAGTGCTGCTCCGGGTCTTCCTGGCCTGCGGCTTCATCAGCAAAGCGCTGGGATTCCTCGGCCAGGGCCTGCTCCAGGTTCCGCTGCTGCAGCTTTTCAATCACCCAGTTGTACAGGGGCTCCAGAAAGCGGATGTCGTCTATGGCGTACCGCTGTTGCTCCTGCGACAGCGGGCGGGACACCCAGTCTGAGCGGGTAACGGATTTGTCGAGGGCTTCTCCGAACAGGGTTTCCACCAGCTTGGCGTAACCGAGCGAGAACCCCGCACCGGCCATGGCGGCGCCAATCTGCAGGTCCAGCAGGCCGGCCGGTGCCACGTTCAGCCAGTGCCGGAACAGTTCCAGGTCTTCGCTCATGGCATAAAGCAGCTTCAGCCGGGCCGGATCGGCCAGCATTTCCCGGAAGCGCACAGAGGCTTCGGCTACGTCCGGGTCAATCAGCCAGTACTCCCCTTGCCCGCCCAATTGCACCAGGCCGGGGATGGGGTAAAAGGTGGAGACCCGTTCAAATTCAGTATCCAGCGCCACCGGCGCGCCGGGCGCCAGCTGGTCCAGCCACTGATCAAGCTCCGCCGGGCTGCCAAGCCAGCGGACAGTCTCGGGGGCCGGGGGAACCGGTGCGGCCAATGGGCTATCTGTCATAGGAAAACCTGGAGTTATTCGGAAAGGGGTTTACGGCCCCGGAAGGCGTGTGTGAGGGTAAAACCGTCGACGTAACCCAGCTCGCCACCCACCGGAATACCGTGGGCCAGCCGGGTAATGAGGATATTCTGGCCATCCAGTCGGTCGGCAATATAATGGGCTGTAGCTTCACCTTCCACCGTGGGGTTGGTGGCCAGGATCAGCTCGGTAACGCCTTCTTCGCGCACCCGCCGGAGCAAACGCTCAATGCCGATTTCTTCCGGGCCGACGCCATCGATGGGCGACAAGTGCCCCATCAACACAAAGTAGCTGCCCCGGTAGTCACCGGCCTGCTCGATAGCCAGCAGATCTGACGGGCTCTCCACCACACACAGGGTACCGGTGCGGCGTTCGGGCTTTTCGCAGATCTGGCAGATGTCGGTATCGGAAAAGTTCTGGCAGCTGTCGCAGCGGCGCACACCGTCCATAGCCTGGCTCAGGGCGCCGGCCAGCCGGGTGCCGCCGGAACGGCCCCGTTCCAGCAGGTGAAAGGCCATGCGCTGGGCCGTTTTCTGGCCTACTCCGGGTAAACACCGGAGTGATTCCACCAATTCATCAACCAGGGGGCTGAATGCCATGAATACTCCTCAATTCCGATGGCAGGCTGGCGTCAGAACGGCATCTTGAAGCCGGGCGGCATACCCATGCCAGACATCATGCCGGACATTTTATCCTTCTGGTTGGCCTCTACCCGGCGAACGGCATCGTTCACTGCGGCTGCCAGCAGGTCTTCCAGGATTTCCTTGTCTTCCGACAGCAAGGAAGGATCGATCTCTACCTTTTTTACATCATGTCGACCGTTCATGGTGACTTTCACCAGCCCGGCGCCGGATTCTCCGGTCACTTCCGCCTTGGCGATTTCTTCCTGGGCCTTCTGCATCTGCTCCTGCATCTGCTGGGCCTTTTTCATCAGGTCGCCCATATTGTTCATCATCTGCTTATCTCCTGCCTGTCTCTGCGGGGCGGATGGATTCTTCCACCACCCGCCCTTCAAATCGTTCAACAATGCTCTGCACCACCGGGTCTTGCCGGATGGATGCTTCTGCGGCTTTCTGCCGGGCTATCCGCTGGCGCTCTTCAAACGCCGCCGGCGTATGGGGCCCAGGGTTGCCCTGCTCTATCTTTAACTGTGTGGCGTCACCAAAGTAGGATCTCAAGGCTGCCACAATTTTTTCTTCATGCCGGGCATTCAGCAGCCGGGCATGGCCTTCGTCCAGGGTAAGCACGACGGTTTGCCCTTCCATGGCCATGGCGCTGTAGCTGGCCAGGTTGCCAGGCATACCGGTGATGTCCAGCTGCCGGTAGTCACGCTCCCAGACAAAACCGTCCGCATTAACGGGCTCGGCCGGTGCCACGGGCTCGGGCTCCGGGTCTGGCGCAGGGTCAGCCTCAGTGGGTTCGACCGGCTGCGGGTTTCGGGGTTCCGGGTTGCTGACCAGCTCCTGCACTGCCGCAGGCTCCGGAGCTGTTTCACCATAGTACGAGGGCTCCGGCTCATCCTCCCAGGGCGGGGTATCCATAACCGGTGGTTCCGGCATAGCTTCTGCCGCAGGCTCCGGAGCGGGCGCAGGTGCCGGCTCCGGTTGCGGTGATGGCGCTACAGGCGGCTGCTCAGGTTGCGGATGTTCCGCAACCGGGGGCGAGACGGGGCCAGGGTCGGGCTCCGGTTCGGCGCGGCCGGTGTTTTCCGTGTTACCGGAAGTCACTGCTGGCGGCTCACGACGGTCAGCCCCTGGCCGGAACGCGAGCATGCGCAGCATGGTCATTTCAAAACCCATGCGGGCGTCTGGCGTTACCGCGAGGTCTTTGCGGCCGATCAGGGCAGTCTGGTAAAACAACTGGGCATCTTCGGCACTCAGTTGCCTCGCCAAGGTCTGCACCTGGGCGGCATCACCCAGCGAGTTATCGGCACTGCCCGGCACCACCTGTTCCATAGTCACGCGATGGAACAGGGAAAGCAGGTCTGCCAGGATGACCCCGTAATCCGGCGCAAATTCGGAAATCCGGCTGATTTCCGCCAGCAACCCGGGGCCGTCCCGCTCTACCAGGGTACTGACGATACGCTCGATGTCCCGCTGGTCGATGGTGCCCAGCATATTACTGACATCGCTCGCGCTGAGGTTCTCGTTGCCAAAGGCGATGGCCTGGTCGGTCAGGCTCAGGGCATCCCGCATACTGCCGTCGGCTGCCCGGGCCAGCAGCCAGAGCGCAGGCTCTTCAAAGGGGATGGTTTCTTCTGTCAGAACATGCTTCAGGTGGCCGACAATGTGTTCCGGTGTCATCCGTTTGAGGTTGAACTGCAAACAGCGGGATAACACGGTAACCGGCAGTTTCTGCGGATCCGTGGTGGCCAGCAGGAACTTCACGTGCTCCGGCGGCTCTTCCAGGGTTTTCAGAAACGCGTTGAAGGACTGGTTGGTGAGCATGTGCACCTCGTCGATGAGGTACACCTTGAAGCGGCCACGACTGGGCGCGTACTGAACGTTGTCAGTCAGTTCGCGCATGTCATCCACGCCCGTGCGCGATGCGGCGTCGATTTCAATAAGGTCGACAAACCGGCCTTCCAGGATTTCCTTGCAGCTGTCACATTCGCCGCAAGGGTTCGGGGTAATGCCGGTTTCACAGTTAAGGCACCGGGCCAGCAGGCGGCCAATGGTGGTTTTACCCACCCCCCGGGTACCGGTAAACAGATAGGCGTGGTGCAGGCGCTGGTGTTCCAGTGCGTGAACAAGTGCCTGCAGCACGTGTTCCTGCCCAACCATGTCTTCAAACGTGCGGGGGCGCCATTTCCGGGCTAAAACCTGATAGCTCATGTTCCGTCAACTGCTGTGAAAAATGCGCTTAACTCTAGCATGGACCCGGTTTCAGAAGAAGGATGACGTGGCTATGAATCCAAGCCGGCCGTGCGCTCCAGGGCGCGAATTCGCCGGCGTTCATGCTCTTCGGTGAAGATCCGTTCCCGCAGGGCTTCCACCGCCGCCTGCCGGTCGGCCGGAGCCAGGCCTTCATTATTGTAGATCAGGGCCTTTTGCTGCCGGTATTCACCCAGCCGGTTCTGCCACTGATTCCGCTGTTGGTCGAGCCGTACCAGGCGTTCGGTAGCTTCCGCACCATAGGCCTGCAAACGCAACTCTCTCACTTCGGCTTCCGAAGCACCCTGCTCCCGAAGTTGCTGAACCTGCATGGCCGTTTCGACCACGGTTCGGGACCGGCGCCGGAGCTCAACGGAATGCTCCGGCAACAGCTGGTCCAGCTGCGCCAGGGCGCGGTCACGCTCGGAATCAGTCAGGCTTTCGTCGTTGAGAATCTTCTGGCGGTCGAGCATCACCTGCAACCGGCGCTCTTCTTCGCCAAAAAAGCCTTCCGCCACATCCGGGCCGAGATGCTCCCGGCGCAGGTCATGAATCTGGCCCAGGGCCTGGCGAACGTCGTCAACGCTGTGGTGTTCGTTACTGGCCATCGCTTCGGCCGCTTTCCGGTAAGACAGGTAGTCGTCGAGAATGGCGAGCACCTGTCGCTGAATCTCCGGAGGTAAATCCTGCGCTTTTAGCTCGGAAGCCAGACGAGCTTTCAGGGTTTCGTAATGGGAGGCGCCCCCCGTCAGCCCGATAAAGAAATCCAGGTAACGGCGCAGCTGGCGATCCAGCACCAGGTTGCCATTCATATCAAGGCGTACCTGTCCGTCCACTTCGATATCAGAAACCCGCTCATCACGGGGCAAGGCAGGATGATTCACCTTACCCGGCACCGGCGCGGTACCCGATGAGCCAGCAGTAGCTGCCGGTTGCTGATGCTCCTGCTCCACCACCGATGAGACTGGCTCCGAGGCCGTCTTGACGGGACCCGGCATAAGCCACCAGCCGGCCGTTCCGAATACAAGCAGCAGGCCGGCCAATACAGCAAATCGTTTATGGTTCATAAAATCGATCCGTGGCGGGCCGCTGGGGCCCGCCTTCGGTTATCGGCTGTGTCAGAGGCCAAGATTCTTGAGACGGTTTGCCTGTTGCCGGTACAGCTGAACCGGATCCGTCACAAACGGCCCTACCAGCCCCAGCACCTGGTTCACTTCATCCAGGTGGTTGTGGCGGTAATCCACACCCAGCACCTTGCCAAGCTTCATGCTGCAGGATGGCACCATGCCATCGGAGGGTTCGTCAAAGATGGGTGTCAGGGCCCCTAACAGCAGATCGCTCGGGTCCAGAACATTAGTGACCGCTTTGTTGCCGCCCCAGGAGTAGTATCGGATGCCATTGGCCACTTGTGCGCCATCGTTACCACAATAAGCAGAAGGAAGGCCTGCAGGGAAGTCTGCGTTGAAGGCAATGCTGCCTTCCGTACTCAGTGACTGGATGGCTGCGGCGGTGTCTTGCGGCAGGCCGCCACCACCGGAGAAGGTATCGATCAAGCCGAAGAACCAGTCTCCCAGGCCATCCAGGCTGCCGTTATTCAGGGTATCCGCCAGCGGGGTGCCCCAGTTAACGCCACCGACACTGGATACTGAAGCCACCAGGTCTGGCCGCACGCCCGCCACATAGCGAATGGTCGGGCCGCCATGACTGTGGCCAATCAGGTGCACCTTCTCGGCCCCGGTTACTGCCATATATTCTTCAATCTGCGCCAGCAACTGCTCACCACGGATCTCTGTAGAGTTGGCAGCAGACACCTGGGGAACAAAGACTTCCGCCCCGCTTTCCGCCAGTTCATCCGGCACTCCGTTGAAATAGGAGACCAGACCAAACAACTTGTTGAAGCCTGACAACCCATGCACCAGGACAATCGGATGCTCGGTCTGGGTGTAGGTATCCTGTTTACTGAACCACCATGCGGAAGCCGGCTGGGCAGTCAGTGCTGCTGCCAGTACTCCCGCCGTTACAACTGCTTTTGTTTTGGTACTTTTCATGTGTTTCCCTTTTTGTCTTTGTTGTGTTCGGGCAACGGCACAATACCCAATGGGCAGCATGCCAAAAACACTATAGACAGGGATAAGTGCCAACGGGGCCACATGGCACCCAATTGTGAAGCGCATCACAAAGCGGTATCGGAAAACAGAGAAGAATCGGAAAGAAAGAACAACGAGGGGCAAAATCTGGGGGTGACCCCACCAGCAATCCTCCGGCACACACATCCACCGCTGCGGCTGCTCCCTTCCGGGCCTGACCGGGTTCACGGTTTCATGTTGCGGAGGCACCAATGGGGCCACCATAACGGCGTTCCGGGGCATTTCCCCGAAAGCGGCGCGAATAGTATCAGAAGGGTTTGCGGACTACAACAACGGCCTATAGCGGTAATGGCACTTCATCTTGCCGGAACCAGCAGGCAATACTGTAACGGGTGCGCCTTGCCGGAAGAACCTCGTGGGGTACCTGCTCGCTCAGGAACAGCACCGCCCTGCCTGCTTCCGGACGTACCTGCCCGACTACCTGCCCGACTACCTGTCTGGAGTCCTCGGCTGCGAAAACCCTCAGCTCTCCGCCATCTTCAAGGCCCCAGTCATCGTTCAGGTACAACACTAGGCTGACCACCCGGGAGGCACGGCCGCGAAAGCTGTCCAGGTGGCGCTTATAGAAATCACCGGGGTGATAGGTGGCGTAATGGGCCTCAAACCGCTTCAGCCCAAGATAAAGGCGCCGGTTCAGGCCTTGCCTCACCTGCTCCAGACAATTGAACAACAACCGTTGGGGCTCACTGCATCCGTCCAGCCAGGCGATCCTGTCGCGGCGCACACTGCGGTCTTTTACCAGGTCCGTGCCCCGGCCGATACCAGCGCGGCTCATGGCCTCGGTTTTATCGAGGATGGCCACTTCGTTGCGTAACGCCGCCAGCAAACCAGCCGGCAACCGGGGAGTAAGGTCCAGCTGCATCCAGGCTGATTGACTCAAGCCATCCGCCAGCTCGTCCAGCCATTGGTCGTCGATCGCTGGTTGAACGTCGCTGTCGCTAACCGTACCAACACTTTCGTCACCAGCCACCTGTTCGAGCTGATCAACGGAACGCTCAAGCACAGGGTCCGGAAACGGAATGATGATAGCCTGGTCGGTGTCTGCGTGCATGGCGGGGCCTCGCTGAATTTTCCGGCTATTGTAGGGTCAAACTCGCCGGCAAGCCGTATTTAATTTAATCTTCAGATACGAAGATACACTTAAGGAAAAACCTCCTGCCATGCCTGAAAGCAGCCACACTCCGCCGGTATCCGTAACCCCGGGCCAATGGTCATTCACCCGCTGGAAAACCATTGGCCAGCTGGAAGCCCTGGAGGTTCATCATCCGGTATTCAGCGCTACGGTGTTTTTGCAGGGCGCGCACCTCACCCACTTTGCCTTAAACGACGACACCAACTGGCTGTGGCTGAGTGATACCGCCCGATTTGAACCGGGCCGCGCTATCCGCGGTGGCATTCCTGTGTGCTGGCCCTGGTTTGGCGACCCCGCCCGTAACCCACCGGAGATCCGCAAACGGGTGCATACCCCCTCAGCCCATGGCTTCGCCCGCACGGCCCTTTGGCGGCTGGAAGATGTCCGGGAAAGTGCCCACGAAGTGGAAATCAGCCTGTCGCTGAATGCCAATGAAGATTTTGCAGACCAATGGGACGGGCACGCCCTCGCGCTGATCACCTTCAGTTTTTCTGTAAGTGGCTGCCAGATTGCCCTGACCACTACCAATCTGTCCAGTCACCCGCTAGCCCTGAGTCAGGCCCTGCACACCTACCTGCCAACCGCCGATATCAGCCGCACCCGATTACTGGGGCTGGGCCACAGCCAATATATAGATACATTGAAAGACTGGGACTACTTTGAACAGGAAGGCCCGGTTTATTTTGACGGCGAAACCGATCGCATCTACGAATCGGCAGAACCCCTGACCCTGACCACCCCCGCGGGAAAGCGGAAACTGACATCTGTTGGCAGTGATTCCACGGTAGTCTGGAACCCGGGGCCAGATAAAGCCCTAAGGCTTTCTGACTTTCCTGGCACTGGCTGGCAAAAAATGGTGTGTGTCGAAACGGCCAATGCAGCCACCGACTACCGGGTATTAAATGAGGGGCAGAGCCACACACTTGGGGTTGTTCTTGGCCGCGGCTGACGGCCTGAAGTAATCGTTAACACAGGGAGCGGGCATGGGCCTGGCGTCTTATCTGAAATCCCGACTGGTTCCGGCGGAGCTGGAAGAACAGTTGAACCGAATTCGCAAACCCATTGGCAGCCTTGGCTACGACCCCTGGGGATTCAACAACGATGCCGTCAAGTACGGCTTCACCCTCACCCGGCAAATCTACGAAAAATACTTTCGGGTAGAAGCCTCCGGCGTGGAGAAAGTGCCGGCAGAAGGCCCTGTACTGCTCATCGCCAACCATTCCGGCCAACTGCCGCTGGACGGCTTGCTGATCGGCTATGCGCTGGCATCCCGCCCGGACCGGCCCCGCATCCCCAGGGCTATGATCGAACGCTTCTTCCCGACCGTACCCTGGCTGGGCAACCTGTTGAACGACGTGGGTGCTGTGCTGGGCGACCCGGTTAACTGCGCCAAGATGCTGGAGAACGACGAAGCTGTCATCGTATTCCCGGAAGGCGTACGCGGCTCTGGCAAACTCTACCGGGACCGCTACCAGCTTCAGCGGTTTGGTAACGGGTTCATGCACCTGGCCATGAAATACAACACACCGATTGTGCCGGTGGGTGTTGTCGGGTGCGAAGAGACCATTCCGGCGATTGCCAACATCAAACCCCTGGCCAAGGCGCTTGGCGTGCCCTACGTACCGGTGGCGCTGCCGGTGATCTTTCCTGTGAAAGTCCGCCTGAACTTTGGCGAGCCAATGCACTTTGACAACAGTGAGATTCCGGAGGAACTAGTGGCCGAGCGGGTTGAGGCGGTAAAGGCAGAAATCCGCAAACTTATCGACAAAGGCCTGAGCGAGCGGGAGGGGCTGTTCTGATGTCTGAGCAACGCAAGCCCAGAATCCTGGTTACCGGTGCAGCCGGCGCCCTCACCCAGCAAGTCATCAGCCGCCTGAAAGGCACCTGCGACATTGTGGCGGTGGATTTCCGCCAGCAGGTGTACCTGGGCGATGATATTCCCAGCTACTGCATCGACCTGAACAAACGAGGCTTCGAGGACCTGTTCCGGCAATACCGGTTTGACGGCGTCATCCACCTGGGCCGGCTGATGACCAGCGAGCTGACCCGGATGCGCCGCTACAACGCCAACGTACTGGGTACCCAGAGGCTGCTGGACCTCTCCCACAAGTACAGCATCAAACGGGTGATTATCCTCTCCACCTTCCACGTTTATGGCGCCATGGCCTACAACCCGGCGCTGATTGACGAGGCCGCGCCTCTGAAAAGTGCCGGGCTGAGCGCAGACCTGGTGGATTCCGTGGAGCTGGAAAACCTGGCCAACATCTACCTGTGGCGGTATCCGGAGCTGAACATCACCATTCTGCGGCCCTGCAACATCGTCGGCCCGGGTGTGCGCAACACCATGAGCGCCCTGCTCTCCAGTGAACGGGCGCCGGTGCTGGCAGGCTTTTCCCCGATGATGCAGTTCATCCACATCGACGACATGGCCGACGCCATCGTGCTGGCCTGGCAGAAACCGGTCAAAGGGGTGTTCAACGTGGCGCCCCATGATTGGGTTGCCTACCAGCAGGCCCTGAAAATGTGCGGCTGCAAGCGTATACCGATACTTTCCGTACCGCCCATCGTGCCCAAAGCCATCGCCAGGTTACTGAACCTGAAAAGCTTCCCCCACTACCTGCTGGCTTTCTTCAAGTATCCGGTGGTAATTGACGGGCGAAACTTTGCCAGGGAATTCGGTTTCAAACCCAAACGTCCCCTGAAAGAGATCTTCCGCTACTATCGCAACAACAAGCGCCCAGTGTAACCTTAACGGTTAACGGGCGCCGATTTTCCGGAATTTGATAGACGGAAAGCGGCGAACAGGGATACTCTGTACAAAATACTAGAACCTGACCCGTGAAAACCTGGAAGATATCCGCATGCTCACCGGCATGGAGAGTATGGGCGGGCCGTCCATGTGGGTCATCCTGCTCGGCCAGCCGGAACTGAGACAGGCCATAACATCAATTCCGCAGTTGGCCCAAAGGGTGAAACTGTTTTTCCACCTCGAGGGGCTCACGGCCCTTGAAGCGATCGATAGTCGTCGAAGAACCCGGGCCTGATCAGGCCCGGGCTATAGCACATCAGAAGGTATCGCCGGGCACCCTCACCCAGCCTTCCATGATAACCCGCGCACTGCGGCTCATGATGGCCTTGGTGGCAGTCCATTCGCCGTTCACTTCTTTCGCTTCAGCTCCCACACCCAGAGTTCCGGAGGGGTGGCCGAACGTCACTTCGGTACGGTCACCGCCGCCGGCCGCCAGGTTCACCAGTGTTCCGGGAATCGCGGAAGCCGTTGCGATAGCGACGGCTGCGGTACCCATCATGGCGTGGTGAAGCTTGCCCATAGACAAGGCGCGAACCAGCACGTCGATATCCGCCGCATTGATCTGCTTGCCGCTGGAAGACACGTAATCCGCCGGCCTGGCCACAAACGCCACCTTCGGCGTGTGTTGACGGTTAGCCGCCTCGGCAACATCCTTGATCAAGCCCATTTTCACTGCGCCATGGGCACGGATGGTCTCGAACATGGCCAGCGCTTTCGGGTCACTGTTGATGTCATTCTGCAGCTCCGTGCCTTTGTAACCGATGTCTTCCGCATTCAGGAAGATGGTCGGTATTCCGGCGTTGATCATGGTCGCTTTCAGGGTTCCGATACCCGGCACGTCCAGGTCATCCACCAGGTTGCCGGTGGGGAACATGGAACCTTCGCCATCGGCCGGGTCCATGAATTCGATCTTCACTTCCGCGGCCGGGAAGGTCACGCCATCCAGTTCGAAATCACCGGTCTCCTGCACTTCACCATTGGTGATGGGTACATGGGCCACGATGGTTTTCTTGATGTTGGCCTGCCAGATGCGCACCGTGCAGATACCGTTTTCAGGAATCCGCTCTTTGGCAACAAATCCGCTGTTGATGGCGAAGGCACCTACCGCAGCGGTGAGGTTGCCGCAGTTACCACTCCAGTCCACAAACGGCTTGTCGATCGCCACCTGCCCGAACAGGTAGTCCACGTCGTGGTCCGGCTGCGTCGGTGCGGCCAGAATCACCGTTTTGCTGGTGCTGGAGGTGGCGTTACCCAGGCCGTCGATCTGCTTCTCGTAGGGATCGGGACTGCCGATCACCCGAAGCAGCAGCTTGTCGCGGGCCTCGCCGGGCACCTGACACGCTTCCGGCAGGTCTTGTAGCCGGAAAAACGCGCCTTTACTGGTACCGCCACGCATGTAGGTGGCCGGAACCTTTATCTGTGGGGGGAAGCTCATGCCGCCCCCTCAGAAGCCAGGAAGTTCTGGGCGAAGCGCTGCAGTACGCCACCGGCAGAGTACACCGTGACTTCTTCCGCGGTATCCAGGCGGCAGATCACCGGCACCCGATCCACTTCACCGGTTTTGCGGTGAATCACCAGCTCGAGCTTGGCGCCCGGCGCGGGTTTGCCTTCCACGTCGTAGGTTTCGGTACCGTCCAGCTGAAGTGTGTGGCGTGTGGTGCCTTCCTCGAACTGCAGAGGCATTACACCCATGCCTATCAGGTTGGTACGGTGAATGCGCTCGAAGCCTTCAGCAACGATGGCTTCCACGCCCGCCAGGGCAACACCCTTGGCGGCCCAGTCACGGGAAGAACCCTGGCCATAGTCGGCTCCGGCGATGATGATCAGCGGCTGCTTGCGCTCCATGTAGGTTTCGATGGCTTCCCACATGCGCATGGTCTTGCCTTCCGGCTCAACACGGGCCAGGGAGCCCTGCACCACTTCACCGTTTTCGTCCCGAACCATTTCGTTGAACAGTTTCGGGTTGGCCAGGGTGGCACGCTGGGCGGTCAGGTGATCACCACGGTGGGTTGCGTAGGAGTTAAAGTCTTCCTCCGGCAGGCCCATCTTGTGCAGGTATTCACCGGCGGCCGAGTCCCTCATGATGGCGTTGGACGGCGACAGGTGGTCTGTGGTGATGTTGTCCGGCAAAATCGCCAGCGGGCGCATACCCTTGAGCGCGCGCTCGGCGGCCATAGTGCCTTCCCAGTACGGCGGGCGACGGATATAGGTGGACTGCGGGCGCCACTCGTACAGCGGGCTCTTGGCCTGCTCCGCCTCATCCAGGTTGAACATCGGGATGTACACCTGCTTGAACTGCTCCGGCTTCACGTATTCACCGACAATGCGATCAATTTCTTCATCGGACGGCCACAGATCTTTAAGGGTGATGGGATTGCCATCCTTGTCGTAACCCAGGGCGTCCTGTTCGATATCAAACCGAACGGTACCGGCGATGGCGTAGGCGACAACCAGCGGAGGTGACGCCAGGAAGGCCTGTTTCGCGTACGGATGAATCCGGCCGTCGAAGTTCCGGTTACCGGAGAGAACGGCAGTGGAATACAGATCCCGGTCGATGATCTCCTGCTGGATTTTCGGGTCCAGGGCGCCAGACATACCGTTACAGGTGGTGCAGGCATAGGCCACGATACCAAAACCCAGTTTCTCCAGTTCTGGTAACAAACCGGCTTCCTCCAGATACAGGCGGGCCACTTTGGAACCCGGTGCGAAGGACGTTTTCACCCAGGGCTTGCGCACCAGCCCCAGCTCGTTGGCTTTCTTGGCCAGCAGGCCAGCCGCCACCACGTTGCGGGGGTTGGAGGTGTTGGTACAGGAGGTAATGGCCGCGATGATCACCGCACCATCCGGCATCAGGCCCTTTTTCTCTTCTTCCAGCGCCTTGTCCAGGTTCACAGCGATGCCGCGATCATGCAGCTCGGATGTTGCCACACGGCGATGCGGGTTGGACGGGCCAGCCACGTTACGCACCACGGTGGACAGATCAAATTCCAGCACACGCTCGTACTGGGCTTCGGTCATTTCAGTCGCCCACAGGCCGGCTTCTTTGGCGTATTTCTCAACCAGGTCAACCTGCTCCGGTTCACGGCCTGTCAGCTTCAAGTAGTCGATGGTCTGCTCGTCGATGTAGAACATCGCGGCGGTGGCACCGTATTCCGGGGTCATGTTGGAAATGGTGGCACGGTCGCCGATGGTCAGGCTGGAAGCGCCTTCGCCGAAGAACTCCAGGTAAGCGCCTACCACCCGCTCCTTACGCAGGAACTCGGTAATGGCCAGGACGATATCGGTGGCAGTGATGCCCGGCTGGCGCTTGCCAGTCAGCTTCACACCCACGATATCCGGAAGGCGCATCATTGAAGGCTGGCCCAGCATGACGGTTTCTGCTTCCAGACCGCCTACGCCGACGGCGATAACACCCAGGGCATCAATGTGCGGGGTGTGGCTGTCAGTACCTACGCAGGTGTCCGGGAAGGCGATCGGATGGCCGTCTTCGTCCGGGCGGTTCTGGATCACCGGAGACATTTTCTCCAGGTTGATCTGGTGCATGATGCCGTTACCGGCCGGAATCACATCCACGTTACGGAACGCGGTGCGGGTCCAGTTGATAAAGTGGAAACGGTCTTCGTTGCGGCGGTCTTCGATGGCACGGTTCTTTTCGAACGCGTCCGGATCAAAGCCCGGTGCTTCCACCGCCAGGGAGTGATCCACGATCAGCTGGGTGGGCACCACCGGGTTAACTTTAGAAGGATCACCGCCCTTCTCCGCGATGGCATCACGCAGGCCGGCCAGGTCTACCAGGGCAGTCTGGCCCAGGATGTCGTGGCACACCACACGCGCCGGGTACCAGGGAAAGTCCAGGTCACGGCGGCGCTCGATCAGCTGTTTCAGGGAATCCGTCAGGGATTCCTTGTCACAACGACGCACCAGCTGCTCGGCCAGGATTTTGGAGGTGTACGGCAGCTTGGCGTAGGAGCCGGGCTGAATGGCCTCAACCGCCGCACGGGTATCGTAGTACTCCAGGTCGGTACCTGGAAGGGATTTTCGGAATTCGGTGTTCATGGGTTAGAAACCTCTTTGTTGGCCACGGAATCCACTGAAAAACACGAAAGAAAAAGATAAAAGCTGTGAATCTTTGTTCGTGTTCTTTCGTGGATTTAGTGGCAAAAAAATCTTTCTGTCTTTTCCTTCCGTGTCATTCCGTGGATTCCGTGGATTCCGTGGCTAAAAAACGTCTTAAGAACGCTCGCCAATCGGCAGCCAATCCTGGTGCTCAGGCCCGGTATACTCGGCACTCGGGCGGATGATGCGGTTGTTGGCGCGTTGCTCTTTGACGTGGGCAGCCCAGCCGGATACCCGGGACATCACGAAGATGGGCGTGAACAACTCGGTCGGAATGCCCATGAAGTGATAGGCCGAGGCATGGAAGAAGTCAGCGTTACAGAACAGCTTCTTCTCGCGCCACATAACCTCTTCACAGCGAACAGAAACCGGGTACAGCACGGTGTCGCCCACTTCCTTGGCCAGCTTCTCGGACCACTTCTTGATAATGGCGTTGCGCGGGTCGGATTCGCTGTAGATAGCGTGCCCGAAGCCCATGATCTTCTCTTTGCGCTCCAGCATGCCCATCAAGCCGGCTTCGGCCTCTTCCGGGGTCTTGAACTTTTGAATCAGTTCCATCGCCGCTTCGTTGGCGCCGCCGTGCAGCGGGCCTCGCAGGGAGCCGATAGCACCGGTCACGCAGCTGTGGATGTCAGACAACGTGGAGGCGCATACACGGGCCGTGAAGGTGGAGGCGTTGAATTCGTGCTCCGCGTAGAGAATCAGGGAGACGTTCATCACCCGCTCATGCAGCTCGCTGGGCTTCTTGCCATGCAGGAGCTCCAGGAACACGCCACCAATGGAATCGCATTCGGTATTGGCGGTATCAATGCGAATGCCTTCGTGGGCAAAGCGGTACCAGTAGGTGATGATGGCCGGGAACACCGCCAGCATGCGGTCGATCTTGTCGTCCTGCTCGCTGAAGTCCTGCTCGGTTTCCAGGTTACCCAGCATCGAGCAACCGGTTCGCATGACGTCCATCGGGTGGGCGTCTTTGGGGATCTGCTCCAGCACCAGTTTCAGGGCATCCGGCAGGGTGCGCAGGCTCTTGAGCTTGCCTTTGTAGGCATCCAGCTCGGCCTGGTTCGGCAGCTTGCCACGCAGCAGCAGGTAGGCCACTTCTTCGAACTGGGCGTTGTCAGCCAGGTCGGTGATGTCATAGCCGCGGTAGGTCAGGCCGGTACCGGTTTTGCCAACGGTACACAGGGCAGTTTCGCCAGCTACCTGGCCGCGCAGGCCTGCTCCACCTAGTTTCTTTGCTTCAGCCATGTTGGTCTCCCGTAGTTTCTGTTTTGTTCGTTTTAATTAAATCAAGCGATGTCAGGAGTTCGACAGAAGTCTGACAGGGGGTCTGACCCCGAGTTCGACAGGGGTCTGACCCCGAACGGGGTCAGACCCCCTTACTCCACTTACTCCCAGTCCCCTTACTCCAACCTTTTCAGTTCACTCAGTCTTTCTTCTGGGCAAACAGCTGGTCCAGCTTCTGCTCGAAATCGTGGTAGTTCAGGAAATCGTACAGCTCCATACGGGTCTGCATCAGGTCTACCACGTCTTTCTGATCGCCCTTCTCGAGGATGCTCTGGTACACCGTCAGCGCGGCCTTGTTCATGGCGCGGAAGGCGCTCAGCGGGTACAGCACCATGGCGGCGCCGGCTTCGGCCAGTTCAGACTTGTTGTAAAGCGGCGTGGCACCGAACTCAGTGATGTTAGCCAGGATCGGCGCATCAATGGCTTCGGCGAACGCTTTGTAGTCGCTCAGCTCGTGTACTGCTTCGGCGAAGATACCGTCTGCACCGGCTTCAATGCACGCCTTGGCGCGGTCAATCGCAGCTTCCAGACCTTCTTTCTGGAAGGCATCGGTACGGGCCATGATGAAGAAGTCTTTGTCTTCCCGGGCATCGGCAGCAGCCTTGATGCGGTCAACCATTTCCTCTTTGGAAACGATTTCCTTGTTCGGTCGGTGGCCACAGCGTTTTTGGGCAACCTGGTCTTCGATATGAACCGCAGCAGCACCGGCGCGTTCCATTTCACGGATGGTACGGCCGATGTTGAAGGCTCCGCCCCAACCGGTGTCGATATCCACCAGCAGCGGTACGTCTGTGGCAGCCGTAATGCGGCGCACATCTTCCACCACATCGTTCATGGTGGTCATGCCCAGGTCCGGCAGGCCGTAGGAGGCGTTAGCCACACCACCACCGGAAAGGTAAATGGCCTGGTGCCCTACCCGCTCTGCCATCATGGCGGCGTAGGCATTGATAGTACCAACAATTTGCAGCGGCTGGTTTTCTTTCAGGGCCTTGCGGAAACGGGCACCGGGGGAGAGTTTGTTAGCCATGTCATTTACCTCTTTGTTCAGATAGTTAGAACGCCTTCTTGAATCTTTTTCTCAATATTCTTGCGGGCGGCGTTGATGTGTCTTTTCATCAGGAATTCGGCGAGTTCGCCATCGCGCTGGGCAATGGCCTCGACGATACGGCGGTGTTCACCCAGCGCCAGATGGGGGCGCCCGGCCGAGGTGCTTAACCGGTAACGGTACATCCGCACCATGTAATAAAGATCGCCCAGAAGCATCTGGGCCAGTTTGGTATTGCGACTGCCGGTGGCAATCCGGTGGTGGAAGTCGTAGTCACCCTCGGCCTGGTAGTAGGCCTGGCCCTGGGCTTCTTCTATCATCTTTTCATGACTGTCCAGGGTCGCTTTCAAGTCACGGATTTCCTCATCGGTCATCCGCTCGGCAGCCTGGCGCGCCGCCAGCCCCTCCATCACTTCGCGAATCCGGTAAAGCTCAATCAGCTCATCGGCGCTGACAGACACCACCTTAACCCCGGCATGGGGCCGGCGAACCAGCAGGCCGCGGGACTCCAGCCGGCCCAGCGCCTCACGCAGCGGGCCGCGGGTCAGGTTAAAGCGGGAGCACAGCTCTACCTCACCGATCTTCTCACCGGGCGCAAGGTCTCCGGTAACAATAGCAGTTTGCAGACAATCAAAAGCCTCATCGGCGCGGGTTAACGATTGAATCGCAGGCTGGCTCATAGGTTTGTTAACAATATCTGTTGAATTGTTCTGGAATTTACGCATCAAACCCCGGATTGTCAACAATACTGATTTTCTGGTTAGACTATTTGCTAACAATGACTGCGACCTTTATTACACAGGGCTACCGGAACACCCACGCGCCCTCCCCCTTGCCCGACAAGTCCGGTAAACTCTCGGACTTGTGAATCATTTTCTGTGTATCACCGGATCAATACTAAGGACGCCCACATGATCAGGAAGTGCCTGTTCCCCGTTGCCGGCTACGGCACCCGCTTTCTTCCGGCCACCAAGGCCATGCCCAAGGAAATCCTGCCGGTTGTTAACAAACCGCTGGTGCAGTACGGGGTAGAAGAAGCGGCTGATGCCGGAATCCACGAATTCGGATTTGTAACCGGCCGGGGCAAGCGTGCGATCGAAGACCATTTCGATATCAGCTACGAGCTGGAACACCAGATTGCCGGCACTGGCAAAGAAGGCCTGCTTACCTCAATCCGGGACCTGATCAACAACAACACCTTTGCTTTCACCCGCCAGAGTGAAATGAAAGGACTGGGCCATGCCATCCTCACCGGCCGCAACCTGGTGGGCGACAACCCGTTCGCCGTGGTGCTGGCCGATGACTTCTGCGTGGGCCCGGAAGACGGCGACGGCGTGCTGACCCAGATGGTGAAACTGTACAACCAGTTCCGCTGCTCCATCGTGGCGATCGAAGAAGTGCCGCAGGACGAAACCCACAAATACGGCGTGATTGCCGGTGAGTCCATGAAAGACGGCCTGTACCGCATCACCGACATGGTGGAAAAGCCGGCCCCGGAAGATGCGCCCAGCAACCTGGCGATCATTGGCCGTTACATCCTGACTCCGGACATTTTCGACATCCTGGAGCGCACGCCTCCAGGCAAGAACGGCGAAGTCCAGATTACCGATGCCCTGCTGGAGCAGGCGAAGAATGGCTGTGTGCTGGCGTACCAGTTCAAGGGCCAGCGCTTTGACTGCGGCAGCATTGATGGCTTTGTAGAGGCCACCAACTACGTTTACGAGAACATCTACAAGAAAGAGAACTAAAAGCGGAATCCGGGGCGCCTAGCGCCCCAGCAACTGCAGCACCATGCGCCGGTTATCGTCTGTTGTCTTGCGGAACCGGCGCAGCAGTTCCGCCTCGCCGTCTGTCAGCTGAACGCGGCTGATTTCCTGCTCCAGCTCCTGCAGCGCTACCGAAAGGTCATCACTGTTACTGAAGGCCAGGCCTGGCAACTCCAGCTGGTCACTGTCTCCGGCCTCTTCCATATCGAGCAGCTGTTCAAGGGGCGTCTCCGTTCTGAGACACAGATCCAGCAATTCGGTAACCCCGGGAAAGCCCCGCTGGCGGGCATCTTCCGCCTCCCAGCTGCGCACCCGCGCCTCGTCTACCCCGCAGATTTCAGCAACATCGGCCAAAGACAGCTGCCCCTGCTCCCTTACATGCCGCAGGCGCCTGTTGAACGATTGCAGGTAGCGCATGTCTCAATGCCCCTGAAAATTTGAGAAAAAGTGAATCAATTTGAAAATGTAGCGTACCTACAGCTTTGTACACAATGTTCCTATACTGAAATCAAAACAAACATACACGCAGGTAGCCCATGGTCAGGAACGCACTGGACACCGACATCGCATGGCAGCTGATTCTCGACGCCGCCAACCGCAGCAACATCACCTTGCCGGCGCCAGGGTCTGATCAGCCCGCCCTGAAAATCAACGGCAAAAGCTGGGAGCTGGTACAACCCGTCAGCGAACAGGTGCACAGTCTGTTTTCTTTATTCATGCCCCTGTGCCGGCCGCTGGAAGACGCCAGCAGCATCCGGGTAATTGGCCAGTTAGGCCAGAGCTTGGATGGCCGCATCGCCACCGTGACCGGCTGTTCCCGGTTTATCAATGGCGACGACGGCATTACCCACCTACACCGAATTCGAGCCCTGTGTGATGCGGTCGTGGTGGGCGCAGGTACTGCAAGCACAGACAACCCCCGGCTGACCGTTCGCCGTGCACCCGGCCGGAACCCGGTACGGGTGGTTATCGACCGCCACGAACGGGTACCGGCAAGCCATCACCTGTTTACCGACAAAGCGGCCCCCACCCTGCACCTGGTTGCCGGGCACTATCAGCCGGGCCAGCAGCGCATAGAGCCCGGTGCCGCCACCCGGGTGCCCTGCCTGGGCAGCAGCAGCGACACGCAACCGGTCGACCCCAAGCATATTCTCGAGGTGTTACAGGACCTTGGCTTGCGCAAGATTTTTATCGAAGGCGGCGGCGTGACTGTGTCGTCGTTTCTGCGGGCCGGCCTGCTGGACCGGTTGCATGTGATGGTGGCGCCGATGATTATTGGCAGTGGCCGCCCGGCCTTTTCCCTGCCAGAGATTGACCAGCTTGATGAGGCCCTGCGGCCGGAAGCGCAGCTGGTAAACTTGGGGAGCGATATGTTGTTTGACTTGTCTTTCCACCCGGACCGCAGCTGATCAACGCCCGGAAACCAGCACCAGGGCGCCGGGCAGGCTGGCCAGAAACACCATAGCGCCATAGCCCACACTCAGGGCCACACCCTGCTCCGCAGGCAGGCCGGCCAGCGGCCAGAGCAAAGCGGCTGCGCCCTCGCGAACACCCCAACCGGAAATGGTGACAGGCACCGCCATCGCCAGCAAAAGCAGTACACAAAGCCCGGCCAGCACCCAGGGTGACACGCCCTGCCCCAAGACATCCATATCCGCCGCCAGAAGCAGAAAGACCGCCAGGTAAGTACCCAGCACCAGCAGGGAGGTCAGGCACTGCAAGCAGGCATTGCGCCAGCCATAAAAAGCCTTCCGGAGATCTGCACCCAGGTTTCGCAAATAACTCCGGAGCCTGCTTCCATTTTTCCGGCGAAGCATGAAGGAGGCACCCACAGCAGCCAGCACCAGAGCCAACATGCCGGCCCCAGCGCTAAGTGACGTTCCAGCGTAAGCAGCCTGAAGTTCAAACCGGCCACTCAGCCACAGCGCCGCCGTCGCCAGCACTGCCACCGGCAACAGCACCAACTGGCCAGACAAGCGCTCCAGCATCACAGCATGGACGATAGCCCTGGTGGCCTTGCCAGATAGCGGCTCAACCACCGGGGCGCGGGCGTGCCGCCAGGCACGGTTCACATCTCCCATCACGCCGCCCGGCAAAACCTGGTTCAGGAAGCCGGCGAGATAGTACTCACGCATTGCCACCGGATAGCTCAGGGAAACCCCGAGCCGGTGGGCGGTGAACCACCAACGCCAGGCCGACAGCGCCACCTGTGCCACCGATACCGCCAGCATCAGGGCGATAAACGGTACCGAAAGCCTGGCCAGGGACGCTCGCAACGCCCCGGTATCCAATAGCGACAACACCAGCCCAAGCAAGGCTACCGTAACCAGCCATCGAAAGATCAGGCGGGTGGCCATGCCAGCAAGTCCTCGTGTTCGACGGAAATTCGCAGCTCGCCGGCAGCGAGTTGCTGTTTTCGGGCATGGAGCCAGCGGTTGATTTCTGCCCCTGCCGAAGGCTGTTGTTCGGTCGCGGCCTTGGCCCAGCCCGTCATTAACAAAAGCGCCAGATCCTGCTCGCCCGAATCCAGCTGCCAGGGGCTGGGCGCTACAGACACCTGGTAGCCACTGGCCACCAGCACGGCCCGCAGCCGGCGGGTGGCATCTGGCCCCAGTGCGGCACCGGTGCCCTTCTCGCCATGTTGATGCTGATTGACCAACGCCCGGAGCCTGTCGTCTGACGGGTGCACCGGTGAAAGCTCAAAGCGCCCACTGTAGCTGAGCACAACATGAACAGCCGCATTGCGGGCAACCACGGCACGTACCAAAGCCTGCAACCATTCGTCACTGACCAGGTCAATCAATGCCGAAGCACAGACCAGGTCTGCATCTGCCGGCAGCTCATCCTGCATATTGCTTGCCGACAGGCTTTCTGTCCTTAAGCTGACCGATACACCGGTACCCTGAACCCGCTCCGCCGCGGTGCCGGCCAGGCTGCCGTCGGGCTCGATAAGGGCCCAGTGCTGCGGCCCGGGCAGGCGGGGCGCAAGGTACACTGGGTTCGACCCCCGGCCAGTACCAACATCCACCAGTTGAAGGGGCCTGACGGTGTCCCGGGTGCGCTGATAACGATACTGGCGAACCTGTAGCCAGGCCGCCAGCTGGTCTGTGAGTTTCGGGTTTCTTGCCCTGTGATCCGCCGGCTCCCTGGCCCGCAGCCAGTGATCATCAAAGCGAGCAGGATCTGCATTTTGTTCGCTCTCAAGGCCAGCCAGGAAGTCCCCGGCGGTGTCTCGCCAGCGCCGTATCCTTGCCCGGCTTTCACGGGCTCCGGCTCTCAGGCGCGCCAGTTCGTCGGGGTTCTCAAGCAACCTCGCCAGAGCCTGCCCAAGTGCAGCAATGTCACCCGCCGGATACAGCTGCACACCCGAACGGGCACCGGTTTCCCTCAGTGCGCCACCATCGGAGCTGAGCACTGGCAGGCCGCAGGCCAGGGCCTCATCCACCACCATGCCATAACCTTCATACTCCGAGGGCAGCACAAACAGGTCAGCCTGCTGATAGGCATTCCACAGCCCGGTTTCTGAGACCTCACCGGTCAGGCGAATACGACCGGCCAACCCCGATGCATGTACCTGCGCCTTCACCTCTGCCGAATACATCGAATCTCTCTGATCGCTGCCAAGCAGGGTACAAAACCAGGCATCCGTTGCCTGCTCAGCCAGCGCCAGCACCAACTGGTGCTGGGCCTTGCGACGGGACAAATGCCCCACACACAGGATCTGCACAGGATCTGCTGGGTTTCGCGCTGGCACCGGAGCCGTCGACAGGGCAAAGAATTCGTCATCCACTGCCGGCAAAGCCGCAGTCACCGAGGCGGCCGGCACCCCATAATGAGCCAGCCTGCGGGCCGTGTAATAGCTGGTGGTGAACACCTTGCAAACGCAGGCGAGAGCGCGCGTCTCGGCATCTTTCAGCCAGGCTTGTTCGGCGGCTGACAGCCCGCTTTCGTCTGCCAATGGGTGATGCACCAGCGCCATCAGCTTTAACCGCTTCCGGTGGCGCTCCAGCACCTCGGGCATTCCACCCATCGCCAAGCCGTCCAGAACAACGGCGGTTCCCTCTGGCAACGCTTTCAAATAGCGATCCATGGCATCGATAGCGGTGCTATCCGGCCGGGGGAACTCGCCCTCCAGCCCATCAAGGTGAACCTTCAATCCTGCGTCCGCCAGGGCCTCAGCAAGTTTGCGTACATACCGGTAGCCCCCGGTGTTCTGTTGAGGGTCTCCGGGCACCACAAACCAGAGTTCAGATACCGGCATGGTAGCTGGCCCAGGCAATATGGGATTCGCCCAGGGTTACTTTCAGGCTGACCACACCCTTACCGTCTTCGCCCAACCGGCCGGCATGAATGGCAGCAGCCATGCGATCAAACACCACCTTGGCCATGAACTCGGTGGTGGTGTTGCGTCCGGCAAGTTCGGGCAAGTCATCCAGGTTCTTCATGTTAAATTCAGAAAGCACTTCTTTGAGCAGTTCCGAAGCCTGGCCGATGTCGACAATCAGGTCATTGCTGTCGAGCACATGGCGCTCGAAGGTGACGTCTACCACATAGGTGGCACCGTGCAGCCCCTGGGCCGGGCCGAAAATATCTCCGTTAAAGCTGTGGGCGATCATCATGTGATCGCGAACGGTCAAACTGAACATCGGATTTTCCTTCTAGTAAACAATGCGATGACAAAGTGCATCGGCACCGGGCCTGAGTATATCGGCCGCCACCTTTGGAAGCGCTTCAAAACGCGACTCACCGCTGATCAGAACATCCAGCTCCGGGGCAGCCAATAACTCGAGGGCCAGCGCCAGCCGCCTGCGATGATCCCAGCGCGGGCGCCGTTCCGGCGGCAGCTGGCCAACCTGGCTGGATTTCAGCGTCAGGCGCCCGGGATGGAAGGTCTGCCCCAAGGGTACCTGAACGGGTTGGTCTCCATACCAGCTGAGTTCAATTACCCGTGCTTCTGACCCCGCCAGGGCCAATGCCGTCGCCAACCCCACCGGTTGGCCGGACGCGTGGATCACAAGGTCACAATCGGCAATATCCGGTTCAGTGGAGAAAGCAAAGCCCAGCCGTTCGGCCACTGCCTGCCGTTGCCCGTTCGGGTCGATGGCCAGCAGTTCCACACCGGGAATCCGGCTAACCAACCATGCCACCAGCAGCCCCACCACACCCAGGCCAACCACGGCAACGCGGTCCCCGACCGCCGGCTGGGCATCCCAAACGCCGTTGACCGCTGTTTCCATATTGGCGGCCAGTATCGCCCTGGCCGGCGGCACAGCGGCAGGCAGCGGAATAACGGCCTCGGCCGGCACAGAATAACGCCGCTGATGCGGGTGGAGGCAGAACACCCGTTGGCCTTGCAAATCGGCTGGCCCGTTCAGCACCTCGCCAACACTGGCGTAGCCATACTTCACCGGCCCGGGAAAATCCCCTTCCTGAAACGGCGCCCGCATACGCTGGTGCTCGGTGACCGGCACCCGCTGGTTGTACACCAGAGATTCAGTCCCCCGGCTGATCGCCGAATAAAGGGCCTGAACCACCACCTGCCCGGAGCCTGGTTGAGAGCGCTCCGGCTCCGGAGCCGGCCGGAGTTCCGATGCCTGAAAGCCGGTTATCCAAAAGCCTTCGTTCTTATTTAGTTGCATGAAGAGTCCATTTTCTGATTGGCTGCGTACGCAAAAACCGTATCCCCAAACTATAGTTACAAAACGGGGCCTTGCTCACGCCACTTACAGGCTATACGGACGCAACGGTGTATGGATTCCATCAGCACCACAACCACGCCCACATCCACCACAGCGAAAGACCTCGTTGTTGGGGGCTTCACACTTTTTGTGTTGGCCTTAACCCTGCAACTGGCATTCAGCCTGCCCGCCGGCTTTCTTGCTCTCAGTGCTGTGCTGTATGCAGTCCAGGGCGCACTGATTCTTCGTTACTGGCCGGGGCGAAAGCCTTTTGGGTGGGCCAATCGGGCTACCCTCGCCCGTTCGGTTATTGTACTGGCACTGATCGCCTGGGCACCCTATCTCGGCGGGCAGCCGGCTCCGGCGTTGTGGACCTACGCACTGCTCAGCCTGGGAGCCCTGATTCTGGATGGCGTGGATGGCAAAGTCGCCCGCGCCACTGGCAGCCACAGCGAATTCGGTGCCCGTTTTGATATGGAACTCGACGCGCTGTTTATCCTCGGGCTGTGCCTTGCCGTACTGGCACTCGATAAAGCCGGCACCTGGGGGTTGGCCCTCGGCCTTATGCGCTATGCCTTTATCGCCGCCAGCCTTGGCTTTGCCTGGCTCAACGCCAACCTGCCAGACAGTTTTCGCCGCAAAACGGTTTGTGTCTGGCAGGTAGTTACCCTGATGGTCGCTGTTATTCCCATCATTCCACCGGTTTTTGCCAGCCTCACCCTCGGGCTTGCGCTTGTGCTGCTTGCCTGGTCGTTTTTTGTGGACGTTCGCTGGCTCTATCAACGGAGACACAACCATGACTCTGCCAAACCTTAAAGCAATCACCGCCTCTGCCCTTCTGCTCCTGCCGCTGGCCCTGCAAGCGGCGCCCGCTAAATTTGTGGTGGATGAAGAGCATTTCTCCATGAGTTTCGAAATCATGCACGTGGGCTATGCCCCGGTTATGGGCCTGTTCCGGGAC
This sequence comes from Marinobacter sp. ES-1, assembly GCF_000475255.1. NCBI lineage: Bacteria > Pseudomonadati > Pseudomonadota > Gammaproteobacteria > Pseudomonadales > Marinobacteraceae > Marinobacter > Marinobacter sp. ES-1. Next base: position 60,588 of record NZ_AXBV01000041.1, read on the forward strand.
GTTGAAGGAGCGTTTGAATACGACGAGGAAACCGGAGAGCTCAGCTCAGGCAAACTGATGTTCAAAGCCGCCAGCGTGTTCACCAACCACGAAAAACGTGATGACCACGTGCGTAACAAGGACTTCCTGAACGCCGGAGCTCATCCCGAGATCACCTTTGTGGTCACCGGCTTTGAAAAAAACGAAGACAACACCGGCACCGTAACCGGCGACCTGACCCTCCTGGGCCAGACCCGCCCCGTGGATGTAGACGTAACCCTGAACAAATCGGCGGAGTACCCCTTCGGCCATGAGGAGTACACGCTGGGCATCAGCGCCGAAACCGTCATCAAGCGCAGCGACTGGGGTATGACCTACGGCGTCGACAACGGCATGGTGGGCGATGAAGTAACGCTCCGGTTCGGTTTTGAAGCTATTAAAGACGGTGGCTGGTTTTGATCATTGTGCGAATTGCTACCCCTCGGTTTTCGCTGCTTTATTTTTTAGTACCCTAACGATAGATTGATCAACCTTTCCCATACAGCTGGCCTGGTTCGATCATGTCTGACGCCCACAAATCCGATCTGCTGCTTGTTGTCGTTACTCTGTTCGCAGCATTCGGCTGGATGTTCTCCAAAGAAGCGGTGCTGATGATGCCACCGTTAATGTTTATGGCAGCCCGGTTTCTGATCGCAGGCAGTGTGCTGGCCCTGATCGCCCTGCCGTCACTCCTGCGCCTGAGCGCAGACCAGCTTGGCCGCGCCGTTGGCGTGGGCGCCGTGTTCGGCATCGCGATGACTTGCTGGATTATGGGCCTGTTCCACGCCGAGAGCATGGGCGAAGGTGCCTTTCTGACCAGCCTGGGTGTGGTGATTGTGCCGGTACTGGCGCGACTGGTATTTGGCGAACCACAACCCATCAGCACCTGGCTGGCCATCCCCATCGCCGTCTCCGGCCTGGCATTGCTTTCCCTGGAAAACGGCTTCCGGCCAGACCCCGGACAACTCTATTTCGTGGCCGCAGCGTTCATCTTCGCGTTGTATTTCACCCTGAATACCCGGGCCGCCAACCAGCGCACCGTGGTTAACAAGCGCGGCGAAACCATCCAGAAACAGAAAGTACCGGCATTACCGCTAACGGCCATGGCGTTGCTGACCGTGGGATTGGTTACCCTGGCTGAATCCGCCATCAGCGAGCCCTGGGCACCTACCCTGACCAACCCGCCACCCATGCTTTATGTATGGGTACTGGCCAGCGCAGTCGTCGCCACTGCGGGGCGCTTTCTGCTGCAAACCTATGCCCAGAGCCTTTCGATACACAGCCACGGAGTGGTGATACTGGTACTGGAACCGGTGTGGGTAGCACTGTTCGCCACCGCCTGGTTTGGCGAAAGCATGACCGCCCTGCAAATGGCCGGTTGCGGTTTGATCTTCGCAGCACTGCTGGTGAACCGCTGGGGCGCCCTGAGCCGCGCCATCAAAGGCCTGCTGAAAGCCAAAAATCAGCCTCAAAGAGGTTGACCAGCCCCCGCGAAATCCGTATATTTCGTCTCCGTTGCGAGACAGGACCATAGCTCAGTTGGTTAGAGCGCTACCTTGACATGGTAGAGGTCCGCGGTTCGAATCCGCGTGGTCCTACCAATCTTGCCTGAAAAGTCAGTCACTTACGATTCCCGTAAGCACTGGCTTTTTTTGTTTCTGCAGCAACTCCCCGGCTTGGTCACCAAAAAGTAAACATCACCCCTTCCTGTGTTCATAGGTGGCATTCAACCTTCCCGCAAGATAGTCCGAACAGGTGATCGGCTCATATTTGGGCGCTTCGTTCGGCTTTACATCCCGGGGGTCCACCACCGCATCCGGGTCCACTTCCAGAAAGAAGGCCACTGAATAGCGTTCCCGCTCTGGCGCCTTCACCCTGTGTGGTGTCGAAAGATAGGTATCGTTGGTCCAGCGCATCAGGCAATCACCAATGTTACAGACAAACGCGCCTGGAACATGGGGAGCTTCCAGCCAGTGCCCTTGTCGGCTGCGCACCTGAAGCCCCGCTACACCGTCCGTCGCCAGAATGGTGATGTTGCCATAATCGGTATGAGTGCCTGCCCCCGCATCTTCCCGGGCATGCACATCCGAACCCGGCGGATAACGCAGCATTCTCAGGGTTGCAATTGGCTGCTTCAGGTGGGGTTCGAAAAAGTCTTCAGCCAGCCCGAGATCCAGGCTGAAGCCGCGATGGATCAACCGGCCAAGCGCCAAGCATTCCGCAAAGTAATCCAGCGCCCCGGCCTTCCAGCCCTCAATCGGTGGCCAGAAATTAACACCCCGGAACGGCTTTCCTGCCAGTACATCCGGGTGATCTTCAGGGAAATCAGTGCCTATATTAAAGGCCTCTTTCCGGTCTGCGCCGGCTTGCGGGTTCAATCTTTCATCCGCCAGCGCCACATAGCCGCGATTGTGTGGCGACCGCTTGATCGACATCTGCTGCTTCTGCTCGGCTGGCAACTGGAATAACTGCCTGGCCAGATCAAATACGCCCTCACAGACCTCCGCCGGGATGCCGTGGTCACTGACGTAAAAAAAGCCGATATCCCTGCAGGCCCGCCCCAGTTCTGCCGCCGTTGCCTGGCGCTCGGTCAGGTCCGGGCTCCGCAAACCTTGTAGTGAAATCACAGGTAACTCATTCATGAACCTTCCTCAGGCAAAACCGGTTGTATGGGGGTGTTCAGCAGCACTTCGTCGCAGTTAACGCCCGGGCCGGCGCGATCCACCACCAGGTAATCGGAGTCAGCCGCCAGCGGCAGTAGCGGCGCGTGCCAGGTGCCCGGCCGGTAGTTCACGCCTTGCCCGCCCCTGGCCCAAAAAGCCCGAACCTCCGTTTCATTAAAGTCGCCGGGGGGCGCCACCACCGCCAGGAAATCTCCACCGTTCATTGGCACAAATGCCTGGCTCCCGAGGGGGTGTCGTTCCATCATGTGGATTTCCAGCGGTAAAAGCGGCTGGCCCCGGAAAATGGAGAGAATGGCCCGGGCGCCATGGCCCAGGCACTCTATACCCGCCAGCCGGTGGAAACGCTCGGTGCGCCCCTGATTGATCAACAAAGGTGCCGGGCCGTGAGTGTCAATGACATCACCGAAGGGCTCAAAAGCTTCGCGGGTGAGCCGCTCAACCGCTATTCGTCGTAACACGCTCACAAAACCGGCTTCCCGAATAACCTCACCCGACTCACCCCGCCATCAGGAATCATGTTGAAGCGGATGTGGGTAATGGCTCCAAGTTCCTTGAGGTCCGTGAATTTAAGTATGGCGTCGGCCTCAAGGGGTTGGGGCTCCAGCAAGGTCGGCCAGAACATGCTCTGGGTGATCAGCGACGCCGCCGTGCCCTCCCCGGCTTCCACACAGGCTGCCTGTACCGAGCAGGCGGCCGGAAAGTTGCCTTTGAAGTGAGCTGTATCTACCTCGAGGCTTTCCGCAATGCCTTTGTGGCCGAGGGCCAGAATGCACCAGTCGTTGCCTGGCTCTCTCCTACGCCGTGTTTCCCAGCCGTCGCCCATATTGATGCCCCGCCCGGGGCGCAGCAGCTTTCGGGGTTCACCATAGTGGGCGTCGCTCCAGGCCACCTGGTCAGCACCGCATTCCAGCGCCAGCAAGTTGATGGATTGGTTGGGGGCTGCCCGGCGCCAGTCCATCCAGGGCCTGCCATAAACCCGCAGGCGCGCAAGCCCACCATCCGGGTAGATGTGCAAACGCACGTGGGTCCAGGGCTGGTCAGAAGTGATGGCGCAGAACCGATGATCGTTGCCGGCAAGCTCGGTAGCCGGCACCAGGGGAATCCACTCGCTGTTGCCATCAGGCACAGCTGCAGGGCTGTAACAGGCTTCCAGTGATGCCGCCGGTGGGAAGTTGCCGGTAAAGAAACTGGTATCAAAGTCCACGCCGGTCAGTACCCCCGGCATGGCCAGCCGCACAATGCACCAGTCGTGGCCGGTGGTCCGGCGCCGGCGGGTTTCCCAGCCGTCCATCCACTTGCCGTGGTCATCGTAGCGATCGGGGTAGAAAGCGGCCGGCCCAGGTGCCAGCATTCGCGCCCGGGGTGCAAAAAACTCGTCGGTGACTTCCAGAACTTCGGCCCCCAGAGAACTGTCCGCCAGGTTCAGGCCCTGCCGGGCAAACTCCGGGCCTTCCGGTACCGGGGCAATCACTATATCAGTCATGGCAGATACTCTTGGTGGGTTGAAACTCAAAGGGATGGTGCGCGCGCCAGTGCCGGGCGATGTCGACCCGGCGGCACACCCACACCCGGTCGTGTTGTTCGAGGTAATCCAGAAATCGCTGCAAGGCGCGGAATTTTCCCGGCCGCCCGATTAACCGGCAATGCAGCCCCACCGACAGCATTTTCGGTGTTTCCAGCCCTTCGGCGTACAGCACATCGAAACTGTCTTTTAAATACTGGAAGAACTGCTCGCCGGTATTGAAGCCCTGGGGCGAGGCAAAGCGCATATCATTGGCTTCAAGGGTGTAGGGAACCACCAGGTGAGGCTGCTGTGTGCCGGCAGAGTCGATCACCTGTGTCCAGAAAGGCAGGTCATCGCCGTAATAATCGCTGTCGTACAGGAAACCGCCCGCCTCGACCACCAGCCGCCGGGTATTGGGGCTGTCACGGCCGGTATACCAGCCTGACGGGCGCTCGCCGGTGAGTGCCTGATGCTGCTCTATGGCCAGTTGCATATAGCACCGCTCTTCGGACTCACTCATCTCCTGATAGTGAATCCAGCGCATGCCATGGCAGGCGATTTCGTGGCCGTCTTCAATAAACGCTCTGACCACTTCCGGATTTCGGGCCATGGCCATGGTCACACCGAATACGGTCAGCGGCAGCCCGCGGCGCCGAAACTCCCGCAATACCCGCCAGACACCGGCCCGGGAGCCGTACTCATAGAGCGATTCCATGCTCAGGTGCCGGTCACGATAGGGAGCGGCGCCGATGATATCGGACAGAAAGGTTTCCGAGTGCTCGTCGCCGTGCAGCACGCAGTTCTCACCGCCTTCTTCGTAATTCAACACAAACTGCACCGCGATACGGGCGTTACCGGGCCACTGCGCGTGGGGCGGATGTTCACCGTAACCGCGCATATCCCTTGGGTAGGTTTTACCTTCATTCATCCAGGTCGCTCCAGGCCACAGCCTCTGAGAATAACGTCAACAAGAAAATCCGCGGCATGCTCGAAGTCCCTTGGCTCGTACTCTGCCTTGTTTTCCACCATCAGGATTTGCACCTGAAAATCGGCATAATGCTGGGTCGACGACCAGATCAGGAAAATCAGCTGTACCGGATCCACCGGCGCCATCCTGCCCTCATCAATCCAGTGCTGGATTACCGACGCCCTGCCCCGCACCCACTCGCGCATGTTGGTGCGCAGGTGGTCGAGCAAGAAGGGCGCGCCCTGAATGATTTCCATGGCAAACAATCGTGACGCTAGCGGGTATTGCTGCGACATGTTCACCTTGGTGCGAATAAAGGTTTCCAGTGCCGTAGCCGGATCATCGTCCGGTTTTATTTCCGAGAATACTTTGTTCCAGCGCAGCAGAATGTCGTCGAACATGGCGCTGTACATGCGTTTTTTGTTGCTGAAGTAATAAAGCACGTTGGACTTCGGCAAGCCGGCCCGTTCAGCAATATTCTGGATGGTGGTGCCCTTGTAACCGTGCAGGGCAAACTCCTGCTCGGCCGCCTGCAGAATGGCTTCCCGGTTCCGCTCCCGGATCCGGCCAGGCCGGTAGCTCCGGCCCGCTTCAGATGTGTTCTGCTGCACTGACAGTGATCTGGTCATGGTTCACTCACTTGTTGTCCGGTGATTCAGGAGTCCACCCTTTCCATTCCGATGGACTCCTGAAATGGATCAAAAGTGGAATTTCACCAGTGCGCTGACTGAACTCTGGGTGTCTACCAGCGTCTCGTTCAGGCCAAACTTGTTGTTCCAGTACTGGTACTCAATACCGGCGTAGAGCACGCCCGGGTTGCCCATGAAGTTACCCACGTCCAGCTTGATCTGGGGCGTGAACTGGAACTCGGACTCGTGATCACTGGCCGAGGTGGACCAGTCGATGTAACCATCCACCAGGAATTTCGCCGCACCCACATCAAACGGCAGGCCCCAGGTGACCGTCATCTGCCAGTCATCACTGATCTCACTGTTATCAACGTAGTAGAAAGATGTAGTGAAGTAACGGAACGCAGGCACGTCCCACGCCAGGCCGAAACCGTACATGTAGTTGTTTGCCTCGGTACCGCCGCCAAATTCATACTGCCCGGCCAGGGTGATGTCTTTCACCGGCCCGAACGACAAGTCCTGGCCTGTCAGCCAGCTGCCGCTGATATTGGGCGCGAATTCGCCGTAAACGTTGTCGGTACCTTCAAGGTCTCCCTGAGGCTGGTCCCGGTCGATAAAGAAGAAGGTGCCGCCCCAGTTGTGAGCGGTCACGTTCTCGAACGTAAAGTAGGTCGCCTCGTATTCCATTCCCCCGTTACCACCGGCGTCGAACTGAACGCCCTGGTAATCGGCACTGTGCAGGATGGAGATACTGGAGCCACCGAAGAACTTCTCGGCGTGGGCAGCAGGCGCAAAACAGGCTGCAGCAACGCAGCTTGCGATCAGGGTTTTCCGAAGTGCTTTCATGGCATAGCCTCTCTGGTTACTTTTTTGGGTCATCGGTTGTTAGCAGTACATCGTTTTAGTTAATGTCCCGGCCGGTAGGGCTGGCCAAGAGACAGCGGGGTGTTCAACCGGGTGCGTACCGGATCGAACGACAAAAGAATCAGCATCAGGATGGTGACCACATAGGGCAGCATCGCCAGCAACTCAGTGGGGCTGCGCCAGCCCAGCCCCTGCAGCACCAGGTGAAGAATGGAGGCCGCCCCGAACAGGTAAGCACCCAACAGCAAGCGCCCGGGGCGCCAGCTGGCAAACACCACCAGCGCCAGCGCTATCCAGCCCCGGCCTGAGGTCATGTTCTCGGTCCACATTGGGGTGTAGGCCAGCGACAGATAGGCACCGGCAAGGCCGGCCATGGCCCCGCCAAAGGCCACCGCAAGGTAACGCACGGTGAGTACCCGCAAGCCATTGGCGTTGGCCGCACCTGGCGACTCCCCAACGGCCCTCAGAACCAGGCCGCCGCGGCTGAAGCGCAGGAACAGAGCAACACCTGCAAACACCAGCCAGGAAAAATACACCAGCAAATCCTGGGTGAAGAGCGCCCGACCCAGCACTGGAAGATCACTCAACAGGGGGATCGCAATTTTTTCAAAACCCTCGATGGACTGGCCGACAAAGCCGGCACCCACGAAGGCGCTCAGGCCCGTGCCGAAGATGGTTAACGCCAGCCCGGCGGCGTACTGGTTGGCGGAGAGGGTCACTGCCATAACGGCGAACAACATCGACATCGCCAGCCCGGTCAGCATGGCGACAACAACCCCGGCGGCCAGGCTGCCGGTAGACAAGGTCGCGATGAACCCGGCCACCGCGCCCATCAGCATCATGCCCTCCTGCCCCAGGTTGAGAACGCCGGAGCGCTCACAGATCAGTTCGCCCAGGGCCACCAGCAGCAGCGGGGTGCCGGCCACCACCGTGGCGGCAAGAATGTTGGTCAACAGGTCCATATCAGAGCTCCTGGCCGGCCGGGGCGGCGGGTTGGGACAGGCCTGCCGGTAAAGGCCGGCGAAAACGAATCCGGTAGTGAATAAAGGCATCGCAGGTGAGCAGGTAGAACAGCAGCATTCCCTGGAACATGGCGGTCACCGCCTTGGGCATGTTCATGGCAATCTGCAACATCTCGCCGCCAATAAAGGTCAGAGCCAGCAAGGCACTGGCGGCAATAATGCCCAGGGCATGCATCCGGCCCAGAAACACCACGATGATCGCGGTGTAGCCATAGCCCGGCGACACCTGGGGCACCAGCTGCCCGATCGGCCCGGTCACTTCCGCGGCGCCAGCCAGCCCCGCAGTTGCACCACCAACCAGCAGCGCGAACCAGGTCAGCCGTCTGGCGCTAAATCCGGCAAACGCCGCCGCCCGATGATCCTCACCCACCACGTTCAACTGGTAGCCGATGAAGCTGCGGGCAAACAGCACCCATACTGCGACAGCCGCCAGCAACCCGAAGGCCAGGCCGATGTGCAGCCGCGTGCCGTTAATCAACGCTGGCAACAAAGCCGCATCGGCAAACATCACCGACTGGGGAAAACCAAACCCGTAGGGATCTTTCAGGGGCCCGTGCACCGCATAGAGCAGCAGGTTCAGGGCGATGTAATTGAGCATGATGGTGGTGAGGATTTCGTTGCAATTCAGGTGGGTCTTGAGAAACGCGGCAATCGACGCCCATGCCATACCACCGGCGATGCCCGCCAGCAGAACCGCCGGCAAAACCAGGAATCCACCGGCATCCCCCACCGAAACCGCAACAGCACTGGCAGCCACCGCGCCAATCAGGAAATGGCCCTCGGCACCGATATTCCAGATTCTGGCCCGGAAGCAGACCGTCAGCCCGGCGGCACACAGCAACAAAGGCGCGGTTTTCAGGCCCAGCTCGGCAAGTCCGGTGAGGTCACTGATCGGCGTGATAAAGAAGAAGGTCAGGGCCTGGATCGGGTCTTTGCCCATGCCGAGGAATAACAGGAAGCCGGTTGCGACCGTCAGGGCCAGGGCCAGCAGAGGCGATAACCAGCGCAGGGTGGTAGAGGCTTCAGGGCGGCGCTCAAGCTGCAGCATCAGCAAGCTCCTCCACCTCGAAGTTTCCTGCCATCCACTGCCCCAACTGATTGATGCTCAACTCAGAGGCCGGGGCCAGTGGTGACAGACGGCCATTACAGATCGCGCCCATCCGGTGGCAGAGCTGGTAGAGCTCATCCAGGTCTTCTGAAATCAGCAGGATGGCGGCGCCCTCATCGCGCAGTTTTACCAGCGCCTGATGAATAGCCACCGCCGAGCCCACATCCACACCCCAGGTTGGGTGGGAGGCCACCAGAAGCCTTGGTGACTGACAGGCTTCGCGGCCGAGGATGTATTTCTGCAGGTTGCCGCCGGATAAGCTCGAGGCGCTGCTTTGCTCGCCAGAGCAGCGCACGCCAAAGCGTGAAATGACGTCTCTGGCAAACTCCCGAACCCGTTGCCGCCGAATCACACCACGCCGCACCAGGCCCTGCCCTGCAGCGGTCAGCAACGCATTGTCGGCCAGCGACATCACCGGCACTGCACCCCGGCCCAGCCGCTCCTCGGGCACCACAGCCAGCCCCCGGGCTCGCCGTGCCCCGGGAGGCAGGCGGTCAATCGCCTCGCCGGTGAAACGAATGGCCTCGCCCTTGAGGGTGATCTCTCCGGACAAAACCTTGAGCAGTTCCTCCTGGCCGTTTCCGGCCACCCCGGCAATGCCGACGATCTCGCCAGCGCGCAAGGAAAAACCGATGTTCTTCAGGCTGGTGCCGAAAGGGTCACCCGTTTGCCAGCTCAGCTCCTGCACCTGCAGCAGGGTGTCACCGGGTTGGGCAGCGCTGACCTGGGTTGCAATCGGGGTATCGTCGCCCACCATCAGGCGGGCGATGTCTGAGGCAGATAAGTCTTTCGGCTGGCAATGTCCGCTCACCCGGCCCTGGCGCAACACCGTGGCCTGATCGCACAGGCTCCTGACTTCCTCCAGCTTGTGACTGATAAACAGAATGCTGCAGCCGTCCCTTGCCAGTTTGCGCAACGTTTTGAACAGTGTGGCCACTTCATGGGGGGTGAGTACCGAGGTGGGTTCGTCCAGAATCAGCAGGGTACTTTCCTGAACCAGGCAGCGGACAATCTCCACCCGTTGCCGCTCCCCCATAGACAAGGTGCTGACAAAGCGCCGGGGGTCCAGGGCCATCCCATAGTGTTCGGACACCTCCCGGATACGCTGCTCCAGTGCGCCCCGGTCGCGAACCTCGTCTGCCGGCAGGCCCAGCGCAATGTTTTCCGCCACAGTCAGGGTTTCAAACAGAGAGAAGTGCTGAAAGACCATGCCTATGCCCAGTTGCCGGGCTCGGGCCGGGTTCTCCACTGTCACCGGGTGGCCATTCCAGACAATACGACCGGCATCCGGCTGAACCACGCCATAGATGATTTTCATCAGCGTGCTTTTGCCCGCGCCATTCTCCCCCAGCAGGGCGTGGATCTCGCCGGCGCCCACAGTAAGGTCTACGCCGTCGTTAGCCCGACACCCCGGGTAATCTTTCACGATCCCCTGCAGATTTAACCTCTGAGCAGAAACTGCCATTCCCGGTCTCCTCGTAGTCTGGGTCAGGTCCGGCCATAAAGAATCTGACCAACCAATCAACATTTGGTAGCTGAGCAATAACCTTGCCAAAAATGAATTGGTGCTCGATTTGAGCAGAGCTAACCAGTTGGTCAGCTTTTTGCAGAAGCTCTGGAAAAGAACCTGATCCGGGCGCCCGCCTTATAAGTGCAAGGCCCCGGAATCCCCTTTCCAGACAGCAGAAGCGGAGACCAAGGTGATCGAATTTGTTCTCAACGGCCGTGCCGAAAAAATTGACCAGGCCGACCCAAACCAGAGCATTCTGGAGTGGCTACGCACCAAAAAGCGGCTTACCGGCACCAAGGAAGGTTGCGGCTCCGGAGATTGCGGCGCCTGCACCGTGATTACCGGGGCGCCAGACAATAACGGTCAAATTCGCTATGAAGCCATTAACAGTTGTATCACCCTGATTGGCAGCCTGCAGGGCAAACACCTGCTGACCATTGAAGCCTTTCGGGAACAGCCGGCACACCCGGTTCAGCAGAGCCTGATGGACTGCCACGGTGCACAGTGCGGTTTTTGCACCCCCGGCATTGTCATGTCATTGATTGCCCTGCACAGCGAATCTGCACCGGGCGACGCCGACGACCACAAACTGATGGAGGCCCTGGCCGGAAACCTGTGTCGCTGTACCGGCTACCGGCCGATCATGGAAGCCGGCCGGCAGGCGCTGGTGCAAAGCTGGCAACCAGGGTCCGATAACCACCCTGCCCGGTATCTGGCCAGGGCCGATCAAGCGGATGGGCTCGCTACGGCTGACGACACCTCGATGACCAGTCTGGAAGCCCGGAACGGCAATCAATACTACGCCCCGGCAACCCTGCCTCAGCTCAAACGCCTGTTGCGCGCTCACCCGGATGCCCGGCTGATTGCCGGAGGTACGGACCTTGTGCTGGAGATCACCCAACAGCTGAAACCCCTGCCCAAGCTGATCAGCCTGGAGCGGGTGCGGGAACTGAATGGCTGCCAGCTGGAAGAAAACCACCTGGTGGTCGGTGCAGCCACCCCCTACCGGCAGTTCCACAGCCAGCTGTCCGGGCTCTGGCCGGCCTTTGACCATCTGCTGGAACGGCTGGGCTCATTGCAGGTGCGCAACCGGGGCACCCTCGGCGGCAACATTGCCAACGCCTCCCCCATTGGCGATATGCCGCCCGCCTTGATAGCGCTCGATGCCACCCTGGAACTGGAAGGCCCGGAGGGGGCCAGGGAACTCCCGGCAGAACAGTTCTTCAAGGGCTACCGGCAAACCGACCTGCAGCCCGGCGAGTTTATCCATTCCATCCACATCCCCGTTCCCGAGCCCAACCAGCGCCTGTTCATCTATAAGGTTTCAAAACGGCTCGATGACGATATCTCCGCGGTGCTCGGAGCTTTCCGGCTGACCCTTCGGAACGGTGTGGTTCAGGATTGCCGGCTCGCCTACGGCGGTATGGCCGCAACCCCTGCCCTCGCACGCCTTACAGAAGCCGCGCTGCTGGGCAAACCCTGGAATCAGCGTTCTGTTGAGCAGGCTATAAAAGCGCTGAGCGACGACTTCTCCCCGTTGACCGACGTGCGGGCTTCTTCCGCTTACCGGTTACAGGTCGCGGGCAATCTGCTTTACAGGGCACTACTCGAAAACTCCGACCTGCATCACCGGGATACCCCGCTCATGGTGACCGACTATGCGTAAACTTCCGCTCAATACCCCCACCCCGGCCCACAGCGCTCTGGGCGTAGTGGGCACCGGCGTCGAACACGACAGTGCCTGGCTGCATACCAGTGGCCAGGCCCGGTATATCGATGACCTGCCAGCACCGGAAGGCCTGTTGCACGCGGCCGTGGGCCATAGCGAACAGGCCCATGCCCGGATTCTGGAGATGGACCTGTCCCGGGTTCTTGCCAGCCCCGGCGTTGTCGCGGTCATTACCGCTGCCGATGTACCCGGCCACCTGGATATCGGCCCGGTGTTCCCCGGCGATCCAGTACTGGCCCAGGACACGGTTGAACACATTGGCCAACCCCTGTTCGCCGTTGCCGCCACCAGCCACGAGGCGGCTCGCAAAGCGGCCCGCAAAGCCATCGTGAAGTATCAGCCACTGGATGCCGTCATCACCGTTCAGGATGCCCTGGAGCAGCAGCTGTTTGTGCGGCCGGGCCGGCGCCAGCAACGGGGTGACCCGGACCAGGCCATCGCCGGCGCCCGCCACCAGCTTAAAGGCCAGCAACACATCGGCGGTCAGGAGCACTTTTATCTGGAGGGCCAGGCCTGCCTGGTGGAGCCCACCGAAGATGGCGGCATGTTCGTCCATACCTCCAGCCAGCACCCCAGTGAGGTGCAGAAGCTGGTGGCCGAAGTGCTGGGCCTGCCCATCCATTGCGTGCAGGCCGAAGTACGCCGCATGGGGGGCGGCTTTGGTGGCAAGGAAACCCAGGCAGCACCGCTGGCCTGTGTGGCCGCTCTGCTGGCCCGGGTGACGGGCTGCCCGGTCAAATACCGTTTGTCACGCTCAGACGACATGGTGCAAACCGGCAAACGCCATGATTTCTTCAACACCTACCACATCGGTTTTGACGATTCGGGGCTGATCAAAGGCGCGAACCTTATGGTGGCCGGGCGCTGCGGTTATTCTCCGGACCTTTCAGATGCCATTGTCGACCGGGCCATGTTCCATGCCTGCAACGCCTACTACCTGGACCAGGCCCGGGTGGTTGGCCACCGGTGCAAGACCCACACGGTATCAAACACCGCGTTCCGGGGCTTTGGTGGCCCCCAGGGCATGATGATCATCGAACAGGCCATGGACGACATTGCCCGCCATCTGGGCAAAGACCCCCTGGATATCCGCAAACTCAACCTGTTCGGCCCCGGCCGCGATGTCAGCCACTATGGCCAGACCATCGAACAACAGGTGCTGCCGGAACTGATCGCACAACTGGAACGCAGCTCCGCTTACCGCCAGCGGCGCCAGGAAATCATTGCCCTGAATGCCCGCAACCCGGTGCTGAAACGCGGGCTGGCGCTGACCCCGGTGCAGTTCGGCATCTCCTTTACCGCAAAACACCTGAACCAGGCCGGTGCACTGGTGCACATCTACACCGATGGCAGCATTCAGGTAAATCACGGTGGTACCGAGATGGGCCAGGGCCTGTACATCAAGGTAGCGCAGGTGGTCGCAACCGCCTTTCAGGTGGACGTGGCGCGGGTCAAGGTTTCCGCTACCCGCACCGATAAGGTACCGAACACCTCCCCCACGGCGGCCTCTTCCGGTTCCGACCTCAATGGCATGGCTGCGCTTGATGCCTGCGAAAAGATACTGGGTGGCCTGACCGCCTTTGCTTCATCCCACTGGAATGTGCCGGAAGAGCACGTGCGGTTCCATGCTAACCAGGTTCATATCGGAGACCACTGCCTGAGTTGGGAAGACTTTATCCAGACCGCCTACATGCACCGGATATCCCTGTCCTCCAGCGGCTTCTATGCCACACCGAAGATCCACTATGACCACGACGCCGGTCAGGGCCGGCCGTTTCTGTACTACACCAACAGTGCCGCCTGCTCCGAGGTCGTAGTCGACACCTTGACTGGTGAATACCGGGTGCTGCGTACCGACATTCTCCACGATGCCGGGCGCTCCCTGAACCCGGCCATCGACATGGGTCAGATTGAAGGCGGCTTCATTCAGGGCATGGGCTGGCTCACCACGGAAGAGCTGGTGTACAGCGCCGAAGGCCGGTTACTGACCACCGGCCCAGCCACCTACAAAATTCCCGCCGTTTCCGATTGCCCGCCAGACCTGCGGGTAGCGCTGCTGAAAGACAGCCCCAACCACGAAGCCACGGTATTCCACTCCAAAGCCGTGGGCGAACCCCCGTTCATGCTTGGCATTTCAGTGTGGAGCGCGCTTCGCGACGCGGTATCCAGCCTCAGCGACTACCGCTTCAGCCCGCCACTGGACACGCCGGCCACACCGGAACGTGTACTGAATGCCGTTACCGAAACCCGGCGCTGGGTAAACCAACAGGAGAACGGACAATGATGGCAACGCCCCTTAACTGGCACCAGGCGGTCGCCCTCTGTGAGCAGCGTGGTGAGCCCTATGCCCTGGTGACCGTGCTGGGTGTGACCGGCTCGGTACCGCGGGAGCCCGCCACCAAAATGGTGATCACCGGAGAACACTGTTACGACACCATTGGCGGCGGCCATCTGGAGCACCGCATCTGCCAGCAGGCCCGGGAGCGTCTGGCCAAGGGGCTTTACCAGAGCGAACTGGCGCATTTTCCCCTGGGCGCAAGCCTTGGCCAGTGCTGCGGCGGCAGTGTGTCGGTGCTTCTGGAAATCCATCCGGGCAGCCAGCAACAACTGGTGATCTTTGGCGCCGGCCACGTGGCCAGGGCCCTGGTGACCATCCTGGCGGAACTGCCCTGGCGCGTTACCTGGGTTGACCCGCGACCAGAACAGTTTCCAGCCGGACCACCGGCCAATGTCCGGATTCACCACACCGATGACCCCGCCGGCGATGCGCCTGAACTGTGCAACCAGCAACAGGTGTTGATTGTCACCCACAATCACCACCTGGATTTCGAGCTTTGCCGGGCTCTGCTCACGGCCGGTACCCCCGCCGGTATCGGCCTGATCGGCTCTGCCACCAAGGCCGAACGTTTTCGTCAGCGCCTGGCCCATCGCGGCTTTTCGGATACCGATATTGCCCGCATCCGCTGTCCTGTGGGGCGGTCCGACGTGCCGGGCAAACGCCCTATGGAAGTAGCGGTTTCCATCATGGCCGAACTGCTCACCCTGACGGCAGAGCCTGGCAACCCCGCGCCCAAACGGGGCATTTCCTGGCAGCAACTCAAAGGCCTGCTGCCCGAAAAAGAAACCGGAGACCTCCTTTTATGAACCTTGGCCAATTCAATCAACTGCCAGCAACCGAGGCAGAACCGCTGCTGCGGAACTGCTGTGCAGCAGAGACCTGGGTGCAAGGCATGCTCAACGCCCGCCCTTTCATGGATCGCGACAGCCTCTACGCCGCGTGCCGGCAACTCTGGCCGATATTGACGGAAGCCGACTGGCTGCAGGCGTTCGATGCCCACCCCAGAATCGGCAACCTGGACAGCCTTCGGAAAAAATACGCCAGCACCCGCACCCTGGCCGGCGACGAACAGGCCGGCACCCGGCAGGCGGATGAAGACACCCTGCAAAGACTGAGCACTGGCAACCAGGCTTATCTGGACAAGTTCGGGTTCATTTTCATTGTCTGCGCCACCGGCAAAACTGCCCAGGAGATGCTGGCCTTGCTGGAACAGCGTCTCAATAACACACGGGCTGAAGAGCTGCAGAACGCCGCGCACGAGCAGGCAAAAATTACCGAATTACGACTGGAGAAACTGCTATGAGCCCGATCACCACCCACGTTCTCGATATCGGCAGCGGCAAACCGGCCGCAGGGGTTCTGGTTGTGCTGGAACGGATCATCGAAGGCGGCCCCGAACTCATGGCCGAAGGCGCTACCGACCAGGATGGCCGGATCACCTCATGGTTATCCGGCCCGGTCGATTCCGGTCATTACCGGCTGCGCTTTGCCACCGGCGACTGGTATCACAAGCGCAAACTGGACTGCTTCTACCCGGAAGTGGCTATCGACTTCACCATTGCTGATACCGATAGCCACTACCACGTGCCCCTGCTGTTGAACCAGTGGGGCTATTCCACTTACCGGGGGAGCTGATAGACGTGGACCCATTACTTGCGTTTCCGGCGGGATGCCAGGCTTACCGGGGCAACATCCTCCATTTTCTCAACGACCCGGGCAACGCCCCCGAGCCCGAACCTGACAGTTACGAGTACTACCCGGACGGCCTGCTGGTCGTTCACCAGGGCCGGGTACTGGCCACGGGGCCGGCCCCCGAACTCATATCACGCCTGCCCGGCGGGGCCGATATCCGGCACTGGCCCGAGGGCCTGATTATGCCGGGCTTTATCGACACCCATGTGCATATGCCGCAACTGGCGGTGATGGCCAGTTATGGCACCCAGCTTCTGGACTGGCTGGAGACCTATACCTTCCCCCATGAAGCCCGGTTCTGCCAGGCCGACTGGGCCCGGGCCGAAGCCAGCCAGTTTCTGGATTTGCTGTTGTGCCATGGCACCACCTCTGCCCTGGTGTTCTGCACCTCGCACCCGGCCTCGGTTGATGCGGTGTTTGAGGGCGCACAAAGCCGGGGCATGGCCCTGACCGCCGGCAAGGTCATGATGGACAGGAACGCGCCGACGAACCTGACCGACACAGCCCGGGAAAGTTATCGGGACAGCTGCGAACTGGCCAAACGCTGGCACAACCGCGGTCGCCTTCGCTACGCCATCACCCCCAGATTTGCCATTACCTCAAGCCCGGAACAACTGCAGCTGGCTGGTGAACTGGCACAGGCATTCCCGGACGCCCTGATCCAGACCCACTGGGCTGAGAATACTGGTGAAATCGAGCTCACCCGGCAACTGTTCCCGGAGCGTCAGAGCTATCTGGATGTGTACGACCACTATGGTTTGCTGGGCCGGAATACGGTGCTTGCCCACGGCATCCACATTGGCGACCAGGATCGCCAGCGGCTGGCGCAAACCGGCGCGTCTATCGCTTTCTGCCCCACTTCTAACACCTTCCTGGGCAGCGGCCTGTTCGACCTGGGCGCCGCCCGCGCTGCCGGTGTCCAGGTCGGGCTGGCGTCAGACGTCGGCGGCGGCACCAGCCTGTCCATGCTGGCCACCATGGCAGAGGCCTACAAGGTGTGCCGGCTCAGGGGCCAGACACTGACACCCTGGCTGGCCTTCTATCTGGCCACATTGGGCAATGCCAGGGTTCTGCAGCAGGAAGACCAGACCGGTAATTTCCGCCCCGGTAACCAGGCCGATTTTGTGGTTCTGGACCCGCTTGGCGCACCCATCACGGCGATGAAACACCGTGCCGGCCAAAGTCTGCAGGAATTGCTCTTTGACCTGATGATTCTGGGCGATGACCGGGCCATTGCCGCAACTGCCGTCGCCGGCCAGCTTCTCTGGCAGCGCCCTGACGCAGACGAACAACCTGCCCCCCTTTCTTTAACGGCAACAGGAGCCTGACCCTATGGAGGCGTATCTCACCGAATGGATTGGGCTGGTTATTCGCTGGTTTCATG
The DNA here is from genome assembly GCF_000475255.1 of Marinobacter sp. ES-1. Taxonomy (NCBI): domain Bacteria; kingdom Pseudomonadati; phylum Pseudomonadota; class Gammaproteobacteria; order Pseudomonadales; family Marinobacteraceae; genus Marinobacter; species Marinobacter sp. ES-1. Next base: position 78,037 of record NZ_AXBV01000041.1, read on the forward strand.
TGATTGCCGGCGTCGCCTGGATTGGCGCATCTTTCTATTTTATCTGGCTGGACAACAACCTGCGCGAGCCGCCGGAATGGAAGCAAGCCAGGGGCATCAAGGGTGATCTTTGGGCCATACACGGCGGTGGCTTTTACGAAGTGGCCAAATACCAGCTGGGCCCGGAGCAGATGCCCAGGGAACTGCACTGGTTCAAATGGGAAGCCTACAGCACCTGGCTCAGCGGCATGGCCCTGCTGCTGTTGGTTTACTACCTGGGCAGCCCCGGCTACCTGCTGGACCCGGCTAAAGCCGATCTCGGTGCCGGCACCGGCGCCGCCCTCGGGCTGGCCAGTATCGCCGCGATGCTTGGCATTTATGAGTTGATGATCCGCAGCCGGCTGGCCGGCAATGGCAAGCTGTTCGGCGCCCTGCTCTACGCACTTCTGGTGTTTGCTGCCTGGGGCCTGTTCCAGATCTTCAGTGGCCGGGGCGCGTTCATTCATATCGGAGCGATGATCGGCACCCTGATGGTAGCCAACGTGTTTCTGGGCATCATGCCCTCACAGCGCGCCCTGGTGAGCGCGGTTCGCGAGGGCAAAACACCGGGGCCGGAGGTTGCCCGGCTGGCAGGCCTCGCCAAGCTGCGTTCCACCCACAACAATTACCTGACCCTGCCGGTGCTGTTCATCATGATCAGCAACCACTACCCCATGTTGTATGGCCACCCCGAAGGCTGGGCCATTCTGGCGGCCATCGGTTTTATCACCGCCTTTGCCCGGCACTATTTCAACCTGAAACACCGGGGCATCCATAAGCCCGGAATACTGGTGTTTTCGGCCTTCCTGACCCTGGCTCTGGTATGGGTTCTCGCCCCTGACAACCGAAATTCTGACGCCGCTGTTGAACGTGTTGTGGCTACCGATACCGAGGTTTCCGGTCTGCTCCGCCAGCACTGTACCGCCTGCCATGCCCGAGAGCCGGCGCATCCGGCCTTTCAGGCACCGCCTGCCGGCATCGTACTGGAACAGCTGGCTGACCTGCTGGCCCATTCCGCCCGGGTGCAGCAGGCAGCCGTCCGCACCCATTACATGCCCCTGGGCAATACCAGCGGCATGACCGAGCAGGAGCGTACCGCACTGGGGGGCTGGCTGGATAACGCTGGCCAATAACGCCCTGGCGGCACCGGTTTGGTCCACAGGGCCAGGCCGGAGCGCCATTTCAGGGCACTCTCTTAACACCCGGTGGAGCCCGGAAGCCAACAAAATAGACCATGTGGTCAGGTTTTACGGCACTCGGGCCGGTGTTCCGGGACTCTGGTACGGCAATTGCACTTTCCCTGTGAGTACGCAAAACCTCTATTCCAAACACAGCGAGGAACACCTCCATGAAAGCAAAACAGCAAAAGCCCGGCCTGCTCAGGGGGCTGTCAAAAGCCGTCACTCTGGCAGGCGCCTTGGCCGCGAGCACCTTCGCCCAGGCTGATACCGACATTCGGTTTACCCTGGACTGGCGTTTCGAAGGGCCCTCTGCGCCTTTCCTGATGGCACTCGAAAAAGGCTACTTCAAGAGTGAGGGGCTCAACGTCACCATTGATGCCGGTAACGGCTCGGCAGGCGCGGTTACCCGCGTAGCCACCAATGCCTACGACATGGGCTTTGCCGACTTCAGCGCGCTGACAGAAACCACCTCAAAGAACCCGGAAACCGGCGTAACCGCTGTTTATATGGTCTACAACACCATGCCTGCGGCGGTGTTTGCCCTGAAAGACTCCGGCATTGAAAAGCCCGAAGACCTGGCAGGCAAAACTCTGGGCGCCCCCGTTTTCGATGGTGGCCGCAAAGCCTGGCCGTCGTTTGCGCGGCATAACAACCTGGCGGTGGACTCGGTTGAGTGGCAATCGGCCGATCCTGCCATCCGGGAAACCCTGCTCGCCCGGGGTGAGGTAGACGCCATTACCGGTTTCTACTTCACCAGTCTGCTGAACCTCGAAGCCCGCGGCGTGTCCCCGGACAACATCGTGGCGCTGAAATACCCGGATTACGGGGTGGAGTTCTACGGCAATACCATCATTGCCCAGGATGCCTTGCTCGAACAGAACCCGGAGGCGGTCAAAGGTTTTCTGAGAGCCTTCAACAAAGCGCTGAAAGAAACCATCGCAGATCCTGAAACCGCGATTACCTATGTAAAAAAACGGGATGGCCTGATCAAACAGGACCTGGAGCTGCGCCGCCTTAAACTGGCCATGGACAACCACGTGATCACCGAAGAAACCCGCGCCGAAGGTCTGGGCGCCATCACCGAAGCGCGCATGGAGCGGGCCATGGCGGACATGGTGGCCTCCTATAACCTGGAACCGTCAGACCAACTCACGCAGTTATTCGACAGCAGCTACCTGCCATCACAGGCAGAGCGCTCGATCGATTGACGCACCTGTGCCCGGGTACCGCGCACCCGGGCTCCCTGGCCTACCGGAGTACCAGATGGACCTTGTCGAGTTTGAGAATGTAAGCATGCGTTATGGAGAGGATGGCCCGCTGGCGATCGAAAACATCTCCCTGAGCGTGAAAGAAAATGAGTTTGTGGCGGTGGTGGGCCCATCGGGCTGTGGCAAGTCCACCCTGATGAAGCTGGTCACCGGGCTTGCGCCACCGAGCGATGGCTATGTCTATCTGGGGGGCAAGCAAGTGGCGGGCCCGCAGAAGGGTGTTGGCATGGCGTTCCAGGCCTCCAACCTGCTGCCGTGGCGCACGACCCTTGAAAACGTGCTGCTGCCACTTGAGATAGTGGCGGAGTACCGCCACAAGTTCCGCCGGGAAAAAACACAGTTCGAAGAACTGGGGCGCGCCCTGCTCAAGCGGGTTGGCCTTGCCGGCTGCGAACACAAATATCCCTGGGAGCTGTCCGGCGGCATGCAGCAGCGGGCGTCAATCTGCCGCGCACTGATCCACCGCCCCTCCCTGCTGATGCTGGACGAACCGTTTGGCGCACTGGATGCCTTCACCCGTGAGGAACTCTGGTGCATGGTCCGGGATTTATGGCAGGAAGAGCCCTTTACCGTGGTTCTGGTAACCCACGACCTTCGCGAAGCGGTTTTTCTGGCCGATACCGTATACGTCATGAGCAAGGGCCCGGGCCGGATACTGGTTCGCAAGCCGGTAAACCTGCCCCGGCCCAGAGAGCTTTCCGTCACCTACACCGATCCCTTTGCCGACCTGGTGTTTGAATTACGTGACCACATTGGCCGAATCCGGGAGGGATCCTGATGACCCTGGCTCAGCGCAAACGCCTGTTGATGAAAGCCTCGCCCTGGCTATTGCTCCTGTTTCTGGGGCTGTTCTGGGAGCTGCTTTGCTTTGCTTTCCAGATTCCTGACTACCTGTTTCCCGCCCCCACCGATATCTGGCGCTCCTGGCTGGAATACCGGCCACAAATCATTGAGCATGCCACCCAGACACTGTTCACCACCGTTGTCGGATTCGCCCTTGCCGTGGTATTCGGGCTGGTTCTGGGCATGCTGGTGGGTTCCTCACCGGTAATCTACAAGGCCGTCTATCCGTTGATGGTGGGCTTCAACAGCATCCCGAAAGTGGCCTTCGTGCCAGTGCTGGTGGTCTGGTTTGGCATCGGTACGGTGCCCGCCATTCTCACTGCATTTCTGATCTCGTTCTTCCCGGTGGTGGTGAATATGGCCACCGGCCTGGCGACGCTGGAGCCGGAGCTTCAGGACGTTATGCGCTCGCTGGGTGCCAGCCGCATCGATATCCTGAAAAAAGTCGCTCTGCCCCGCTCCATGCCATACTTCTTCGCTTCACTCAAGGTTGCTATCACTCTGGCCTTTGTCGGTTCGGTCATCTCTGAAACCGTAGCGTCCAACGTTGGCATCGGGTACCTGATGCTGTCGGCAAGCTCGACGATGGATATGGGGCTGGTGTTTGCAGGCCTGGTGGTGATCGGCGTCATGGGCGTGGTGATGTACGAACTCTTCGCACTTGTCGAGCGACGGATGACCGGCTGGGCCACGCGCGGTTCCGACCCCGCTTTCTGAAACACACCCGCTAGTCAGCCAAAAAAGAGCCCCATTGATCGGGGCTCTTTTGTCAGTGTCTGATCAGAATCGTTACTGCGGCAGTGTTGCCCCGACGCCTTCCACGAACCAGTTCATACCCGCCAGTTCCTGCTCGGTCATGGTCACCCCGTCTGCCACTTTCAGCTCGCCGGCCTGGTCTTTCAAAGGACCGGTAAACGGATGCAACTCACCGGCGCCAATAGCCTCAATCACCTGGTTCACGGCCGCCGACTGCTCCTCGCTCAGGCGGTCGCTCAGGCCGATAATCTGGATCATATCCTCGTCAATGCCACCCCAGTGATCCTCTGGCACCCAGCTGTCATCCATGACCTTCTGAACCTGCTCAACGTAATAAGGCCCCCAGTTATTGGCGACGGATAACAGGTGGGCCTCCTTGCCAAACTCCCGCATATCAGATGCCTGCCCGACACCCCAGTTACCCCGGCGCAAGGCGGACATCAGAGGCGCAGGGCTGTCGGTGTGCTGAATCACCACATCGGCCCCCTGATCCATCATGGCGTTGGCAGCATCGGCCTCTTTGGCCGGATCAAACCAGGTGTTGGCCCACACCACCTTGATCTCGATATCGGGGTTCACCGACTTAGCCCCCAGATACACCGCGTTGATATCGCGAATGACTTCCGGAATCGGGAACGAGGCAATGTAACCCAGCACATTCGACTCGGTCACCAACCCAGCCGCCACTCCCGTTACATAACGCCCCTCGTAGGTCTTGGACAGATAGGTACCCACGTTATCCGCCTGCTTATAGCCGGTGGCATGCATGAAGGTGATATCAGGGAACTGTTCGGCAACCCGGATGGTCGGGTTCATAAAACCGAATGACGTGGTGAAGATAACGTCGTTGCCGGCCTGGGCCAGCATGCGGATGGTGCGCTCGGCGTCGGCACCTTCGGCCACGTTTTCCACATAGGTGGTTTGAACCTGGTCACCGAAGTGCGCCTCAACGGCTTTTCGGCCCAGATCGTGCTGGTAACTCCAGCCGTGATCCCCGATGGGGCCAACGTAGACAAATCCGATTTTCATCGGGTCTTCTGCCATTACGGAAGAAGATAAAGTCAGGGCAATGGCCGCTGCCAGACTGCGTTTCATGCTCATGCATCGTTCTCCTGAACCATTCTGAAGTTGTGTTGCACCGCCCTAAGCGGGTAACAACTTCAAATGGAGCAAAAAGCTGGCCAATTGTTCAGGTTTTTCAATGCATTGTTTTAAATGAATTTTCCATTGTCGCTTTGCCAGAAGTTAAAAGGCCTGCACTACACCGGTGCGCAACGCCACACCGACAGGCAAACCCCGGGGCAATAATCACCAGCGATCCCGTTCCTCCTCGTCTGCCTTCTCCTGCTCCGCCTTACGCTCCCGAATTTTTTCCAGCTTTTCCTTGGGAATCTTCATATTGGCGCTATCCCGCAAAAACAGCAGGCTGCCGACAACCAATGCGAATGCAGCGAAAAGAAATAGCCAGCCAATGAGCGGCATAATACGGTCTCCTTGAATATCGGCCTTTACGAACAGTAGCACAGCCGGTAAAGGCGCGCTCCCGTAGCTGTTTCCGCTATAATGCCCGGCCTGCTTACCTGAAACCGGAGTACTCCAGCCACCATGCGCCAGACCATCGACCTGACTGTTGAAAGCTCCCGGCTTGCGGTAGATGCGCTGGCGGAAGCCTCTGGCCTGCCCAAGCAGCGCATCAAGGATGCCATGGCCAAGGGCGCCTGCTGGTGGACCCAGAAAGGCAAGCAGGTGCGGTTGCGGAAGGCCAAGCGGGAGCTGAAACCGGGCACTCGTATCCAGCTGTTCTATGATGACCAGGTTCTGGCGCGCCAACCGGAAGAACCCGAATTGCTGGAGAACAAAGGCCGTTACACTGTCTGGTTCAAGCCGCACGGGTTGCTGTCCCAGGGTTCGCAGTGGGGCGACCACTGCAGCCTGCTGCGTCTGGCTGAAACCGAACTGAACAAACCCTGTTTTCTGGTGCACCGGCTGGACGGGGATGCCGCGGGCATCATGTTGATCGCCCACGATGGTAAAGCCGCGGCAGCGCTGTCCCAACTGTTCTCCGGACGAACCATGACCAAGATCTACCGGGCCCGGGTAACCGGCAACCTGGTTGCCGACGACCTGCGGATCGACACGCCCCTGGACGGCAAAGCCTCGGTCAGTCGCGTGACTACCCTCACCTATGACGAAGATTCCGATACCACCGCGTTGGAAATCCGCATCGAAACTGGCCGAAAACACCAGATACGGCGACACCTGTCCGGTATTGGTCACCCGATTGTCGGAGACAGGCTTTACGGAACAGCAGATTCTGCCGGGCTGCAACTGACCGCAGTTAAACTGGCCTTCCACTGCCCGGTCACCGGCAGACAGGTATCTTTTGCGCTAACCAACCAGGTCTCATAAACAAAGAAGGCCAGCAACGATGCTGGCCTTCTTTGTTAGCAGCGGCGATCAGACCTTGTAGAAATCCCGGTACCAGTCCACAAAGTTGGCTATGCCCTCTTCCACGGTGGTAGACGGCTTGTAGTCCACATCATTGATCAGGTCATCTACATTGGCGTAGGTCGCCGGCACATCACCGGGCTGCATGGGCAGCAGGTTTTTCTCGGCCTTTTTGCCGACCCGCTCTTCGATGATCTCGATAAACCGGGACAGCTCCACCGGGTTATTGCTGCCGATGTTGTAGATGCGGTACGGCCCCTTGCTGGTGCCCGGGTCTGGCTGGGCACCGCTCCAGTCTTCGTTGGGCTGGGCGACGTTGTCCAGCGTACGGATGACACCCTCTACGATATCGTCGATGTAGGTGAAGTCCCGCTTATGATGGCCGTGGTTGAACACATCAATCGGTTCGCCCGCCAGGATCTTCTTGGTGAAGATAAACAAGGCCATATCCGGCCGGCCCCAGGGACCATACACGGTGAAAAACCGCAGGCCGGTGGTGGGCAGGTTGTACAGGTGGCTGTAGGTGTGGGCCATCAGCTCATTGGCCTTCTTGGAGGCCGCGTACAGGCTCAGGGGGTGGTCTACGTTGTCATGCACGGAGAACGGCATGGTTTCGTTAGCGCCGTATACCGAGCTGCTGGAGGCGTACACCAGGTGCTTCACGTCGTTATGGCGACAGCCTTCCAGGATATTCATAAAGCCAACCAGGTTGGCGTCTATGTAGGCGTGGGGGTTTTCCAGGGAGTAACGTACGCCGGCCTGGGCGGCCAGGTGCACCACCCGCTCAGGTTTGTGTTCCCGGAACAGGGCTTCCATGGCGGCCCGGTCTGCTACGTCCTGGCGCACTTCGGTGAACCCTGCCTTGCCGGTTAGCCGGGCCAGGCGAGCCTCTTTCAGGTTCACATCGTAATAGTCGTTTACGTTGTCCACGCCGATGACTTCATCACCGCGATCCAGCAGTCGATGGGCCAGGTGTGAGCCGATAAAACCGGCGGTTCCCGTAACGAGGATTTTCAAGATCTGTTCTCCATGAAAAATGGCGCCCAGAGGCGCCTTTTAATACTTGCTCAGAAGGTGAAGCCGACGCTGGCGAAGGGGCCGGAGAGCTCCACGTCCAGCTTGTCGTCGTCATCTTCGTAATCAATCGCCATTTCGCGGTAGCCTGCACGCAGCTGCAGCATGGCAATCTCGAACTGGCCATACACGTTCACATCGTGCAGGGAGTCGCCGCTGTAGCTTACAAAGTTACCGTCAGCGCCAACAGACACACCGGTAAACGGCAGGTCGAAACGGGCGGCCAGGTAGCCCATGGGAACTACGGCATCGACGGTCGTTGTACTCACGCGTCCACCAACAGCCGTGTCGCGCACCACCAGCTCACCATCAAACTTGCGAGCGGTCAGGCCGAGATCCAGGTTTACCCAGTTATCCAGCACTTCGTAGTAGAAGGTGGCGTCCAGCTGATCCAGGTCCAGGTCTGACTTAACGTCTGCACCCGGGAGGATGCCATCGAACTCTTCCAGGCCAACCTGACCGCTACCACTCTGGGAAATGCTGATGTAGTTCACCCGCACGTTCGGCAGTAGTGGCACCGGATGCTCGAAGTAAGCCGTGAAGTTGGCGTTGCTGTCGCTGTCCATATTGAGATCATTCTCGATATCAACGGCAGAGCCTTTGTTCACCACCTCACCGGAGAAATCGGAATCCCAGTAGCTTACGTTTGCGCCCACGCCCAGAATGTCGGCATTGGCCAACGGGGCCGCCAGTACCAGCGAACCACCTACAGCAACCATCAACTTACGCATACATCACCTTTCTGCTTGTTGTGCTTTATTCAGTCAAAGTTGATGCCAAGACGGCGACCAACTTCCTCATAGGTTTCGATGACATCACCAAGCCCTTGACGGAAACGGTCCTTGTCCATCTTCTTGCGGGTTTCCTTGTCCCAGATGCGGCAGCCGTCGGGGCTGAATTCGTCGCCCAGAACGATCTGGCCGCCGCTGCGGCCGAATTCCAGCTTGTAGTCCACCAGCAGCATGCCGGCGTCATCAAACAGGGCCTTCAGTACGTCGTTCACCTTGTAGGTGAGCTCTTTCATCCTGGCCAGTTCCTGCTCGCCGGCCCAGCCGAAGCTGACAGCCAGGGATTCGTTCACCATCGGATCGTGCAGGGCATCGTTCTTCAGGAACAGTTCGAACGTGGGCGGATTCAGCTCCTGGCCTTCTTCTACACCCAGGCGACGGCACAGGCTGCCGGCGGAAATATTGCGAACCACACACTCCACCGGAATCATGTCCAGCTTCTTAACCAGTGATTCGGTATCAGACAGCAGGCCCTCGAAGTGAGTCGGTACACCGGCTGCTTCCAGCTTCTCCATGATGAAGGCGTTGAACTTGTTGTTCACCATGCCTTTGCGGTTCAGCTGTTCTTTCTTCTCGCCGTCAAAGGCCGAGGTGTCATCCCGGAATACCAGAACAAAACGCTCGGGGTCGTCAGTGCGATATACGGATTTTGCCTTGCCGGCGTAGAGTTCTTCGCGCTTTTCCATTGGGGTCTCCAAACGCGGGCGACCTGTCAGCCGCCCCGTTGATCAATACAGTTGTTCAAACAAACGGGTGAGCAAGTCAGATGCGCTGTACTCACCCGTGTAGTTGTCCTGCTGCTCGGCCGTTACAAACACGGCGTCGTCTTGCTGCTCAACCCGCACAGTATGGGTGTGAGTGGGTTCGTCTTTACTGCTGAACCAGGAGAACCAGCCGGGCGAGCGCTCGTCTTCGGTGCGGAAATCCACCTGGAACCAACCGGCACTGCGGTTAAGGTCCATTACCTCAGCGTCGATCTCGGTCAGGGAACGGTTTACCTCAGCCCAGGTCCGGCCGTAATCCAGCTCTACCCTCACCGCAGTGGCAACGTCGCCTTCCGACAACAGCCGCACCAGGGGCTCGGCTACCATGCCGAATGCTGCCCGGGAGAAAGACTTGTTGTCTTCACGGGCTTTCAGGAACTCGCCCAGTTCACCCAGCAGGGCTTTCTGGCGCTCCAGGGCCGATTCAGAGCCGGCAGCACCGTCATCCCAGCTGACCAGGCCCTCAGGGTTCTGTGCAAGTTCAACCGTGCGGATACGGATCTCGGTGGTCTTGCGGCGGATGCCCGGGGCCAGGCGGGTCTGTACTAGCATGCGCGGCTCGTCGGCGGCCGGGGTGTTATCCAGGCCGAGAAGCTCACGGCTGCGCTTGCTGAAGTTGGCCAGCTCACTCTGCATAACGCCCAGCTGGGGGCTGTCGTAGGCCATGCCCAGGCCGGACTGATTCATCCAGGCGCTGACCACCGGCCACAGCCGGCCCGGCACTTCGTTCACCAGCAGCCAGGCCCGACCATCCAGCTCTTCGATCACATAGTTCTGATCGAGAATCTCGGAGGTCATGTCCGGGGGTTTGGGAATCGACGACGGATACATCCGGCGGGAATCATCGGTATTGATGCTCCGTACCGGCATGATTTCAGAAAAACGGGACTGGTCTGCGCTCTCCGGGATTTCAATGGGCTGCCCTTCGGGCGCATCCACGTAGCGCTGGGAACGGTCTTCCAGCAAGCTGCAACCAGCCAGGCTGGTTACAAGCAGAATCCCGGCCACTGGCCGGGACATCTGCGGGGTTTTACTGCGGGCTCGTGCAAGAAACTGCATCGGCAACTCCGGTTAGCGGGTGGTTCTTACGGCTTCAGAGAACACCAGCGGCTCTGAGGGCGTCTTCCACCTCGCCGTGGAACTTCTCGCTGAGCGGAGTCAGCGGCAAACGGATGCCTTCACCAATCATGCCCATGCGCTGCAAGGCCCATTTCACCGGAATCGGATTGGCTTCCAGGAACAGCTTGCGGTTCAGGGGCATCAGCAGCTCGTTAAGGCGAGCGGTTTCGCTCTGATCACCGGCAACCGCCGCTTCACACAGCTGGGACATGGCTTTCGGAGCCACGTTCGCGGTTACCGAAACGTTACCCTTGGCGCCGGCCAGCATCAGGTCTGCTGCGGTGGCATCGTCACCGGAGTAAACCGCCAGGCGACCTTTAACGGCCTCGATCAGTTCGCTGCCGCGGGTAATGTTACCGGTGGCGTCTTTAATACCGACAATATTGGGAATGTCAGCCAGGCGCTCAACGGTTTCGTTCAACATGTCACAGGCGGTGCGGCCCGGCACGTTGTACAGAATCTGGTTCATGCCCGGTACAGCTTCAGCGATGGTCTTGAAGTGCTGGTACAGGCCTTCCTGGGTCGGCTTGTTGTAGTAAGGCACCACAAGCAGACAGGCATCGGCACCCAGTTTGTGGGCTTCAGTGGTCAGTTCGATCGCTTCGCGCGTACTGTTACCACCGGTACCGGCAATCACAGGAATCCGGCCGGCCACCCGTTTTATGATATGCCCGATAACCCGACAATGCTCTTTCGGGTCCAGGGTTGCGGATTCGCCGGTGGTACCCACAGCAACAATACCGTGAGTGCCGTTTTCGATGTGAAAGTCCACCAGTTTGTCCAGATCCTCCCAGTGAATCTCACCGTCTGGATGCATGGGCGTGACCAGTGCGACAAGGCTACCCGTAATCATAAAAGCTCCGTCCGAATAAAACCGATATGGTAATGTTGGGCTCGTAACGACACAAGGGAATTCAAGGAGAACTCATGTCATCTGTAGCATTGAACCAACCCATCCCTGATTTTGAAGCCGAGGCCACCGGTGAACAGGTCATCCGGCCAGCCGACCTCAAGGGCAAAAACATCGTTATCTATTTCTACCCGAAAGACAATACACCCGGCTGCACCACCGAGGGCCAGGACTTCCGCGATCGCATGTCACAGTTCGCGGAGCTGGACACCGAAATCTTCGGTGTTTCCCGGGATGGCCTGAAGGCTCACGAGAACTTCCGGGCGAAATACGATTTCCCCTTTCACCTGATCTCAGACAAAGATGAAACCCTGTGCAAGCTGTTTGACGTCATCAAACTGAAAAAGCTCTATGGCAAGGAGCATCTTGGCATCGAACGCAGCACCTTCCTGTTCGACAAGAAAGGTGTGCTGCGCCAGGAGTGGCGGGGCGTAAAAGTGCCCGGCCACGTTGACGAAGTGCTCGAGGCCGTCAAGGCGCTCTGAATCAGGTTTCCTGTGCCGGTGCGGGCATGTCTTCCTGCACCGGCCACGCGGCAAACACGGCTTTCAGCATGGTTGCCAGCGGAATCGCAAAGAACACACCCCACAAGCCCCAGATACCTCCGAAGAACAGTACCGCCACGATAATGGCCACCGGGTGCAGGTTGTTTACCTCTGAAAACAGTACCGGAACAAGCACGTTGCCATCCAGCGCCTGGATAATGCCGTAAACCACCATGATCCAGATAAACTGGCTGCTCCAGCCAAAGGCGAACAAGCCGATAACGGCGACCGGCACGGTCACCACGGCGGCACCGATGTAGGGAATCACCACGCTCAGCCCCACCAGCAAAGAGAGCAGCGCAGCATAGGGCATGCCCAGCAACTTGAACGCCACGTAGGTGGTCCCGCCAACGATCAGGATTTCCACGGCTTTACCGCGCACATAGTTGGCACATTGCAGGTTAACTTCGTGCCAGATACGAACCATCATCGGGCGTTGCGGCGGCAGCAGGCGGCCAATGGAATTGACGATGAGCTCCCGGTCTTTCAGGAAGAAAAACACCAGGATCGGCACCAGCACCATATAAATCAGCAGGGCCACCAGGTCCGGAATACTGGAAAGCGAGAAAGACACCAGCCACTGGGTTGCGTGCCCTACTTCCGCAGAGATTTCCGCGTAGATCAGGTTCACCGCCTCTTCGGAGACCAGATGGGGATATTCCTGCGGCAACAGTGAAAGATACGACTGCAGCTCCCGGATAATCCGGGGCGCTTCGCCGGCCAGGGTGCTCACCTGCGTCCAGATAAGCGGCAGCAGGCCGAAGATAAACCCGATCAGCACACCCATAAACATCAGGAACACCGAAATAACCGCAACCGTCTGGGGAACCCCCATGCGATTCAGCTTGGACACCAGCCCTTGCAGGATAAAAGCGACGATCAGTGATGCAATGGCCGGCGCCAGCATGGCACCGAACCAGATGACGAAAATTGTTCCGGTCACCAGCAGCAAAAACAGGATGACCGCTTCTTCGTCCGAGAAATACTTGTGGGCCAGGCCCCGTAAAATTCTGACCATGAAAATCTCCGGAAATTAACCGCCGCACTCTATCATGAAACGATAGACGCCATTACTCTCCGATTGGCTGACAAGCCGGTGGGGCGACATGGCAACATAGGCGGGAATGTCCCGGTTAGAGCCGGCATCGGTAGCCAGCACTTCCAGCTGCTCACCCGGCGACATGCTGTTGAGCTCAAGCTTGGTCTTCAGTAACGGCATCGGGCAGCGCAGGCCGCTTGCGTCCAGACTTCGGTCAGCCATAAGAAAAAGTTACCATTAACATTCAGTCAGTATTCAGGCACGCATTATGCCGGTGGTGTTACCCTATTGCACCTCAAGAGTTGGTAATCCAAACCAGAACTTCGAAGGGCACCACTGGTCTAACGGCCATCTGAAACCGGGGCAGTATCGGAATCCATGACGCAATCCAAAAATCGCCGAAGCAGATCGCGTTCAAGCCTGGCCCTGACCCTGGCCGCCAGCCTGCTGGCCACACCGGCTGCGCTGACCGCCAATAACTCCACACTGCCCAGCATTGGCGGCAGCGGTGGCCTGATTTCCGGCCAGCAGGAGGCCGACATCGGCCAGCAGGTGATGACCTCCATCCGGCGCTCGGCCCCGCAGATCCAGGATCCGCTGGTTTACGACTATCTCAGTTCAATGATTTACCGGCTGGTGCCCTCGGCTCCGCTGGATGATCGCAATCTCAGCCTGGCACTGATCGACAGCCCTGCCCTGAACGCCTTTGCCGTGCCCGGCGGTATCGTTGGCGTGAATGGCGGGCTGTTTTTGAACGCCGCCACCGAGCAGCAGTTTGCTTCGGTACTGGCCCACGAACTGGCGCACCTGAGCCAGCGTCACTTTGCCCGGCGCATGCAGCAGCAGGAAACCAGCGCACCGCTGACCCTCGCCGGCATGATTGCCGGCATTGTGTTATCGGCCGTCACCCAGTCAGACATCGGTATTGCCGCCATTGCCGGCACCCAGGCCATCTCCATGCAGAACATGCTGGCCTACAGCCGATCCCACGAACAGGAAGCTGACCGTGTGGGCCTGGACATCCTGGCCAGCGCCGGCATGGATCCGCGGGGCATGCCGGAAATGTTCGAGATCATGATGCGCCAGAACCGCCTGCAAGGTAACCGGCTGCCGGAATACCTTTCCACGCACCCCCTCACCCAGAGCCGGGTAGCCGACACCCGCAACCGGGCCGAGCAATACCCTGACGAACGAGTGCGGGATGGCCAGGAATACCACCTTGTCCGCAGCCGCCTGCAGGTGCACTACGCCCAATCCCCGGAGATTGCGATCGAAACCTTCGAGGCCTACCTGAACCGGGACGACGCCCAGCGCAACGATGCCATCCGCTATGGCCTGGCCGTGGCCTACCACGAAGCCAGGCAGTACCAGAAGGCAGAAAACATCCTGAGAGAACTGCTGGAAGACAATCCGGGGCGCATCACGTTTCAGGTCTCCCTGGCCGAAACACAGATCAGCCAGCAGCGCTTTGCCGAGGCCCGGAATCTGTTGCAGGGTGCGCTGTCACGCAATCCGGGCAACTACCCGATCAGCATGATGCTGGCCAGCGCCGAAATCGGTGACGGTAACGGCTCTGCAGCAGCGTCTGTACTCAGGGATATGAGCCGACAATATCCGCACCAGGAACAGGTCTGGCTGCGACTGGCAGAAGCGGAAGGTATGGCCCGCAATATTGTGGGCGTGCATCGGGCACGGGCAGAGTATGAGGTGCTGATGGGAGACTGGCGTGCGGCACAGCGCCAGTTGCGCCAGGCCCAGGAACTGCTGCCGGCCGGGTCTACCGAACGGCAGGTGATCAACCAGCGCCTGGGCGAAATTGCCAGCCGCCTGCAGGAAGCCCGCCAGTAATAACGGGCAAGGCTGAAATCAGGCGTTGCCTGCGGCCTTCAGGTTCATATTGGCGGTAAAGTCCAGCATACGGCGCAGGGGGCGCAAGGCATCCTCACGCAATGCATCGTCTACCCGCACTTCCTGGTCACCGGTTTCCAGCACATGCAGCAGGTTTTCGAGCCCGTTCATGGCCATCCAGGGGCAATGGGCACAGCTGCGGCAGGTAGCGCCGTTTCCGGCAGTCGGGGCTTCAATCAAAGTCTTGTTCGGCGCCAGCTGCTGCATCTTGTAGAAGATACCGTTGTCGGTGGCGACAATGAACTCTTCATTCGGCAGGGTCTGCACCGCGTTAATCAGCTGGGACGTTGAACCCACCACATCCGCCATCTGCACCACGGCATCCGGTGATTCCGGGTGCACCAGCACGGCGGCATCCGGATACAGGGCCTTGAGATCTTCCAGGCCACGGAACTTGAATTCCTCGTGCACAATGCAGGAGCCGTCCCACAGCAGCACATCGGCGCCCGTGGTTTTCTGCACGTAGTGGCCAAGGTGTTTATCTGGCGCCCACAGGATTTTCTCGCCCCGGGCATCCAGGTGCTCAACAATTGCCTGGGCACAGCTGGAGGTAACCACCCAGTCTGCCCTCGCCTTCACGGCCGCCGAAGTATTGGCGTAGACCACCACGGTCCGGTCCGGATGCTGGTCGCAGAACTCGGAGAACTCGTCCGCCGGGCAGCCCACATCCAGCGAGCAGGTCGCTTCCAGGGTGGGCATAAGTACACGCTTCTCCGGGTTAAGGATCTTGGCGGTCTCGCCCATAAAGCGGACGCCTGCCACCACAACCGTAGACGCGGGATGCTGGTTGCCAAAGCGGGCCATTTCCAGCGAGTCTGCCACACAGCCGCCGGTTTCCTCAGCCAGTCGCTGGATGTCCGGGTCTGTGTAGTAATGCGCAACCAGCACGGCATCCTTCGCCTTGAGGGCATCTTTGATGCGCGCCTCGAGGTCGGCCTTTTCACTGTCGCTCAAAGGCTTGGGCTCGGCCTGGTGGGCCAGGTGTTCCTGAACAAGGATACGGTCTTGCGCTCGTGTCATCGCTGGATCTCTGAAATACGTTTACCGCCAGAGTATATCACTTCCCCACCGCATTTCATCGGCCTGCAATATACCCGTGATAAAGCCCTGAGTGGCTGCCGGCTCTGATTAAAAGATGGTGGCCCGACAGGCAAAAAAAAAGAGCCCGAAGGCTCTTTTTTTCAACCGAACTGCCCTTAGGCACTCCGGTTTGTTGGTGGGTCGTGAAGGATTCGAACCTTCGACCAATTGGTTAAAAGCCAACTGCTCTACCAACTGAGCTAACGACCCGTAACTGTTTTGCCGGCCTTTCATCCGGCGAACACCCGCGTTGGTTTCGGGCATTCTGTGTTTGGTGGGTCGTGAAGGATTCGAACCTTCGACCAATTGGTTAAAAGCCAACTGCTCTACCAACTGAGCTAACGACCCAAACGAGGCGCACATATTACTGAATTTTTTTGGGTGATCAACCCCTTTTTTCGGGAATCTTTATATTTTTTTCCTGGCTGATCACCTGACAACCAGATCGTTCAATGTGCGATCAACTTCCTGCACTGTCCAGGTATTTTTTAGCCAGGTCTGCGGCAGACGACTGCGGATAACGATCCACCACGCTCTGCATCCGGCGCACGGCTTCGTCTTTCTCGCCCAGCCGATCCAGCGCGACACCCAGCTTGTAGACCGCATCTGGCGCTTTGCGGTGATCACTGTAGCGGGTTGCCACAATCGTGAACGCCTGCTTTGCCTGCTCGGGCTGCGGCTTTGCCAGATAAACCTCACCCAGCCAGTAATAGGCATTCACGGTAAGGTCGCCTTCGGGATACTTGTCGACAAAGTCATACAGCCGTGAAATGGCGGTGTCGTAATCCTTGTCGTTACGGATCAGGCTGATGATCTCGTCGTAGGCCTGCTTTTCATCCGCTTCCGGAGACCGGTAAACCTTCTCCGGCTGTACCGGCTGCGAGCCACTACCCCCTGACGCTTCCGCTACCCCGCCGGAACTTGCGGCAGCAGGCTCCGGACGCGCTTCGATCGCCTTGGAGAGATCCAGGATACGCTGGTCCAGGTCGACGTACCGATCCCGGCCCCGCTGTTGCAGCCGGCTGATTTCGTGCTGCTGCTCTTCAACCCTGCCCTGCAGGCGGCGAACATCGCCCTGCAACTGCTGGATCATATAGAACAGTTCGGCACTGCTCTGGGAGGAGACATTCGACGACTGTGCCTGAACGACTCCCGCCAGGCCAAGGCCCAGCGGGATCAGCACGGTCGCCATGAGCTGTTTTCTCATGGGCCCGTCCGGTTAATCAGAAGGTTTACTGGAAAATCAGCTCTACGCGACGGTTCTGCGCCCGGGCGCTGTCGGAAGTGCCACGTACAGCCGGCTTCTCTTCTCCGTAGCTTACGGTTTCCATCTGGCCACGGGAAGCCCCGTTCACAATCAGGAAACGCTGGATAGCATTGGCACGGCGCTCACCCAGGGCCAGGTTGTACTCCTTGGTGCCGCGGTCATCGGCGTGGCCTTCCAGGCGAACCTGCTGGCGCGGATTGTCTGCCAGGTAGCGAGCGTGGGCAACCAGCACGTCACGGGCTTCCTGCTTGATTTCGGAAGTATCGAAATCGAAGTAGAAGGTAGTGATATCACGCAGGGCCTGCTGCTCGGCCTGCTCACGGGCAGTCTGGCGCTCTTCGTCGCTCAGAACACCGGAGGAAACGCCATCGCCATCGTCGCCGCCATACACCGTGGAGCCATCATCACCGCCGATCGCCTGGACGTCAGAACCGTAGGCCTCGTCTTCCATGTTTTCGCCGGTGGAGCTACAACCTGCTACCAGTCCGGCAGAAAGCACCATAGCGAACACTTTTGTTGAGAATGACAGTTTCATACTTCCTTTCCCTCTTTTTGAGTTTGCTTAAACCAGTTTTTCTGCCCGCGCTAACAGCCTCAGCGGGTGATCGGCCCCCAGGCCGGTTCTCTTACATCGCCATCGGCCGCTGGCAGGCTGTAGGCCGCACCGCCGTCAGCAGAAACAACGGTCAACACGCTGGATCCGTTCTGGCCGGTGGCATAGATCAGCAGTCGGCCATTGGGCGACACACTGGGTGATTCATCAGATTCGGTGCGGGTGATAATGCTTTCGTCACCGGTTTTCAGGTTGGTGCGGGCAATGTGGAATGCCCGGTCCCGCTGGTGCACGTAATACACGTACTCACCCTTGTTATCCGGCCGAGGCCGTGCGTTGTAACGACTGCCGAAGGTGATCCGGCGCGGCTCGGCACCCGGGCGCTCCATGAAGTAGATCTGCGGGCCACCGGAACGGTCCGAGGTAAAGTAAATGCCCTTGTTGGCATAGTCCCAGGCCGGCTCGGTGTCGATGGCCCAGTGGTTGGTCAGCTTGGTGGTTTTCCGGCTGGCCAGGTCCATCTGGTAGATTTCCGCATTGCCGTCACGGGACAGGGTCATCAACAGCGACTTGCCGTCTTCCGACCAGGCCGGGGCCGAGTTCAGGCCGGAGAAATCCGCTACCTTGTCCCGCTGTCCGGAAGACAGCTCGTGCACGTAGATGGCTGGCTTGCCAGTTTCGAACGACACATAGGCCAGCTTCTTGCCGTCCGGCGACCAGGCCGGGGACAGAATCGGCTCACGGCTTTCCAGCCGGATTTTTGCCCGCTTGCCGTCCACGTCACTGACCTGGAGCCGGTAACGCATCTGGTCGCCCTCACCGCTCACCGTCACATAGGCGAGCTTGGTGGAGAACACGCCCGGCTCTCCGGTAATGGCTTCGTAAATGCGGTCGCTGATGTGATGCGCCAGGGTGCGGACGCTACCAACACCGGCAGCTGCGGTCTCACCCAGGATCCGCTTCTCCTGGTTTACATCAAACAGTTCATAGCGGGCATGAACCCTGTCGCCACTGCGGGTCAGTTCGCCTACCAGCACATAGCGCTGGCCGAGCATGCGCCAGTCCCGGAAGTACACATCTGAACCCTTCGATGGCAGGCTCAGCATTTTCGAGGGCTCAAGCGTGCGGAACTCACCGCTCATGGTGAGGTCGCCCTGCACGATGCTGCTCACCTTGTCGCCCGGCGGCATGGCGCCGCTTTCGGCAAACGGCACAACCGACACCGGAATGGCCGAGTTCGCTCCTTCGGTTATCCGGATCAGCAGCTCGGCGCTGGCGTTACCTGCCGACAGCATCATCGCTGCCAGCCAGCCGGTCAGGAGCATTTTCACGGTTGTTTTATGGCAACTCGTTTTTTGTGTCATATCAGTCCCTGGCCTCACCGCAGGCGTTGCGGATTGAATTCAATCGTAAACTGGCGGAAGTACCGCTCGAAAGTATCCCTGTCGTCCGGTACCGGGTAGCGGTTAAGTGAGCGGGCCGCACCCAGCGCCGAGTTATCGAATGCTGTATTGCCACTACTGCTGACCAGCCGCACATTGGCGAGTTCCCCGGTCGGCAACAGGGTAATCTGTAGCCTGGCCACCATGTTCTCTGTGGCGGAAGACGGCGGATACCAGGCCTGGCTCAGACGGTCCCGAATCAGGGCCTGGTATTTTTCGCTGTCACTGAGCATCTGGGCTTCCCGGGCTCGTGCCGCTGCCGCCTCCTGCTGGCGCCGTGCTTCTGCCTCCCGCTCCTGGCGGGCCTGCTCAGCCAGCGCTTCCAGCTGCTGTTCTTTCAGGCGGCGCTCGGCTTCTTTGCGCTTACGCTCCGCCTCTTCCCGGGCTTGCTGTTCCTGGCGCTGGCGTTCGGCCTCCTCACGGCGGCGCTGCTCTTCTTCCGCCTTACGCTTAGCCTCTTCGCGGGCACGCTGCTCCTGCTCGGCTTTCTGGCGAGCACGCTCCTTCGCCTCGGCTTCCGTTTTCTGGCGGGCGGCTTCTTTCTCGCGAGCCTGCTGCTCGGCCAGCTCCCGGGCTTTCGCCTCCTGCTGTTTGCGCTCCTGCTCTCGCTTGCGAGCCTGCTCTTCGGCCTCTTTGCGCCTGGCTTCTTCCTGTTGCCGTTTGCGCTCGGCTTCCGCTTGCTGCCGCTCTTTCTCTTCCTGCAAGCGACGCTCTTGTTCCTTGTCGCGCTGATCCTGCTCGTCGACCACCGGGCTGGGCTTGGGCTCGGGGCTTACCAGCCTTGCCGAGATACTGCGGGGCTCCGGTTCCTGTACAGGATTGGTCCACGACCAGCCAGCCAGGGCAATCACCAGAAGCAGCACATGCAGCGCCACCGATAACACAACCGGCGACTTCCACGGCGGCGTATCGGTACTGATCGTTTCCCGTTCGTGACCTGTCACAACTCGTTCGCCACCTTGTTACGGGTTAGTGTCGGGCATGTCTGTGATAAGTCCAACGCCGCTGGCGCCGGCCGCCTGCAATGCTGCCATCAGGCGCACCACAACACCGTAATCCACAAACTCGTCCCCGCGTACCATGATTTCACTGTTGGCCCGCTGGGAAAGAATCTTCGCCACCTGGTCGGTCACTTCGTCCAGCGACATCGGATCGCCGCCACGATCACCTACTTCCAGGTAATAGGCGCCATTGGCATCCACAGACACGGTAATGGATTCCACGTCTTTGTCCTGCTGGATCGGGTCAGACGTGGTCTCCGGCAAATCCACCTTCACCCCCTGGGTGAGCATGGGCGCCGTCACCATAAAGATCACCAGCAGCACCAGCATTACGTCAATGTAGGGCACCACGTTGATTTCCGACATCGGCCTGCGCCGCTGCTGGGGCATCATTCCCATGCCTTTCATACCGTTTCTCCCCTTTGCCCGGTGTCAGCCATCAGCCTGCGGCCTGGTCGTTGTTGTGAACCCGGCGATGCAGGATGCTGGAGAATTCCTCCGCGAAGGTCTCGTAGTTCTTCAGCAAGGCATCAGACATAGCGGCGAACCGGTTGTAGGCAATAACCGCCGGAATCGCGGCAAACAGACCCATGGCGGTGGCGATCAGGGCTTCGGAAATGCCCGGCGCAACCGTAGCCAGGGTTGCCTGCTGAACCTGCGCCAGGCCCCGGAAGGAGTTCATGATGCCCCAAACGGTACCGAACAGGCCCACGTAGGGACTGGTGGAACCCACCGTGGCCAGGAACGGCAAATGGGTTTCGAGCCGCTCCTGCTCCCGGGAGAAAGCCACCCGCATGGCGCGCTGGGCACCCTCCATGACCGCATCTGCGTCCCGGCTTTGCTGGCGCAGGCGGGAAAATTCCTTGAAACCGGACCGGAACACCGCCTCCATGCCGGAGTACGGCGTGGGGTCTGAGCTTACTTCCTTGTACAGCTGGCCCAGGTCCATGCCAGACCAGAACCTTTCTTCAAAGGCCAGCTGCGCACGCTTGGCCTTGCGAAACACCTGCAGGCGCTGAAAGATTAAAGCCCAGGACATAACCGAGGCTGCCACCAGCAACAACATAACCAGTTGCACCAGTACCCCGGCGTTCGCAATCAGATGCCAGACTGAAAGTTCCGCTTCCACTATCTACTCCCGACCAAGTTTATATTTTTCAATTCGTTACGCGGAGTTCTTAAGAATCTCCAACATGTTTTCCGGCAAGCGGCGGGGCTTCCCGGTATCCAGTGCAATACACGCCACCCGCACTTCTGCCTCACACAATAACTCCCGGCTCTCCGCCTTCAGTACCTGCTGGCGAAAGCTCATCCATACCCGGGATGATGCCACCGGCTCGGCAGTGACCAGCAGCTGGTCATCCAGCTTTGCCGGTGTCCGGTAATGGATGTTCATGCGCTGCACCACGTAGCTGATGTTGTCCTCAAGACCAGCCCGAAGGCTCACACCCCGGCTGCGAACCCATTCGGTTCGTGCCCGCTCCATGTAGTGCAGGTACTTGGCGTGGAAAACAATACCACCGGCATCCGTATCTTCTATATACACCCTGATGGGTAGTTCGAAGATATTCGGGCTGTTCTCAGTCAAAACGATTTTCCTCCCTGCCGGATTTCGGCGGCACCACACCGAAATGCTGGTAGGCGTTGGAGGTCACCATACGCCCCCGGGGGGTGCGCACCATGTAGCCTTGCTGGATCAGGAACGGTTCCAGCACATCCTCGATGGTGCCCCGCTCCTCGCTGATTGCTGCCGCCAGGCTCTCTACGCCCACCGGGCCACCATCAAACTTTTCGATCATCGCCAGTAACAGGCGGCGGTCCATGTGATCAAAGCCCTGGCTGTCTACTTTCAGCATATTCAGGGCCTGGTCGGCGATATCGGCGGTGATATGACCGTCTGAACGCACTTCCGCGAAGTCCCGCACCCGGCGCAGCAGCCGGTTGGCGATCCGTGGTGTGCCCCGGGAGCGGCGGGCAATCTCGAAGGCACCGGACTCATCAATTTTCACTGACGACAGGCGGGCCGAACGGATGATGATGTGGGTAAGGTCCTGGGTGTTATAGAACTCAAGCCGCTGCACAATGCCAAAGCGATCCCGCAACGGCGAAGTCAGCAGGCCGGCACGGGTGGTGGCACCCACCAGCGTGAACGGTGGCAAGTCCAGCTTGATGGAGCGGGCGGCCGGCCCTTCTCCGATCATAATATCCAGCTGGTAGTCTTCCATGGCCGGATACAGCACTTCTTCAACCGCAGCGCTCAGGCGATGAATCTCGTCGATAAACAGGACATCGCCTTCTTCCAGATTGGTGAGCATGGCGGCCAGGTCGCCGGCTTTCTCGAGCACCGGTCCGGAGGTGGTTTTGATAGAAACGCCCATCTCGTTGGCAATGATGTTGGCCAGCGTGGTTTTACCCAGCCCCGGCGGGCCGAAGATCAACACGTGGTCCAGGGCTTCCTGCCGGGCACGGGCGGCAGAAATGAAGATCTCCATCTGTTCACGGACACTGGGCTGGCCAACATACTCGGATAGCAGCGTAGGCCGGATGGCCCGGTCCTGCACTTCTTCGTAGTCTCCGGCTGTCGCCGATATCAGTCGGTCCGATTCAATCATGGCATTATCCGCTTGCTGGGAATAAACAACGTGCCCATTGGTTGCCCCTGAATTCCAGGTTGCACCAATTGTACAAAGGGCTTGGTTCGAGTCACGTTACGCTCTCTACACAATAGTGTCATGGAGCGACACAAAAAAGCCGGGGTATCACCCGGCCGGTATCATGTTCTTCAGGGCAAGCCGGATCAGCATTTCGCTGGTCATCTCCGGCTCGGCCACCTTGCTGATGGCCTTTGCCGCTTCCTGGGGTTTGTAGCCCAGGGCAATCAGGGCCGCTTCCGCTTCGTCCCGCGGGTCCGGGCCTGTTGGCGGTTGATTACCAGGGCCCCCGGATGCAGCCGGGGTGTCCGGCATCGTCGGCACAAACTGCCCTTCCAGCTGGCCGATACGGTCCGCCATCTCGATCAGCAGACGCTCTGCAGTCTTTTTGCCGACGCCGGGCAGCTTCACCAGGGCGTTGACGTCTTTCACTTCCACGCAGCGGATAAACTGCTGCGCATCCAGGCCGGAGAGTATGCCTACCGCCAGCTTGGGGCCTACACCGTTAACCTTGATCAGCAGACGGAACAAATCACGGTCGAGCCTTGAGGCAAAACCGAACAGGCTCTGGGCATCTTCCCGCACCGCAAAATGGGTGTGCAAGGTGACTTCCTGGCCGGCGTCCGGAAGATGAAAAAACGTGGTGTAAGGAATGTCGATTTCGTAACCCAGGCCGGAGCATTCCACCAGAACATGCCCCGGCGCCTTCTCCAGCAATATTCCTCGAATACGACCAATCAAAGCAGGACTCCTGTAGCTGTTGCCAGCCGGTTATTGTTGTCGCACACGCCCGCTACGCACCTTGCCACCAGACCGTGCCAGCTTCATGACACTCTGATTCATATGGGCATGGCAAAGGGCAATGGCCAGGGCATCGGCAGCATCGGCCTGAGGCTTGCGGGACAACCCCAGCAGCGCCTGTACCATATGCTGCACCTGGGACTTGTCCGCACCACCGGTACCCACCACCGCCTGCTTGACCTGCCGGGCCGAGTACTCGTGTACCGCCAGGCCGCTGTTGGCAGCGCTGACAATGGCCGCTCCCCTGGCCTGCCCCAGTTTCAGGGCGGAATCCGGGTTGCGGGCCATGAACACCTGCTCGATGGCAAATTCTTCAGGGCGATACTCGCCGATGAGAAGCGCAAGGCTTTGGAAGATGGTTTGCAGACGCTCGGCCATGGGCTTTTCCCCCACCCGGATGCAGCCGCTGTCGATGTACTCGATGGTGCGACCTTCAACGCGGATGATGCCGTAACCGGTAATTCGGGAACCGGGGTCTACCCCCAGGATGATTGCCATCCGTCTGCCCTCGGAAGTGGGAGAGTGTGGCCAGGCCGGAGGTGGCGCACCACCTCCGGCATTGTGCCCTTACTCTTTGTCTTCTGCCTTGTTGCCTTCAACGGCCTTGGCAGAGCGGCGCAGGCGAATGTGCAGTTCTTTCAGCTGCTTTTCATCAACCTCGCCCGGCGCCTGGGTCATCAGACAGGTGGCGCTCTGGGTTTTCGGGAAGGCGATGACATCGCGGATAGACGAAGAACCGGTCATCAGCATCACCAGGCGATCCAGGCCAAAGGCCAGACCACCGTGCGGCGGGCAACCGAACTTCAGGGCATCCAGCAGGAAGCCGAACTTGGCGCGGGCTTCTTCCTCGCCAATGCCGAGGATGCGGAATACGGCTTCCTGCATTTTCTCGTCGTGGATACGGATGGAACCACCACCCAGCTCGGTACCGTTCAGAACCATGTCATAGGCACGGGACAATGCATTCGCCGGGTCTGCGGCCAGGTCTTCCGGGCTGCAGGACGGTGCGGTGAACGGGTGGTGGATAGCCGTCAGGCCGCCGTCCGGCAGTTCTTCGAACATCGGAAAGTCCACAACCCACATCGGAGCCCACTCGCAGGTGAGCATGTTCAGGTCGTGGCCAACCTTGATGCGCAGGGCACCCAGGGCTTCGTTCACCACGGTAGCCTTGTCGGCACCGAAGAACACGATGTCGCCGTCTTCTGCGCCCACGCGCTCCATGATCGCCAGGGCAACGTCATCACCCAGGAACTTCACGATCGGAGATTGCAGGCCTTCAGCGCCCTTGGCCAGCTCGTTCACCTTGATGTAGGCCAGGCCTTTCGCGCCATAGATACCGACAAACTTGGTGTAGTCGTCAATCTGCTTACGGGTCAGCTCGGCACCCTTGGGCACGCGCAGGGCGGCAACACGGCCTTTCGGATCCTTGGCGGGGCCGGCAAATACCTTGAAGTCGACACTTTCAACCAGGTCGCCCACGTCTTGCAGCTCGAGCGGGATACGCAGGTCCGGCTTGTCGCTGCCGTAGCGCTGCATGGCCTCGGAATACGGCATGCGCGGGAATTCCGGCAGGTCGACATCGAGCACGTCTTTGAACAGTGCGCGGATCATGTCTTCGTTCAGTTTCATCAGGGTCTCTTCATCAATGAAAGAGGCCTCGATGTCTACCTGGGTGAATTCCGGCTGACGATCGGCCCGCAGGTCCTCGTCACGGAAGCACTTGGCAATCTGGTAGTAACGATCAACGCCGGACACCATCAGCATCTGTTTGAACAGCTGCGGAGACTGGGGCAGCGCGAAGAAGGAGCCTTCGTGGGTACGGCTCGGCACCAGGTAGTCGCGGGCACCTTCCGGTGTGGCGCGGGTCAGGATGGGGGTTTCCACATCCATGAAGCCGCGGCTGTCCAGGAAGTTACGGATGTAGCTGGTTACCCGCGAGCGGAAACGCAGGCGGTTGATCATCTCGGGACGGCGCAGGTCGATAAAGCGGTAGCGCAGGCGTACGTCTTCACCAACGTCTACATGCTCATCCAGCGGGAACGGAGGCGTGGCGGCGGCGTTCAGGATGGTGACTTCCTTGCCCAGCAGCTCCACCTGTCCGGTCGGCATGTTGTTGTTTTCGGTACCTGCCGGGCGACGACGCACGCGGCCGGTTACTTTGACAACAAATTCGCTGCGAACTTTCTCTGCCAGGGCAAAGCTTTCCGGGGTGTCCGGGTCGACAACCACCTGGGACATGCCATCCCGATCCCGCAGATCCAGGAAAATTACCCCACCGTGGTCACGGCGGCGGTGTACCCATCCGCAGAGTGTAACTTCCTGATCAATGTGAGATTCGTTGATCCCACCGCAATAATGACTGCGCATATCGGTTCCCGTTCGTTCTGAATGTGTGCGTTGTGTCCCGCATCGGGCGGGGGGTGTGCTTTCCGAAACACGCTGTGAATACATCCCTGTACGCTCTGCTCCGCCATCCCTGGCTACGCAAGGTTTCGGAAAGCACACCCCCCCGCCCGACGCTACGTCGTTCTTGGCCGCACAGTAATTTGGCGGCGCCAGTAAAAGCCGCCCATTATAAACACAATGCCTGCGAAAATCAGGCGTGCCGAAGGAGAATTGGAGTCGGATATCTAACGTCGGGATGACTATCAAAAAACCGGGGGCTAGAATGAATGGTTTGACCGGCGGATGGAGTTGTAAGTTGGCCACCAGAGCGGAACAGAAACAGAAAACCCGGCGGGCGCTGATGGACGCGGCCCTGGCACAGCTGAGCGCGGATCGGGGCTTTGGCAGTCTCAGTTTGCGGGAGGTTGCCCGGGAGGCCGGGATTGCGCCAACGTCGTTTTACCGGCACTTTGCCGAGCTGGATGAGCTGGGGCTGGCATTGGTGGACGAAGGCGGTGTGGCGCTGCGACAGCTGATGCGGCAGGCCCGCAAGCGGATTGTGCGCGACGGCAGTGCTATTTCTACGTCGGTGGATACGTTTATGGAGTATCTGGGCAATAACGCCAATCTGTTCCGGCTGATGCTGCGGGAGCGTACCGGGGTGTCGAAGCCGTTCCGGACGGCGGTGAAGGCGGAGATTGATCACTTCGTGACGGAGCTGGCCGATGATTTGCGCCGGTTTGCCGAGGAGCAGAACAAGCCATTGGCGGATGCCCGGCTGGTGGCCGAGTCCATGGTTACCCTGGTGTTCAATCAGGGCGCGGAAGCGCTGGATGCTACACCCAAAGAGCGGGAGGAGCTGAAAGCCAAGCTGAAGACGGAGCTTCGGATGATTCTGGTAGGTTCCCAGACCCTGGCGCAGTGGCAGCAGGGCCGGGAGTAATACCAAAGAGTACTCAGGCCAGTTGCTGGAGCAGCGGCTTGAGTTTTTCCTTGATCTGTTCCAGTTCGCCGTCCTCGTAGGGAACCGGCGGCTGCTTACCCCATACCGGGCCCGGCCAGGCCGGGTCGCCTTCAAAGCGTACGATGTGGTGCAGGTGAAGCTGCGGCACCATGTTGCCCAGCGCCGCCACGTTCATCTTGTCGCCACCGAAGATCTCCATCATGCCCTGGCTCAGGGTCGACGATTCTTCCAGCAACCGTTCCTGTTGCTCTTTGTCGAGCTGGTAGATCTCCCGAATATCCGGCACCGCCGGCACCAGGATAATCCAGGGCCAGGTGCGGTCGTTCATCAGCAGGATTTCGCACAGTTGGCTGCGCCCAAGGTTATGGGTGTCTGCCGCCAGGCGTTCATGTAACTGGAACATCACCTGCCCTCCCCGGCTCAGAGCGCCGAATGGAACTGGTTGCGGCCGCGGCCGATGGCGTAGTAGATCAAACCATAGCGCTCGAGCATTTCCGGCTCGTACAGGTTACGACCATCAAAGACCACCGGATGCTTGAGGGTGTTGGACACCACGTCGAAATCCGGGGAACGGAATTCTTTCCACTCGGTGCAGATGGCCAGGGCATCGGCGCCTTTCAGGGCCTGCTCTTTGGTACCGCACAGGGTCAGGCCATCCTGGTCACCGTAGATACGCTGGGTTTCTTCCATGGCTTCCGGGTCAAAGGCCTGCACGGCGGCTCCGGCTTTCCAGAGGTCTTCCATCAGGGTGCGGGCCGAGGCTTCACGCATGTCGTCGGTGTTCGGCTTGAAAGCCAGCCCCCACAAGGCAATGACTTTACCCTTCAGGTCGCCCTGGAAGTAATGGCTGATCTTGTCGAACAGCACGTGCTTCTGGGCGTAGTTGACCGCCTCGACCGCATTCAGCAGTTTCGCGTCGTAATCGCAGTCGCGGGCAGTGCGGGCCAGGGCCTGGACGTCTTTCGGGAAGCAGGAGCCGCCGTAGCCGCAGCCGGGATAGATAAAGTGGTAACCGATACGGGGGTCGGAACCGATACCGCGACGCACTTCCTCGATATCCGCGCCCAGGCGCTCGGCCAGGTTAGCCACTTCGTTCATGAAGCTGATCTTGGTGGCCAGCATGGCGTTGGCGGCGTACTTGGTCAGCTCGGCGGAACGGATGTCCATGAAGATCATCCGGTCGTGGCTGCGGTTGAACGGGTAGTAGACTTCACGCAGCAGGTCCGCGGCTTGTTCGCTGTCGGTGCCCACCACAATCCGGTCCGGCTTCATGAAGTCGTTGATGGCCGCCCCTTCTTTCAGGAATTCCGGGTTGGAGACCACATCGAAATCCAGCTCCAGGCCACGATGGTCCAGCTGGGCACGAACCGCCGCTTTCACCTTGTCGCCGGTGCCAACCGGTACGGTGGATTTGTCCACCACCACCTTGTAATCATCCATGTACTGGCCGATGGACTTGGCCACGGCCAGCACGTATTGCAGGTCTGCGGAGCCGTCTTCATCCGGCGGCGTGCCCACGGCGATGAACTGCAGGGTGCCGTGCTTGACGGCTTCTTCGGTATCGGTGGTAAAGGACAGGCGGCCCGCTTCAACCGTGTGCTTGACGATGTTATCCAGGCCCGGCTCGTAGATGGGGATCTGGCCGTTCTTCAGCTTTTCGATCTTGCCCTGGTCGACATCCATGCACAGCACGTGGTGCCCCACGTCCGCCAGGCAGGCACCCGTCACCAAGCCAACATAACCGGTTCCGAAAATCGTGATTTTCATGTAACTGTTCCTGAATTTCGTTGAAAAGTGCGTCAATCAGCGGCTTTTTTTCTGCAGCCAGATCTTTTCCCAGGCCAGCGCGGTGCGCACGATGGTATTGAGGCCATCGTAATCCGGCTGCCAGCCCAGAACTTTCTTGATTCGCGTGTTGTCGGCCATCAAGGCAGCCGGGTCTCCGGCGCGGCGGCCGGTTTCGGTGACCGGGAAATCCACACCGGATTCCGCCTTTACCACATCAATCACTTCCCGCACGGTAAAGCCGCGGCCGTAGCCACAGTTCAACACCTGCGACTCCCCGCCTCCGGCCATATAATCCAGCGCCATCACATGGGCCTTGGCCAGGTCTTCCACGTGGATATAATCGCGGATGCAGGTGCCATCGCGGGTTTCGTAATCAGTACCGAACACGCTCATACCCTCGCGCTGGCCGGTTACGCATTCGCTGGCGACCTTGATCAGGTGGGTCGCTTCCGGCGTTGCCTGGCCGAGAAGTCCGTCAGGGTTGGCGCCGGCCACGTTGAAATAGCGCAGAATTACATAGTTCAGGCTGCTGGCTGCGGCCAGGTCCATCATCATGCGCTCGCTCATCATCTTGGATGCACCGTAGGGATTGATGGGCGCCAGCGGGAGGTCTTCGGTCAGTACCGTTTCTTCCGGCATGCCATACACAGCAGCCGTGGAGGAAAACACCATGTAGGGCACCTGGTGGCTTTCCACCGCTTTGAGCAGGTTCAGGGTGTTGCGGGTGTTGTTGCTGTAATACTTGAGGGGATTGCTGACCGACTCCGGCACCACAATGTTGGCGGCAAAATGCAGGACCGCCTCAAACTTATGCTGCGAGAAAACGGCTTCAATAGCCTGTTCGTCGGCCAGGTCGCCCACCACCAGCTCACCGGCAGTGACCGCCCAGCGATAGCCGGTGGAAAGATTGTCGAAAACCACAATGTCGTGGCCTGCTGCAGCCAGCTGCCGGACCACATGGCTGCCGATATAACCGGCACCGCCGGTAACGAGAACTTTCATGGGGTTTCGTTTCCCTTCCCTGAGTTTTGTTGTCGGCGCGCACGGATTTCCCGACGGCGCCGGCTGAAAAATTCTGAAATAGCCTGCCCGCATGCTTCGGCCATCACACCGCCGGTTACCTCTACCCGCCAGTTCAGGTGCGGCTCTTCCAGCGTTCTGCGGGCGGATTCTACGGCGCCGGCCTTGGGTTCTGCGGCCCCATACACCAGGCGGCTGATACGGCTGTGCACTATGGCGCCCACGCACATGGTGCAGGGCTCCAGCGTCACGTACAAGGTGGCACCGGCCAACCGGTAATTGCCAACCCTGGCGGCGGCGTCCCGCAGGGCCCCGATTTCCGCATGGGCGGTCGGGTCGCACCCGGAAATCGGGGCATTAAACCCGGCCCCGATTTCCTTGCCATTCAGCACCACCACGGCACCTACCGGCACTTCATCCTTGCTTGCAGCCTGGCTGGCCAGCTCAAGCGCCCTGGCCATCCAGTACTGGTCGTCCTTTATTCCCACTCGATTGTTGCGGGCGGCTTGGACGAGATGTCGTAGGTTACCCGGGACACACCGGAAATCTCGTTAATGATCCGGTTGGATACGGTTTCCAGCACTTCGTACGGGAGCCGCGCCCAGCGTGCGGTCATAAAGTCCACGGTTTCCACGGCACGGATCGCGATCACGTATTCGTAGCGGCGGGCATCACCCACTACACCCACGGATTTCACCGGCAGGAACACGGCAAAAGCCTGGCTGGTTTTGTGGTACAGGTCCGCGCGGTGCAGCTCTTCCAGGAAGATGGCGTCGGCGCGGCGCAGGATCTCGGCGTATTCCTTCTTTACTTCGCCAAGGATACGCACACCCAGACCCGGACCCGGGAACGGGTGGCGGTAGACCATGTCGTACGGCAGGCCAAGCTCGAGGCCGATCTTGCGGACTTCGTCCTTGAACAGCTCGCGCAGCGGCTCTACCAGTTTCATCTTCATGGTTTCCGGCAAGCCACCCACATTATGGTGGGACTTGATGACATGGGCTTTACCGGTTTTGGACGCAGCGGATTCAATCACGTCCGGATAGATGGTGCCCTGGGCCAGCCAGTTCACATCCTTGATCTTCGCGGCTTCAGCATCGAACACATCAATAAAGGTGTTACCGATGATCTTGCGCTTCTGCTCGGGATCGTTCACGCCCTTGAGCTTGGACAGGAACAGGTCTTCGGCATCGGCACGGATAACCTTCACGCCCATGTTGCTGGCGAACATGTCCATCACCTGGTCGCCTTCGTGCAGGCGCAGCAGGCCATTATCCACGAACACGCAGGTCAGCTGGTCACCAATGGCCTTGTGCAGAAGCGCGGCGGTAACCGAGGAATCAACACCGCCGGACAAGCCCAGCAGCACCTTGTCGGAACCCACCTGCTCGCGAATCTGGCGAACGGCATCGTCAACGATCTTGGCCGGGGTCCACAGAGCCTCACAACCGGAGATGGTCAGGACAAAGTGCTCGAGGATGCGCTTACCCTGCAGGGTGTGAGTGACTTCCGGATGGAACTGAACGCCGTACAGGTTGCGGCTCAGGTCCTGCATGGCGGCAACCGGCGCACTTTCGGTAGACGCCAGCAGCTCGAAGCCTTCCGGCATGGCAACTACTTTATCGCCGTGGCTCATCCAGACGTCCAGCAGGGAATCGCCAGCCGGCGTCAGGTGGTCGGTAATATCTGCCAGCAGTGGGCCCTTGGCACGAACCTTAACCTGGGCATAACCGAACTCGCGCTTCTCGGAGCTGGCCACCCGGCCGCCGAGCTGCTCGGCCATGGTCTGCATGCCGTAGCAAATACCCAGAACCGGGATGCCCTTGTCGAACAGGCCTTCCGGAGCACGGGGACCACCCAGCTGGGTTACCGACTCCGGACCACCGGCCAGAATGATGCCTTTGGGATTGAACTCGGCGAGTTCTTCGTCTGTGATATCAAAGGCCTTGATCTCGCAGTAAACCCCGATTTCCCGAACGCGACGGGCAATCAGCTGGGTGTACTGGGAACCGAAATCAAGAATCAGGATACGGTGGTCGTGAATGTTCTGAGCCATGGAGTCCTCGGGCTTTAAAAAAACAACGCGGCCCGGAAACCGGGCCGCATCAGATCAGGCTGAATTAACCGATGCGGTAGTTCGGCGCTTCCTTGGTGATGGTCACGTCGTGAACGTGGCTCTCACGCATACCGGCATTGGTAATCCGCACAAATTCAGGCTTGGTACGCATGTCGTCCATGGTGGCGCTGCCGGTGTAACCCATGGAGGCACGCAGGCCGCCAACCAGCTGGTGCACGATGTTACGCATCGGGCCCTTGCAGGCAACACGACCTTCGATACCTTCCGGAACCAGCTTTTCAATACCTTTGCTGGCGTCCTGGAAATAACGGTCACTGGAGCCCTGCCCCATGGCACCCAGGGAACCCATACCACGGTAAGCTTTGTAGCTACGACCCTGGAACAGTTCAACTTCACCCGGGGCTTCGTCAGTACCTGCCAGCAGGCTGCCAACCATCACGGCGTGGGCGCCAGCGGCAATGGCCTTGGCGATATCGCCGGAGAACCGGATGCCACCGTCGGCAATCAACGGCACACCGCGCTCTTTCAGGGCAGCAGCTACATTGGAAACCGCAGAAATCTGAGGCACGCCAATACCTGCCACAATACGGGTGGTACAGATGGAGCCGGGGCCAATACCAACCTTCACGGCATCTGCGCCTGCGTCGGCCAGGGCGATGGCTGCGGCGGAAGTCGCAATATTGCCACCAATCACCTGCACATCGGGGTAGTTCTGCTTGACCCAGCGAACCCGGTCAATCACACCCTTGGAGTGGCCGTGGGCAGTGTCTACCACGATCACGTCTACACCGGCTTCGGCCAGTGCGGCAATACGGGCTTCGGTGTCGCCACCGGTACCCACCGCAGCACCAACACGCAGACGGCCTTGCTCATCTTTACAGGCCAGCGGGTAATCCTTGGCCTTCTGGATATCTTTAACAGTAATCAGGCCGCGCAGCTGGAAGTCGTCGTTTACCACCAGCACTTTCTCGATGCGATGGCGGTGCAGCAACTCTTTCACATCCTCAAGGCTGGCCCCTTCTTTGACAGTAACCAGCTTGTCTTTCGGCGTCATGATATCCCGCACCGGGGTATCCATGCGGCTTTCAAAACGGATATCACGGCCGGTAACGATGCCGACCAGGTCGTTGCCATCCACCACCGGCAGGCCGGAGATGCTGTTGGCCATGGTGATATCAACCAGTTCCCGCACGGTGGTGTCCGGGTTAACGGTAATCGGGTCTTTCACCACACCGCTTTCGTACTTCTTGACCTTGCGTACCGCAGCAGCTTGCTGTTCAACCGTCATGTTCTTGTGCATGATGCCAATGCCGCCTTCCTGCGCCATGGCGATCGCCAGCTCAGCTTCGGTTACCGTGTCCATGGCCGCTGATACCAGCGGAATGTTCAGGGTGATACCTTTTGTCAACTGGGTTTTCAGCTCAACCTGGTGAGGTAGAACTTCCGAGAATCCGGGAACCAGGAGAACGTCATCAAACGTGAGGGCTTCTTCGGCAATACGCAGCATTTGGGTCCGCCTTTTGAACATGCTAAGTTTGGAATTTCCCAGCTGCACCCGCGGCGGTGCAACAAAGCAAAATCCTTAATCGATCTATTATAAAGTGGTGACAGAACACAGTAAACCGCAGGGTTTTTGCGGTTTGGTTGCATCTTTCTGAATTTACGTTATTTTTGCCTGTCACCTTCGGCTATTGCGTATGAAAAAACCGGGAGCCCGCCCTTTGATACCCCCCTATCCGGACACCCGCCCAAGAGCACTGAGCGTTTCCGAACTCAATCACCAGGCCAGGCACCTGCTCGAATCCAGCTTCATGCAGGTATGGGTGGAAGGCGAATTGTCCAGTTTTTCCCGGCCGTCGTCCGGCCACTGGTACTTTTCACTGAAAGACCAGAAATGCCAGATCCGCTGCGCCATGTTTCGCGGGGCGAACCAGCGTATTCGCACCCTGCCGAAAGAAGGCGACCAGATCCGCATTCGCGGCAAGGTGACCCTCTACGAGAACAGGGGTGACTTCCAGATCATCGTAGAACACCTGGAACCTGCCGGCCTGGGGCCGCTGCAGCAGGCATTTGAAGCCCTGAAAATGAAACTGCAGGCCGAGGGCCTGTTCGACCCGGCTCGCAAAAAGCCCCTGCCCGTTACCCCGCGCCACATCGGCGTGGTCACTTCACCCACCGGCGCAGCCATTCACGACATTCTCACCGTGCTGGCACGGCGTTGCCCGGCCATTCCGGTCACGCTCTACCCCACTGCCGTTCAGGGGCAGGCTGCGACGGCCGACATTGTAAACGCCATCGATCGCGCCCAGCGCCACGGCGTGGCGGATGTGCTGATCATTGGCCGGGGCGGCGGCTCGCTGGAGGACCTCTGGTGCTTTAACGAAGAAGCCGTCGCCCGGGCGATTGCCGGATGCTCTATTCCCACCGTCAGTGCAGTGGGCCACGAAGTGGACGTTACCATCGCCGATTTCGTGGCAGACCTTCGGGCACCCACCCCCTCTGCCGCAGCGGAAAAAATCTCGCCGGATCAAAACCAGTGGCTGCGCCGCCTAGCTGAACAGCAACTCCGGCTGGGGCAATCCGCCCGCCGTTTGCTGCTCCGGCTGGACCAGCAACTCGGCCACCTGGCCGCAAGGCTTCGGGACCCGCGCCGGGAACTCCAGGACAAAGCCCAGCGCATGGACGAGCTGGACATGCGCCTAAACAAGGCCATGAACCTGAAGCTGCAGCAACAGCAGCTTAAAACCGGACACCTGGCCCAGCGGCTGGGCACCCAGTCGCCAGCAAAAACCCTGCAGAATGCCGGGGAGCAGGTGCAGCGACTGAATGAACGGCTGAACAAAGCCATTCGCCAGAACCTGCGGCAGCAGCAGGAAAAGCTCCAGTTGAATGCCCAGACCCTGAACGTGGTCAGCCCGCTGGCCACCCTTGGCCGCGGCTACGCCATCGTGCGGGATGACAAGAACCGCATCGTACGGAGTGCCGATCAGCTGTCAGCCGGCCAGGCCATCACCGCCCGGTTTGGACAGGGCAACGTGTCGGCAGAGGTGACGAAAGTCAATTCTGTCACAGAATAGGCCCGGAACCGATCAAAACTACGCCTATGGTCTAGTAGCCCCCTTTTTCAAAGCCCCTACAGTTGTAGCCATCAACCCTAAAATAAAAAACGATACAACTGAGGTGGAGCACATGAGCTACAACGCCGAATTCCGTCGGTCGATTGATCAGCGGGACGACTTCTGGCGAGACCAGGCGCAAAACATCGACTGGATCGAGCCACCCAAGACCATCTGGCAGGCCAAGGATAACGGCCACGGCGAATGGTTTCCCGATGGTGTACTCAATACCAGTGACGTAGCGCTGGACGCCAACATCCGCGCCGGCCGCGGCGACCAGACCGCACTGATTTACGATTCCCCCGTTACCGATACCCGCCAGACATTCACCTACAACGAACTGCGTGACGAAGTGGCCAGCTTTGCCGGCGCACTGCGTGATCGCGGTATCGAAAAAGGCGATCGGGTAATCATCTATATGCCGATGATCCCCCAGGCCGCCATTGCCATGCTGGCCTGCGCCCGCCTTGGTGCCATCCACTCTGTGGTGTTCGGCGGTTTTGCCGCCCACGAACTGGCGGTACGGATTGAAGACGCCAAGCCCAAGGCCTTGCTGACGGCTTCCTGCGGCATCGAAATCACCAAGGTGATCGAATACAAGCCGCTGGTAGATAAAGCCATCGAGCAATCCAGCCACAAGCCGGAATTCTGCGTGGTCTACCAACGCCCGCAAGCAAAGGCAGACATGCAGGACGGCCGGGACTTTGACTGGAACACCATTTCTGCCGCAGCCAGCCCGGCGGACCCGGTACCGGTTAAAGCCAACGATCCGCTGTACGTACTGTACACCTCCGGAACCACCGGCAAGCCCAAGGGCGTGGTAAGGGATAACGGCGGCCACGCCGTCGCCCTGAAATACAGCATGGAACTGGTCTACGACGCCAAGCCCGGAGATGTGTTCTGGGCCGCCTCGGACGTCGGTTGGGTGGTTGGCCACAGCTATATTATCTACGCGCCGCTGTTCACCGGCTGCACCACCATCCTCTATGAGGGCAAGCCGGTACGCACCCCGGATGCCGGTGCCTTCTGGCGCGTGGTTGAAGAACACAAGGTGAACATGCTGTTCACCGCTCCGACTGCCTTCCGCGCCGTGCGCAAGGAAGACCCGGAGGCGGACCAGCTGGCCAAGTACGATGTGTCTTCCCTCAAGCGTATCTTCCTGGCCGGTGAGCGACTGGACCCGCCCACCTACGAATGGCTGAAGGAACATACCGGCCTGCCGGTGCTGGACCACTGGTGGCAGACCGAAACCGGCTGGGCCATTTGCTGCAACCCGGTGGGCATTGAAATGATGGCCACCAAACCCGGCTCCGCCACGGTTCCCTCCCCCGGCTTCAACGTTCAGGTGGTGGATATGGACGGCCGCCAGGTACCCGCCGGCGAGCAAGGCCAGATTGCCGTTAAATTACCGCTGCCACCGGGCTGCCTGATGACCGTATGGGGCGACGACGAGCGCTTCCTGAACAGCTACCTGCGGCCCATCGAAGGCTTCTACAGCTCCGGCGATGGTGGCTTTATTGACGATGACGGCTACGTGTTCGTAATGGGCCGTACCGACGACGTGATCAACGTGGCGGGCCACCGCCTGTCCACCGGCGAAATGGAAGAAGTGGTTGCCTCTCACCCGGCCATCGCCGAATGCTGCGTGGTAGGTGCCCACGACGATATGAAAGGCCAGATCCCGGTCGGCCTGGTACTGATCAAGGACGGCGCCACCATCGACCAGGACGAGCTCGAAGAGGAACTGGTGGAAATGGTGCGGGAGAAGATCGGCGCTATCGCCTGCTTCCGCCGCGCCATTGTGGTGGAAAGGCTACCGAAAACCCGGTCAGGCAAAATCCTGCGGCGGGTGATCCGGCAGATCGCCGACGGTGAACAGTACAACGTACCCAGCACCATCGACGACCCGGCAATCCTGGAAGAAATCAGCGAGAAATTCGGACGCTGATCCGCCCCGGACCCTACCGTAAGAAAACCCATCAAGGCCTGCTCCCGACGGAACAGGCCTTGATGTCATTTTAATTACAACTCATTGTTTTTTATCACCAAAAACAAGAAAATCAATCTTCAGAAAATAATTGACGCCCCACAAACTCGGTCTATACTGAAAATTGCTGTGAACCTCTGCAGCGGTATTTGGCGAATGCGTTCCAACGTCCTGCCCCGGCTTTTCGTTGCCCCTTCCTCAGTACGCTCCGGATGTTTCAGCTCATAACTGCCTAAGTGCAAAAATGAAGGTCCCGTGAGGGCAAATTTCAGTAAGACAGGAAAGATCGATGTCCGATACCAAAACCGGCCACGTGAAGTGGTTCAACGAATCCAAGGGCTTTGGCTTCATCGCCCAGGAAGGCGGCAGTGACGTTTTCGTTCACTACAGTGCAATCAACTCAAACGGTTTCCGTACCCTGGCTGAAGGCCAGCAGGTACAGTTTACCGTTACCCAGGGCCCGAAAGGCCCGCAGGCGGAAAACGTAACCCCTCTGTAAGGGCGCGCGTTCCCCGCCGGATGCCCCTCACGGGCAGACGGAAAAACAAGAAGGCCGGCAAATTTGCCGGCCTTCTTGCGTTCTGGTTAGCTCATCACCAACTGAGTCAGGCGGTTTCAGTCGGTTCCGGCGCCTTGGCTGCCGGCATTTCCGTACCTACGGCCTGGGCCACAGCAGAGAACAGGGCCTGCAGGGTCGCCGAGGTGGTGTCTTCCGCCAGGGCAGCAGCGCTGCAGTGCTGGCCATTGGCTGTCAGACGGATACACGCCAGTGCGTTGGCGTTGGTGCCCTCACCCAGCGCAAACTCGTCATAGGCCTCTACGGCGACGGTTACACCGAAGCGCTTGGCCAGGCCGTCCGACACCGCTTCTACTGCCCCCAAACCGCGCCCTTCCAGGGTAACCGGTGCCTTCTCGCCACCTACAACCACTTCTGCACGCACGCCGTCTTCGTCCCGGTGCAGGTCATACGAACGCAATGACCAGTCACCGTACACCTTCAGATAGCGGTCTTCGAACAACCGGTGAATGGTGTGGGAATCGATCTCGCCACCATTGGTTTCGGCCTCACGCTGCACCACCTTGCTGAACTCAATCTGCAACCAGCGCGGCAGGGTAATGTCATAGTCCCGCTCCAGCACGTAGGCAACGCCACCCTTACCGGACTGGCTGTTGATACGCACCACTTCTTCGTACCGGCGGCCCACGTCGAACGGGTCGATCGGCAGGTAGGCTACGTTCCAGACGTCGCCTTCCTTACGCCGTGCCAGGCACTTGCGAATCGCATCCTGGTGACTGCCGGAGAAGGCGGTAAATACCAGCTCACCGGCATACGGATGGCGCGGATGAGTGGAAATCTCGGTGCAGGCTTCTACCACCTCGGTGATTTCCGCCATGCCGGACAAATCCAGGGTCGGGTCGATGCCCTGGGAGTACAGGTTCATGGCCATGGTCACCAGGTCCATGTTACCGGTGCGCTCGCCATTGCCCATCAGGGTGCCTTCCACCCGGTCAGCGCCGGCCATGACACCCAGCTCCGCGGCGGCAACCGCGCAACCCCGGTCGTTGTGGGTGTGCAGGCTGATGCTGATGTGCTCGCGGTAGCGAATGTTCTCGCAAATCCACTCTACCTGGTCGGCAAACACGTTGGGCGTGGACATCTCCACCGTGGCCGGCAGGTTGATAATTACTGGCTGGCCCTGGTCCGGACGCCAGACGTCGGTGACTGCATTGATCACTTCCGCGGCAAAGTCCAGCTCGGTGCCGGTAAAGCTCTCGGGCGAATACTGGAAGGTCCAGTCGGTATCCGGGTGGCGAGCCGCGATTTCTTTCACCAGGGTGGCGCCATTTACGGCAATCTCGCGGATACCGTCACGATCCAGGCCGAACACCTGCTCCCGCTGGACCGTAGAGGTGGAGTTGTACACGTGCACAATCGCCTGCTTCGCACCTGCCAGCGCTTCATAGGTGCGTTCGATCAGTTCCGGGCGGGCCTGGGTCAGCACCTGGATTTTCACATCCTCAGGAATGCGGTTTTCCTCGATCAGCTTGCGGCAGAAATCGAAGTCCGGCTGGCTGGCCGCCGGGAAACCGATTTCGATTTCCTTGAAGCCAAGCTTGACCAGCAAATCGAACAAACGCTGCTTCTGGGCAACGGACATGGGCTTGATCAGGGACTGGTTACCATCCCGCAAGTCAACGGCACACCAGGTGGGGGCTTTTTCGATAACCTGGTCGGGCCAGCGGCGGTCTTTCTTGGCAACCGGCTTGAAGGCAACGTATTTACGATGATCAAAGGCCATATCTGACAATTCCTTTCACGGGTCTGTGTAATGACACTATTCTAACGCCGCTATGACGCTATTTGGTTGCTATTTCGGGGCGCCTTCACTAACTTTACGCCATATAATTGCCATCATTAAAGGTTATGAAGAATAAAATGCCCACAAAAGAAAAGACCCTGATACAAATCGACAAAACAGACCGAAAAATCCTCGAACAATTGCAGAAAGACGGTTCGCTGACCAATCAACAGCTGGCCGAAAAGGTGGGGTTATCGCCGTCGCCCTGCCTGCGCCGAGTCAGGGCCCTGGAGGAAGCGGGAATCATCATCCGCACCGTGACCATCCTGGATCACAAGAAACTGGGGCTGGCGTTGACGGCGATTATCCTGATCGGCATGGACCGGCACACACCAGAGCGGTTTGCCGCCTTCGAGGAACAGGTTGCCGACTACCCGGAAGTCCAGGAGTGCTACCTGATTACCGGCCAGAGCGCCGATTACATGCTGAAGATTGTGGTGCCGGACATGGACCACTATCACCAGTTCCTGCTGAACCGGATTACCCGTATCCCGGGGGTCAGTGGCGTACATTCCAGCTTTGTTCTGCGGCGGGTAATCGACAGCACAGCCCTGCCACTGGGCTACCTTTCCTGATGGGTCAGCTCAGCCACATAGGCCTGGGTCATCACTTTCAGTTCACCGACCAGTTGCCGGCCCTGCTGG
Source organism: Marinobacter sp. ES-1 (assembly GCF_000475255.1). Lineage (NCBI taxonomy): Bacteria > Pseudomonadati > Pseudomonadota > Gammaproteobacteria > Pseudomonadales > Marinobacteraceae > Marinobacter > Marinobacter sp. ES-1. The sequence goes on from NZ_AXBV01000041.1 coordinate 117,834, forward strand.
TCCGGCAGTGTCGCTGCCAGGCGCAGAAGGGACCCGGCCGCCCGCGGTAGTAACAGGCTGGCATTCCAGCGGCGGTCATCCGGCAGGTCGGGGTATTCCTGTTGCAGGCGTGCATCCAGGTCACTGGCGTTGTTGTAGAGCTCGCGCAGGTCCAGGTCCCGCAACTCGGGCATGGCTTCAACGCCACTCCAGATGGCCGAATAGGCAGGCTCGGTGCGGTAGAAGGTGTAGAACTGCTCGATCAGCACTTCGATGGCCTCATCCAGGCCAAGTTTCGGCAGCTTCTCCCGGAGTGCACGTTCCATTTTCTCCACATGGCCTTCGGCAATGGCGTGGACGATGGCCGCCTTGTTCGGGAAATACCGGTAAAGGGAAGCGAGCGACATGTCCGACTGCCGGGCAATGGCCGACATGCTGGTGCCGTCTACCCCGTTCTCGTGAAAGATCGCAGCGGCATGCCGCAAGATGGCGTCTACACGCTCCCTGCTCCGGGCCTGTACGGGCTTTCGGCGTGGTGTTACGTCGATAGATTCGTCAGTCATTATCTGTACCTTGTGCAGCAGGCTCCGTACAATAACGCCCACTTTACGACAAAGAAAGGCAGAGTCAGGCCAACAGACCTGCCAATTAGTCTTAACCCCGGATTTCAAAAAACGGAAGACACCATGCGAGCAAGCCGCTACCTGATTGCCACCCAGAAAGAGACCCCCGCCGATGCCGAGATCATCAGCCACCAGCTGATGCTGCGCGCCGGCATGATCCGCAAACTGGCCGCCGGCCTTTACACCTGGCTGCCCATGGGGCTGCGTACCCTGCGCAAGGTAGAGCGGATTGTTCGTGAAGAAATGGACAAGAGCGGTGCCCAGGAAGTGCTGATGCCCGCCGTTCAGCCTGCGGAACTGTGGCAAGAATCCGGCCGCTGGGAGCAGTACGGCGGCGAACTGCTGCGCCTGAACGACCGCCATGGCCGGGATTTCTGCTTCGGCCCGACCCATGAAGAAGTCATCACCGACCTGATCCGTAACGAGCTCAAGAGCTACAAGGAACTGCCGGCCAACTTCTACCAGATCCAGACCAAGTTCCGCGACGAGCGCCGCCCGCGTTTCGGTGTAATGCGCGCCCGGGAATTCATCATGAAAGACGCCTACTCGTTCCACGTGAACGCGGCGTCCCTGGATGATACCTATCAGCTGATGCACCAGACCTACTGCAACATCTTTGATCGGCTGGGCCTGGATTATCGCCCGGTGCAGGCGGATTCCGGTTCTATTGGCGGCAGCGCTTCCCACGAGTTCCACGTGCTGGCCTCCTCCGGTGAAGATGCCATCGTGTTCAGCACCGAAAGCGACTACGCCGCGAACATCGAGAAAGCCGAGGCCATGGCTCCGGCAGGCGAACGCCCGGCACCTGGCGAAGCCATGCAGGAAGTACATACCCCGGGCCAGAAAACCATTGAAGCGGTGTCTACGTTCCTGGGCCTGCCGGCAGAGCGCAGTGTGAAAACCCTGCTGGTAAAAGGCGAAACCGACGAGAACGGTGAATCCGGCCTGGTAGCGCTGATCCTGCGCGGCGACCACACCCTGAACGAGATCAAGGCTGAAAACCTGGCCGGCATTGCCGAACCGCTGACCATGGCCACCGATGAAGAAATCGTGGAAGCCATTGGTTGTAATCCCGGCTCCATCGGCCCGGTTAACCTGCCGGTGCCGGTCATTGTCGATCGCAGTGCCGCCCACCTGGCGGACTTCGTATGTGGTGCCAACAAAGATGACTATCACCTGACGGGCGTGAACTGGGAGCGTGATGTAGCCCTGGGCCGGGTGGAAGACCTGCGCAACGTAGTGGAAGGTGACCAGAGCCCGGACGGCAAGGGCACATTGGAGATCCGCCGCGGTATCGAAGTGGGCCACATCTTCAAGCTGGGCAACAAGTACAGCCAGGCCATGAATGCCACTGTACTGGACGAGAACGGCAAGGCCGTGATCATGGAGATGGGCTGCTACGGCATCGGCGTATCACGCATCGTGGCGGCGTCCATTGAGCAGAACCACGATGACAAGGGCATCATCTGGCCCGACGCCATTGCTCCGTTCGAAGTAGCTATCGTCACCCTGAACGCCCACAAGAACGCGGTAGTAGCCGAAGCCGGTGACAAGCTTTACGAACAACTGCGCCAGGCTGGCTACGATGTGTTGCTGGATGACCGGAACGAGCGCCCGGGCGTGAAGTTTGCCGACATGGAGCTGATGGGCATTCCGCACCGGTTTGTGGTTTCCGAGCGGGGCCTGGCGGCCGGTACCCTGGAATACAAGGGCCGTCGCGATGAAGATAAACAGGATATTGCCCTGGAAGAAGCCCTGCCCTTCCTGGTGAAGGCCTCACCCAAAGGCGGGCTCTGACCCGCCTGCCCGGTCTTTGGTGGGTGGCCGGCTTGGCCGCTCGCTGAAGGCAGGTAACACTGCAACAAAGCCTCAGTTACCGACGATACCCGGTTCCTGCTCCAGCTCCACCCCGAACTTGTTCCGCACCGATTCCCGCAGCTCCTGCGCCAGTGCCAGGATGTCCTGCCCGCTGCCCCCGGAATGATTGATCAATACCAGGGCCTGGCGGTTATGCACACCGACCGTTGCGTTTCGGTAACCCTTCCAGCCGGCCTGGTCGATCAGCCAGGCTGCCGCCAGTTTGACGCCTTCAGCGACCGGGTAGGACACCACGTCCGGAAAACGGCTAACAATGTCTTCAAATTGCGCCTGGCTGACCACCGGATTCTTGAAGAAGCTTCCGGCATTGGGCAGTACCGCCGGGTCCGGCAGTTTTCGGCGGCGAACGGCCATCACCGCTTCTGCCACAGCCAGGGGCGTCAGTTGATCGGTGTCCTCGCTTCCCAGGTACTCCTGCAAGTCACGGTAACCGAGCTTTATCGGCTCGGTTCGGGACAGGGCCAGGCGGATTTCAAGAATGATGTAACGACCGGGCTGATGCTTGAACAGGCTGTCCCGGTAGGCGAACTCGCAGTCGGCTGCCGGTAACTCGACCACTTCCATGGTCGTGCAATCCAGGGCCGTGACCGTTTTCAGGGTGTCGCACAGCTCCACACCGTAGGCGCCAATGTTCTGGACAGGCGCAGCTCCGGCGGTTCCCGGAATCAGTGCCAGGTTTTCGATACCCCGGTAACCGGAGCGGGCCGCATACAGCACCGCATCATGCCAGTTTTCCCCGGCCGCCAATACCAGTACCGCGTCAGCTTCCCGCACCTGCTCCCAGGTACGACCCCGGAGCGCCATGTGCAGCACCAGACCGTCAAAGTCCCCGGCGAAGACCAGGTTACTGCCACCACCGAGTACCAGCGTTTGCTGGCCCTTCTCCCGGGCCCAGTCAAGGGCCGCTTCAAGCTCGTCGGCGGTGGTAATGTCCGCAAAATAACGGGCCTTAGCCGGCACTGCCATGGTGTTCAGGCCTTGCAGGCTGACCTGCTCACGGATCTCGGGCAGTCGGCTCAAGCCAGCCGCTCCCGGATGGATTCCAGCAGGCCTTCGCTGGCCTCATGGATCAGGTCCAGCACCTGCTCGAAGCCGTCCTCACCGCCGTAGTAGGGGTCTGGCACCTCGGCATGGCCGGATCGACCGAACTCCAGGAACAGCCGGGGCTCTGTGCCACCGTTCTGGTTCCAGATATCCCTTACATCGGCCAGGTTGGAACGGTCCATCACCAGCACATAGTCAAACCGGTCAAGATCTTCGGCCTGGATCTGCCGCGCCCGAAGCTCCGCAATATCGACGCCGCGACGCTCCGCTGCGGCGGTGGCGCGGGCATCCGGGGCCTTGCCGATGTGCCAGTTACCGGTGCCGCAGGAATCAATATGCAGGCTTTCGAGCAAGCCCTGCTCTGCGGCCAGTTGCCGGAACACGCCCTCCGCGCTCGGCGAGCGGCAGATGTTACCCAGGCAGACAAACAGAACGCTGACTTTTCCGGATGCAGCATCAGACATAGCGCCCTCCCGCTTCAAGCAATGCCCGAACCCGGGCCAGGTCTTCTTCGGTGTCCACGCCGGCTGCCGGTGGCCGCTCGGCAATGTCCACATGGATACGGGCACCGTTGTACAGCGCCCTCAGTTGTTCCAGCGCTTCAACCTGCTCGGTAGGCGCAGGCGGCCAGGTGACGAACTGCCGCAACACGCTGGCGCGGTAACCATAGATGCCGATATGGCGAAAATAACCCACACCATCGGGCAGGTCTACATCCACCGCTGGCGCATTGGCCGGCCAGAAATCCCGGGCCCAGGGAATGGGCGCACGGCTGAAATAGTGGGCCATACCACGGGCGTCGAACACCACTTTCACCACATTCGGATTAAAAACCTGGCGGGCATCGTGGAGCCGCTCGCACAACGTAGCGATCTCGGCTTCCGGGTACAGCTCCAGGTTCTCTGCCACCTGGTTGATCAGGGCCGGCGGAATCAGCGGCTCGTCGCCCTGTACATTCACCACCCGGTGGTCGGCATCGAGCCCAAGCTTGCGGGCCACTTCTTCCAGCCGGTCGGTGCCACTGGCGTGGTTCGGTGAGGTCATCACCACCTCGGCTCCGAACCCCCTGCAGGCTTCTTCAATGCGGGCATCATCGGTGGCAACCACCACGCGGCTGGCACGGCTTTCTGCCGCGCGTTCGCACACATGCTGGATCATCGGCTTGCCGGCTATCATCGCCAGGGGCTTGCCGGGCAGTCGACTGGAAGCGTAACGGGCCGGGATAACAACGGTGAAAGACATGGACTACCCCGTACAGATCAGTGCTTGTCGAGACGTTCGTCGGTGCTCAGTGTCCGTGCCTCAACCGCCAGCATCACCGGAATACCCTCACGGATCGGGAATGCCATGGCATCCTGGTAACAGATCAGTTCGGTGCGGGCTTCGTTAAGCTTGAGTTCACCCTTGCAGACCGGGCAGGCCAGCAGGCCCAGCAGTTTCTTATCCATGGTCAGATCTCTCGGTATCATGTGGTTTCAGCTGCCCGGAACACTCCCTGAGCCGCTCGATAAAACGTTGTTCAAAAGGTTCCGATACCCGGGCCTCTACCGTCAACACCCAGGCGTTGTCTGGCGCAAAGCCACGGCATTTCACCGCATCCTTGGCGGTCATCACCAGCCACTCAAGGGCACCGGAGGCCAGGTCTTCCGGGCGGAAATGGTGATGGTCAGGAAATGGCACTTCATTCACGTGGGCACCCAGGCCACGAAGCGTGTCGAAGAATCGCCCGGGGTTGCCGATACCTGCTACCGCCCGTACCGGTTTGCCTTTCAGCTTTTCCGGGGGCACGGTCTCACCGGAATTCAGGTTCACCAGGCCCGACGGCACCAGCTCCATGGCATGGATGTCCGGATGGTCAACGCCGGCAAAGCTGTCCAGGGTCTCTCCTGCTTCAGGGAATCCGGCGCCGTTAAGGATGACAAAATCGACACTGCCCAGGCGCTCGACCGGCTCCCGCAACGGGCCTACCGGTATAATCGCACCGTTGCCGATGCCCCGCCGGGCGTCGAACACCGCCAGCTCGATATCTCTGGGCAGCCGGTAGTGCTGCAGTCCGTCATCGCAGATCAGCACGTCACCCAGGCCGTTCTCCAGTGCCCAGGCAGCGCCCCGGCACCGTTCCGGGTCCACCACCACCGGGCAACCGGTTGCCTGGGCCAGCATCAGGGGCTCATCACCGCTCACACCCGGCGAAGTGCCTTCACTGACTAACAGGGGGTAGTGATTGCTTTTGCCGCCGTAGCCCCGGCTCAGAATGACCGGTTTCCAGCCTTCCTGCTTCATGCGCTGCACCAGCCGGGCGGTCAGGGGCGACTTGCCGGTGCCACCGGCGGTGATGTTACCCACCACCACCACGGGTACCGGGAGGGATTCGTTACGGGCCTGCCAGGCCTTCCGGCGCCGGGATTCCGACACCGCCCGGTACAGCCAGGCCAGTGGCGCCAGCAGGGCCAGTGGCCTGCCCCGCCCGTACCAAAGCCGATCGACCAGGCTGGTACTCATGCCTGCTCGCTGAACTGAATCTGGTGCAGCTGGGCATAGGCGCCATCGGCCGCCAGCAGTTCATCGTGGTTACCGGATTCAACAATGTGGCCCTTGTCCATCACCAGGATCCGGTCGGCTTTCTCGATAGTGGAAAGGCGGTGCGCAATCACCAGCGTTGTCCGCCCTTCCATGACCGTTTCCAGCGCTTCCTGGATATGCCGCTCAGACTCTGTATCCAGCGCCGAAGTGGCCTCATCCAGAATCAGGATCGGCGCGTTCTTCAGCAGCGCCCGGGCAATGGCCAGCCGCTGTCGCTGACCACCCGACAACATCACACCGTTATCGCCGATCATGGTATCCAGCCCTTCCGGCATGCGGTCGATAAACTCCAGGGCATGGGCCTTGGCCGCTGCTTCCCGAATCTCCTCACGGCTGCAATCCCGCAACGCGCCATAGGCAATGTTGGCGGCAATGGTGTCGTTGAACAGCACCACGTTCTGGTTAACCAGGGCAATCTGCGAACGCAGCGCCTGCAGGGAGAATTCTTTCAGGGAATGGTCGTCGATGCGGATATCACCGCCGGTGAACTCGTAGAACCGGGGCAACAAACTCACCAGTGTGGACTTGCCACTGCCGGAGCGCCCGACCAGGGCAACGCTCTGGCCCGCCGGAATGCTCAGGGAAATGCCTTCCAGTACGTTATCCAGCTGGTCGCGGTAGCGGAAAGATACCTGGTCAAACTCGATACGGCCTTCCACCCGCTCCGGCGCGAATCCGCCACGGTCTTCTTCCGGCTGTTCGTCCATGGTTTCGAACACGTCGTAGGCGGCGGCCACACCCTTCTGGATCTTGGCGTGCACCGAAGTTACCTGGCGGATCGGCTTCGCCATGGTGGTTGCTGCAGTGATAAAAGCAACCAGTTGTCCGGTGGTCATTTCACCGCGAATTTCCGGGGCCAGCATGGTCCAGACCAGGGCCGCAATGGCAACCGCCACCAGCACCTGGATCACCGGCACACTGATGGCCTGGGTAGAAGCCATTTTCAGGCTCTGTTTCAGGTTGCGCTCGCTGACATCACGGAAACGCTCCCGCTCGTAGTCTTCGCCACCAAAGGTACGTACCACCCGGTAACCGGTGATGGATTCCGAGGCCACGTGGGTAATATCGCCCATGGAGCCCTGAATGCGCTTGCTGATCCGGCGGAAGCGTTTACTGGCATAGCTGACCACGAATCCGATCACCGGCCCCACGGTGAGGAACACCAGGGTCAGTTTCCAGTTGGTATACAGCATGAAGCCCAGCAAGCCGACAATGGTCAGGCCTTCGCGCAGGGTAATGGTGATGGCATTGGTAGCCGCTTCCGCCACCTGCTCCACGTTGAACGTCAGCTTGGACACCAGCCGGCCGGCGGCGTTGTCGTCGAAGTAACGGGATGGCAGGGTCATCAGCCGGCCAAAGACATCGTTACGCAGGGCGTTGATGACATTACGGCCCACATAGCTGATGAAATACTGACTGAAGAAGGTACCCAGGCCGCGCAGGGCAAACACACCAACGATCAGGCCGGTCAGGAGCATCCGGTTCTGGTCGGTGGGGTTTTCGATGGCGGTGATCACATACTCCATGGCTGCCGCCATACCGGTAGACGCCGCCGCGTAGATAATGTTGCCCAGCACCGCCAGCGAAAAGGCCAGCCAGAAAGGTTTTACGTAGGTGAGCAGGCGCTTGTAGGTTGTCCAGCTTCCAACCGGCGGAGCTTTGAGCGGTTCCGGCCTTACATCGATCACTGGCTGTCAGCCTCCCGCTCTGTGGTTATGCTCAGTTTCGCAAACCCCAGGCGACCGGCCACATCCATGGCGCGCACAACAAATTCGTGGGGAGTACGGGCATCTGCCGTGATGATAAACGGCAGGTTGCTATCTCCCTCAGCCAGTTCCCTGACACCCCGCTCCAGGGTCTCGCGCCGGTTGTTCACCAGTGTCCTGTCATTCAGGATGTACTGGCCTTCGGCATTGATCACCACGTCAATCTGGCGCACTTCAGACGGCGTTGCCGGATCACCACTGGCTTGCGGCAATTCCACTTCCAGGTGGCTTTCCCGGGTAAAGGTGGTGGATACCATAAAGAAAATCAGCAGCAGAAACACCACGTCGATCAGTGGCGTCAGGTCTACCCCGACTTCCTGGCTTCGTTGGCGCTTGAACTTCACTGTGTTCAGGCTCCTTCCACGTCGATTTCACGGTCACCATGAACCACTTCCACCAGCTTTATGGCTTCCTGTTCCATGTTAACCACCAGCTCGTCAACGCGGCGGATAAAATAGCGATGGCAGATCAGTGCCGGAATAGCAACGCTCAGGCCTGCAGCCGTGGTGATCAGGGCTTCGGAAATACCGCCTGCGAGGTTGCCTGCGTTACCGACACCGGCCAGCTGGATCTCGGCGAATACCTTGATCATACCGATAACCGTCCCCAACAGACCCAGCAGCGGGGTAATGGTAGCAATGGTTCCCAGCGGGTTCAGGAACCGTTCCAGCTCGTGGATAACCTGGCTGGCTTCGTGTTCGATGCTTTCTTTCATGACCTCACGGCCATGCTTGGCATTGATCAGACCACCGGCCAGAACCCGGCCCAGCGGAGAGGAGCCCTGCAAGGCTTTGAGCTTGCGACCGTTAAGCTCTTTTTTCTTGATCCAGCGCCAGAGCTCATTGATCGATTGCGGCGGCGCTACGCGGGAAGCACGCAAAGACCAGAATCGCTCCAGAACGATGGCAAGGGCCAGAATGGAACAGGCAACAATAGGCACCATCAGGATGCCACCGGCTTTCAACAGCTCGAACACGCTTGATCTCCCTGATTAATTACAAGCCGCGCTACTTTAGCATAGCTGCCGGTGCAGGCCACACCCGGAATGTCACGGTATATTACATTGGTCACGGGCCAGGCCCGGAGCGGCTACCCAGAAGGGTGCGGAATGGCGGATTTCTTCGATTTCCGGGCCTGTCGCCGGCAAGGTAATGGCAATCTGACCGGAACAGGCTGTATTCAACGCCCGGGCTCCGGCCTGGCGATAGCGGGCCGTCACCTCCGGATGGGGGTGTCCGAAACGATGGCGATATCCGGCGGTGTAGATGACCTGGTCGGGCCGCAGAGTCTCAACCCAGCTTTCTGACGACGAGGTTTTGCTGCCATGGTGGGGTGCCAGTACCAGGCGGTGGGCCGGCTGCCGGTTGAACCAGTCCAGCTCCGGGTCCGCCAGCATCCGGGCTTCTACCCCGTCGCTGATATCACCGGTCAGCCAGATCTCGGTATCGGACAGCCCATGGCTTACCCGGAGCACACAGGATGCATCGTTACCCGCCCTTGCATCCGGCGCTTGCCAGAATGCCAGCTCAAGACCTCCCCAGTGCTCAGCGACTGCCGGGCAGTCACGCACAAGGCGCAGGCCGTCCAAACTCCCGGATAACTCCCCGGCTTCACCGCTGGATATCCGCACCACATCGAAGGTATCGAGCAACACAGGCAAGCCGCCGGAATGGTCGTTATCGGCATGGCTCAGCACAAGGTGGTCTATCCGCCGGATACCCCGGGCGCTCAGCTCCGGTATCAACACCGAATCGGCCGCAGAAAACACGCCTTTCACCTCCGGGCCGGTGTCATAGAGCAGAACCTTGTCATCCACCCGGATCAGAACTGACAGCCCCTGCCCCACATCCAGGATGCGAATTTCCGGAACCGCCACTGACGAGTTCACCGGGTCGCGATGGTACAGCGCCGCAAGACTCCATAAGGCGATGGCAGCGAATGCCGCGGGCCGGAACCCGGGCATCGGCAGCCGAATCATGACAACCACCACCAGCGCCAGCAAGCCGGATTGCGCAACCTTGCCTCCTCCGGGCACAGGCCAGTCCAGCACCTGGACCCACTCAAGCCAGCCCCAGAGCAACGCCAGTGCTCCGTCCATCAGCACCATCGCGAAGCCCGACAACCCGCCGCCGGACAGCACCGACAGCAATGCACCCACAAACAACACCGGCATCACCACCAGGGACACCCAGGGAATGGCCAACAGGTTGGCCAGCAATCCAGCCACCGGCTGGCCCAGGCCGAAGTGCGACAGAACCGGCCACAAACCGGCGAACACCGCAAATTGCGCGAGCACCAGGCCTTTCAGCCAGCCCGGAGCCGACACCCTGCCGGCAAACACCAGCAACAACACCGCCACCGCACCAAAGGAAAGCCAGAAGCCCTGATCCAGCGGCGCAAATGGATCCAGCAGCAACACCAGGAACAGCGCCGCCACAAAGGGTTGCCAGGCACTGGCTTCCCGGGCCATCAACAGATACCCGCCACCCACAACCACCATGATCAGGGCCCGGCGGGTAGGTACCGTAAACCCCGCCAGCAGGGCATAGGCCAGGCTGCACAGCATCACCAACGCAAACACCGCCACCCGGCCTTGATGAACGGACACCCACCCGGATGGCACCAGCAACAACAGCCGGCGCCCGAGCAACCCCACGGCTACCGCCACCAAACCCAGATGCAGGCCGGAAATAGCCACCAGGTGAATGGTGCCGGTGGCTTTCAGGGTCTCCCAATGGGCGTTTTCCAGATGCCCGCGGTTACCGATCAGCAGTGATGCAATCAGGGGAAACTGTTCTGCCTCACCAAACCAGTCTTCCACCACAGCCGCCACCGACTGGTGCCAGGCCCGGTATTCGCAGTGCCAGCCACAGGCAAGCCCGGGCTCCGGGGCAACACTTTTGACGCTGCCCGTGGCCCGGAAGCCGTTCCGGAACAGCCAGTCCTCGTAGCGAAAGCCGGACTGGTTCAGGTTGCCGTGGGGGCGCTTGAGGACAACTTCCAGGCGCAGCCGGTGATCAGGCAGGTCTTTACCGTCACGCCCGTACCAGGCCAGCCGCAGGGTTTCCGGCAAGCGGGTGCCTTCGGGCAATGTCGCAGGTTCGTGCCAGCGCTCGACACAGAAATTGAAACGGAGACTGCCAAAGCTGCCCGGTTGAGGAAGGCTGCACAGATGACCGGAGACTGTCACCTGCTCGCCCTCAAGCCCCTGGGGCAACCGCTCCGCCAGGCGCCCATCGGCGTGCCAGGTGGCCCAGAGCAAGCCCAGCAACCCGAAACAGAGCAATAAACAGAGACTGGAGAACCGGCTGCCCCGCCCCCAAAACGCGGCGGCACCAACCATGAAGGTAAGCACAAACAACCATGTATAAGGTGGTAAGACTGTCAGCCAATACAGTAAGATAACGCCGCTAGAGAAGGCGACCATGCAGGATGCGGCCAGCGCCGGTTTTATGCGCTCACAGCCGTTATGAACTTGCCCGGACACTCCCTGTCCTCCTCTGGTAAAAGCTGACAATTTCCGTTTGTCAGTGGTGTTTCACTGCAACGCAACAGGCCGAACTTCCAATGCCGAAGAAGTTCATGAAACGGTATTTGCCCAGCCCCGAGAGAGTGCGCGCCATGCGTTCGCTGCACTTTCTGGGCGATATCCTCCATGAACCCAACCTGTGGCACATCAACCGGCATTGCGTAGCACGGGCGTTCCTGGTCGGCGTTTGGTTCTGCTTTATTCCTATGCCCTTCCAGATGCTGGCCGCGGCCTTCTGTGCCATCTGGATCAACGCCAACCTGCCGCTGTCAGTGGCACTGGTGTGGATCAGCAACCCGCTGACCATGCCGCCCATGTTCTATTTCAACTACAAACTCGGGGCCTGGCTGCTGGATCGCCCGGTGCTCGACTTTGAATTCGAACTTACCTGGCACTGGATCAGCCACCGCCTGGTGGACATCGGCATTCCGCTGTATCTGGGATCACTGATCATCGCCACCCTCTGTGCCTGCCTCGCCTATCTGGGCATCCAGTACCTGTGGCGGCGAAAAATCCGCACCGACTGGCGCCAGAGACGCACAGCCAGGCGCGCTGACCGCGCGCCCGGCAATCAGACTTCCTGAACCAGCCGGCCCTGTTCCAGGCGCAACACCCGCCCCAGACTCCGGGCCATGGTCATATCGTGTGTCACCATGATGAACGCGATGCCGGACTGATCACGCAGCTCCTCGATCAAAGCCCGAACCCCCTCACCGGTGTGCTGGTCCAGGTTACCGGTAGGCTCGTCCATCAACACGCAATCCGGCTCGTTCACCAGGGCACGGGCAATGGCCACGCGCTGGCGCTCTCCGCCTGACAGTTCACCCGGCTTATGACGAAGCCGCTCAGCCAGGCCCACACGCCCCAGAAGCGCTTCGGCTTTCGGAAGGGCCTGGGCCGGCGACAAGCCACCCAACACACAGGGCAGCATCACATTCTCCAGTGCGGAGAATTCCGGTAACAGGTGATGAAACTGATACACAAACCCCAGATGGCGATTACGGAAGCGGGCCCGGCCGGCTTCCGAGAGTTTGTGAATGTTCTGGCCACAAATCTCGATCTGGCCGGACGAAGGCTTGTCCAGCCCACCCAGCAGGTTCAGCAAGGTGGTCTTGCCAGCGCCACTGCTACCGACAATGGCAACGGTTTCTCCGGGCGTCACCTCCAGCGAGATGTCAGAGAAAATCGTGAGCTTCTCCGGGCCCTCACTGTAGGTTCGGGTTACCTGCCGGCAGTCGATCACCAGAGGCTTGCCTGCCTCGTTCGCTGTGACATCACTCATAGCGCAAAGCCTCCGCCGGTTCGACCCGCGATGCACGCCAGGCCGGGTAAATCGTTGCCAGCAGGCTCATGGCAAGGCCGGCACCGCTGATAAGAAACACATCCTGCCACTGCAACTGCGATGGCAGATAGCTGATGAAGTACACATCCGCACTCAGGAACTGGTGCCCCATGGCGCTTTCCAGCCAGGCAATAATGCCGCTGATGTTGAGTGCGCCCAGCACGCCCAGGGTGGTGCCGACCAGCGTACCGAACACGCCGATTACCGCCCCCTGGATAATGAAAATGCGCATGATCCGGCCCGGAGTGGCCCCCATGGTGCGCAGAATGGCGATGTCGGCCGTTTTATCCGTTACCACCATCACCAGGGTGGACACAATATTGAAGGCAGCCACCGCCACAATGAACATCAGCAACAAGCCGATCATGGTTTTTTCCATGCGGATAGCCTGGAACAGGTTGCCGTGGGTGCGGGTCCAGTCGGATACGTAATAGCGGCCACCCAGCTCCTGGGCCACCTGGTTAACCACCCGGGGCGCGGCAAACAGATCATCCACCAGCAAGCGCACACCTTCCGCCTTGCCACCGGTGCGCATCAGTCGCGCAGCATCGTCCATGTGGATCAGGGCGTAGTTGCCATCGAGTTCTGCGCCGACACTGAAAATACCCTTCACGGTGAAGCGTTTGAGCCTGGGCAACACACCGGCCGGAGTCACCGACGCTTCCGGCAACACCACCGTCAGCTTATCGCCAATCGCCAACCGCAGGCTGTTTGCCATCAACCGGCCGATAATGATGCCGAATTCACCGGACTTGAGATCGTCCAGCCCACCTTCAATAAAGTGGTTCTCGATAATCGAAACCGAGGCTTCTTCTTCCGGCAGAACACCGCTGAGCATCACCCCGCGCACATTGCCGCCACCGGTCACCATGCCCTGCCCCTGGATAAACGGCGCAGCCGCCAGCACCCTGGGGTGTTCCTGCACCAACTGGTCAACCTGCTGCCAGTCTTCCAGCGGGCCATTGGCGCCCTGAATGGTCGCGTGGGGCACCATGCCGAGAATTCTCTGCTTGAGCTCCCGGTCGAAGCCGTTCATCACCGACAACACAATAATCAGCACCGCCACACCCAGCATAAGGCCGATCATGGAGGTCAGGGAAATAAAGGAAATAAAGTGATTGCGCCGTTTGGCGGCCGTGTATCGCAGGCCTATATAAAACGATAAGGGTCTGAACATTAGGAGGTGCCTGTCGCCACTTTCAGAGGGGTAGATGCCGGCGCGCATTATCGCCTTGGATCAAAATGCGTTGCAACCGCACCACCCGCCGCACCATGGCCGGCAGCCTGCCCGCAAATTTGCCCCCGATGTGATCCAATGACTGAAAACACGGGGGCAAACCGGATAAACTCTCGAAAATATACTGACTTTTGCTAATATTTTCGGGATATTACGTTTTATACACATTCCGTGGACACACCACAGCATTCCGGCATCAGTGGAGAGCCATCTATGAACAACAAACGGAACCTGGTCGCTGCCTTTACCATGGCCGCAGCAGTGGCGGTTGCAGCCCTGCCCCAGGCCCACGCAGAACAACTGACCGTCCCGGTTGGCAGCCAGGCCGACCGGAGCCTTGTCAAAATGCCGGCCAACGGCATGACCGGGGGTTCCGTGCAAAGTCGCTGGGGTGCCCCTATGGAGATTCGGGGCCCGGTTGGCCAGCCACCGATTACCCAGTGGCACTACCAGGACTTCGTGGTGTACCTGGAACACGACCGGGTTATCCATGCGGTCATGAAGCGCCGCAAATAACCGGCCGGGGGCAATACACCGGTTTTTCATTGCCCATGTCCTGACGTTGCCTTAGCGGTCAGATAGAATGACTGCTTTTTGCGAACCAAGGTGGCAGATAACAGTGACTTCCAGACGAGTGTTGCCTGCGGAATGGGCTCCCCAGAGCGCAGTAATGTTGACCTGGCCTCACCCCGGAACCGACTGGGCCCGGATGATGGCAGATGCAGAACAGGTCTTCCTCGACATCGCCAAAGCGGTACTGCGCTTTGAACATTTGGTAATCAGTTGCGAGTTTGTGGCCGGGCTGCAAAAGCTGGGGCAGGAACTGAACCAGTACGCTGAAGACAACCATCTCCCCGGCCGCGTTGTGGCCGTACCGGCCCCGGCCAATGACACCTGGGCACGGGACCACGGCCCCATTACCGTTACCGATGCTGACAGCGCCACGCTTCTGGATTTCAGCTTCAACGCTTGGGGCGGCAAATTCCCCTGGGAGAAAGACAACGCCCTCAACCGACACCTGGCCAATGCAGGCGTATTCGGCAAGACACCGATGCAAGCGGTGGATTTTGTCCTGGAAGGCGGCTCCATTGAGTCTGACGGCCAGGGCACCATCCTGGCCACCAGCGAATGCCTGCTGACCCCCACCCGCAACCCGGACCTTGATCGCTCAGACATCGAACATCGGCTCTCCGAGTTACTGGGCGCAGACCGCATATTGTGGCTGAACCACGGCTACCTGGCCGGCGACGACACCGACAGCCACATCGACACCCTCGCCCGCTTCTGCGCCCCGGACCACATCTGTTATGTCACCTGTCCGGATGTGGCAGACGAACACTACAGCGCCCTGGCCGCCATGGAAGAGGAACTGCAGGAGTTCCGCCAGCAGGATGGCAGCCCCTACAAGCTGACTGCACTGCCCTGGCCCGATGCCATCTATGACGAAGAGAGCGAGCGCCTGCCGGCCACCTATGCCAACTTCCTGATTATCAACGATGCAGTTCTTTTGCCGGTCTACGATGTGCCGCAAGATCCGGAAGCCATCCGCATCATGGGTGAGATCTTCCCGGAGCGGGAAATCATTCCCGTTAACTGCCGCCCACTGATCCACCAGCATGGCAGCCTGCACTGTGTCACCATGCAGATTCCTGCCGGAGTCGTTTCCCTATGACCCAGCTGAAAATCGCTGCTATCCAGCAAAAGTGCAGTAACGACAAAGCCGCCAGCCTGGCAACCTCCGAAAAACTGGTGAGGGAAGCCGCCACCGGGGGTGCGCAACTGGTGGTACTGCAGGAGCTGCACGCCACCCTGTATTTTTGCCAGACCGAAGACACCGCCGTTTTCGAACTCGCCGAACCCATTCCCGGCCCCACCAGCAACCGCCTGTCGGAACTGGCCAGGGAGCTGGGCATTGTGCTGGTAGGCTCTATCTTCGAGCGCCGGATGAACGGGGTGTATCACAACACCTCGGTGGTGTTTGATACCGACGGCAGCCTGGCCGGGATCTACCGGAAAATGCACATCCCGGACGACCCGGGCTTCTACGAAAAGTTCTATTTCACCCCGGGCGACGCCCGCTTCAACAATGGCGACAGCGGCTTTACCCCGATCAATACCTCCGTCGGAAAGCTCGGGGTATTGGTGTGCTGGGACCAGTGGTACCCGGAAGCCGCCCGCCTGATGGCGCTGGCCGGCGCGGAAATCCTGATCTATCCCACGGCCATCGGCTGGGACATTACCGACGAAGCCGACGAACAGGCCCGCCAGCTGGAAGCCTGGGTAACTGTTCAGCGGGGCCACGCGGTGGCTAACAACCTGCCGGTGATTGCCCCCAACCGTGTGGGCACTGAACCCGACCCGTCCGGCCAGGGCGACGGCATCCGCTTCTGGGGCAACAGCTTTATCTGCGGGCCCCAGGGCGAATTCCTGGCCCGGGCCGACGATGAAAGCGAATGTATTCTGACCGCCACGCTGGACCGCGACCGGACTGAATCCGTCAGGCGTATCTGGCCGTATCTTCGGGATCGGCGCATTGATGCCTACGACGACATTCTCAAACGGGTACGGGACTGAGGCCTGCATGAAACAGAAAATGGACAGCGTGGTTGCCGAGCTCAACAAGATTCTGCTGGGCAAGGACAACCAGATCCGCCTGGCCCTGTGTGGCCTGCTGGCCCGCGGCCACCTGCTGATCGAAGACATTCCGGGCATGGGCAAGACCACACTGTCCCATGCGCTGGCTAAGATCATGGGGCTGAGCTATCAGCGCATCCAGTTCACCAACGACCTGCTCCCCGCGGATGTTCTGGGTTACTCCATGTACGACCGTGAGGCCGGCAGCCTGGTGTTTCACCCGGGCCCGATCTTTGCCCAGGTGGTACTGGCAGACGAAATCAACCGGGCCTCGCCCCGCACCCAGAGTGCGCTGCTGGAAGCCATGGAAGAGCGCCAGGTATCCATTGAAGGCGAAACCCGGCCACTGCCCTCTCCGTTCTTTGTGATTGCCACCCAGAACCCCATTGAACAGGGCGGCACCTTTCCGCTGCCAGAATCCCAGCTCGACCGTTTTCTGATGCGCCTGCAGCTGGGCTATCCGGACCCGAAAGCCGAGCGGGAGCTACTGGAAGGCGAAGACCGCCGGGCCATCACCGGGCGGCTGCAGGCCATACTGCCCCAACCTGAACTGGAAGCGGCTCAGGCCGCTGTTGAAAAAGTGAGCGCCAGCCCTGCCCTGCTGGACTATCTGCAGCGACTGCTTGAACAAAGCCGGCGCATGCCAGGCCTGGTCTACGGCCTGTCGCCGCGAGCCGGCCTCGGGCTGTTGAGGGCCGCCAAGGCCTGGGCCCTGATGGCGGGGCGTGACCACGTGCTGCCAGACGACGTCCAGGCAGTGTTCCCCTCCGTGGCCGAGCACCGGCTTGAGCAGGGCGAATCCGGTAAGAGCAAGGAGCGGGTACGACAGCTGCTGACCACGGTCTCGGTACTTGAATAATCCGGCTCCGGCCTCATACATCCAGATTACATATCACATACCAGCGAGATTCCCATGAGCGAAACACAGCACTCCCGACTGATCATTCTTGGTTCCGGCCCCGCAGGTTACACCGCAGCAGTCTATGCCGCCCGCGCCAACCTGAACCCGACCCTGATTACCGGCATTGAAGTGGGTGGACAGCTCACCACCACCACAGACGTGGACAACTGGCCGGGCGACAACGACGGCGTTCAGGGCCCTGAACTGATGCAGCGCATGCAGAAGCATGCCGAGCGTTTCGAAACCCGCATCGTGTACGACACCATCAACGAAGCCGACCTGCAGAACCGCCCGTTCCGCCTCAAGGGCGACAGCGGCGAGTACACCTGCGACGCCCTGATCATCGCCACCGGCGCCTCGGCCATGTACCTGGGCCTGGAATCCGAAGAGAAGTTCAAGGGCCAGGGCGTATCAGCCTGCGCTACCTGCGACGGTTTTTTCTACCGCAAGCAGAAAGTCGCTGTGATCGGTGGTGGCAACACTGCCGTTGAAGAAGCCCTGTACCTGTCCAACATTGCCGATGAAGTGACTCTGGTGCACCGCCGTGACAAGCTGCGCTCCGAGAAGATCCTGCAGGACAAGCTGTTCGAAAAGGCCGAGAACGGCAACGTGAAGATCGTCTGGAACCACACCCTGGATGAAGTACTGGGCGACGGCACCGGTGTAACCGGCATGCGCATCAAGAGCACCGAAGACGGCAGCACCCGGGACATCGACCTGGCCGGCGTATTCATCGCCATCGGCCACAAGCCGAACACCAGCCTGTTCGAAGGCCAGCTCGACATGGACAACGGCTATCTGCGTATCCAGTCCGGCCTGAACGGCATGGCCACCCAGACCAGCATTCCAGGCGTATTCGCCGCCGGCGACGTAGCCGACCACGTTTACCGCCAGGCTGTTACCTCCGCCGGTTTCGGCTGCATGGCCGCCCTGGATGCCGAGAAATTCCTGGACCAGCAGGACTAAAACGGCCGACACTGAATGACCTCTCTACCCTGGCTGGAACCGGAGGAACTCTGGTTCCCTCCGGCCGACGAAGCACTGGACGATCCGGACGGTCTTCTCGCCGTGGGTGGCGACCTGTCCCGGGGCCGGCTCCTGCTGGCTTACCGGAACGGCATCTTCCCCTGGTTCAGCGACGACCAGCCCATTCTCTGGTGGTCCCCAAATCCCCGTTGCGTCCTGTTTCCGGACGAAGTCCACGTGTCCCGCAGCCTGCGCCGCACCCTGAACCAGCACCGGTTCGAGGTTACCGCAGACCGATGCTTCAGCCGCATCATCCGGTTGTGTGCCACCACCCGCGCAGAAGGCACCTGGATTACCGACGACATGATCCAGGCCTATACCGACCTGCACCGGCACGGCACCGCACACTCCATCGAAGTCTGGAACCGCAACGGCGAGCTGGCCGGGGGCATGTACGGCATTGCCCTGGGGCGCTGCTTCTTCGGTGAATCCATGTTTTCCCTGGAAACCAATGCTTCCAAGGTTTTGATGGTGCACCTGGCCGGTCAGCTGGCACAATGGGGCTACAGACTGATGGATTGCCAGGTCGAGAGCGACCATCTGCTCAGCATGGGAGCGCGAACTATTCCCAGGGACGAGTTTTTATCTATACTCGGGAAGTACGTGGATCAAAAACCGGAAAAGGAAGACTGGGCCTTCAACTGGCGCTGGCCCGGGCCGGAGGAATGAATGAGCAATCTCAGAACGCTGGTCTTCTTCGCAACGCCGCCCCACGACTGCAGCTACCTGCCGGATCGCGAAGCCACCACCATGTTTGTGGACCCAAGGGCCAACGTCGACAAGAAACTCTACAGCCAACTGACTGCGCTGGGGTTCCGGCGCAGTGGCTCCCACTATTACCGCCCCCATTGTGAACATTGCAATGCCTGCGTGCCGGTACGCCTGAAGGTAGATCAGTTCCAGCCGGACCGTAACCAGCGCCGTGTCTTGCGTAAGAATGAAGACTTGTCGTGCCGCCTGGTGCCCGCCGCGTTCAGCGAGCGTTATTACCGGCTGTACGCCCACTACATTGAAGAGCGCCACCGCGATGGCGATATGTACCCTCCCTCCAGGGAGCAGTTCACATCGTTCCTGGTAGACGGCGCCACCGACTCCTGGTTCCTGGAAATTTCCCTGGGAGACGAACTGGCCGGCCTGGCGGCGGTCGACCTGCTGGATGACGGCTTGTCCGCCATCTACACCATTTTTGCTCCGGAGCTGGAAGACCGGAGCCTGGGCACCTTTGCCGTGCTCTGGCAGATTGAAGAAGCCCGGCGCCGCGGCCTGCCCCATCTGTACCTGGGTTACTGGATCCGGGAGTGCCGTAAAATGAACTACAAAACCCGTTTCAAACCCATCGAAGCGCTACGCGACGGGCACTGGCGAGAACTGCAATCAGACTGACTTTTGCCAAACGGCAAGAATTCAGGCAGAATTGCGCAATTTAAAATCACCGAAAAGCATTCCGAACGAGGTTTCTACTGAATGGCGAAATCAGATGTCATTGAAATGGAAGGCGTTATTATCGACACCCTTCCCAACACCATGTTCCGCGTTGAGCTGTCCAACGGCCACGTTGTGACTGCCCACATCTCAGGAAAAATGCGCAAGAACTACATCCGCATCCTGACCGGAGACAAGGTCAAGGTTGAGCTGACTCCCTATGACCTGAGCAAGGGCCGCATCGTATACCGCGCCCGTTAATCTGCTCGAGTGACATCTGAAAAGCCCCGCAAGTGCGGGGCTTTTTTGTTGGTGCGCCAGGCATGGCG
>NZ_AXBV01000042.1:0-1429 GCF_000475255.1 Marinobacter sp. ES-1
CCCGGCGAAGCCGGCAAACCCGGCCATCTGAAAGAAGATGGCGTCACCCCGACTGAGGGGAAGACAATCCGACTGGCAAGGGCGTCACTGGCCAACGGTGGGGTCTGAAGGAAGCCATAGGAAGTTAACGGTACACAACGCAAGTGAACCTGCTTCGGCAGTCCAGGTGGGTCAGCGTGCAAAATAACGCGAAGCCCGATACTCAGTCAGACCTGGGCTGTGCTTGAGGGTGGCATCGTTAACAGGGAGCCGGTGCAGTAACCGGGGAAGCCTGACACCGAATCCGGCGATGCCGGAGGCTGTGGCGCAAGGTGAAAGCCGAGGCCGCAGTCGGTGCGAGGTGGCAGATGAAGCCGTAGTAGTGAGGAAGTTCCGGCCTGAGAAGCCTGGTAACAGCGTGGAGGACAAAACCGGAACGACCGCTGGCGGAGGTTCAGCGGACCGGTCAGGGTCAAAAGCTCTGGTCGGATGCGAAGGGCGGAAGTCATTAACGAGAGTGACGGACGACGAGCGAACAGGTGGACGCTGCGTTCACAAGCTGCCCGACGGGGCAGGGACGTGCATCGGGGTGCTGCGGGAACGCAGTGGCTCTGGTGTTCTCCGAACAAGGGAGTAGAGCGATACCGTGGCGGCAGATTGCCAGAGCGCTAGTACCCGGACGGATCGCCTGAAACAGACCGGCAGCCAGACCGATCCTCGAAGCCGTCACCACAGAGATGAGCAGGCATGAGGAAATACTACAGTCTGTACGGGCAATTGCTGTCAAAACAGCGCCTGTATGAAGCCTTCAGACACATCAAACGCAACAAGGGCGCGGCCGGAATCGATGGGCAGAGCCTGAGTGCGTTTGAGGCGAATCTGGAGGTGGAGCTGTCGTGCCTGTTGCTCGAGCTGAAGGAAAAGCGCTATCGGGCGCAACCAGTCAGACGCGTAGCCATCGCCAAGGATGACGGCGGTGAGCGTCTGCTGGGCATTCCGACGGTTCGGGACCGGGTTGTGCAACAGGCGCTGCGCCGTATTATCGAACCGATCTTCGAGCCGGATTTCCACCCGTCGAGTTACGGGTATCGTCCGGGACGCAGTGGTCACCACGCCATCGGCAAGGCGGAGTTGTTTATCCGCCGCTACCGGCGTGACTGGGTTGTGGACATGGACCTGTCGAAATGCTTCGACACGCTCAACCATGACCTGATCATCCGCCAGTTCCGCCAACGGATCACGGACGGCAGTGTCCTGTCACTGCTGCGCCAGTTCCTGGAAAGCGGCGTGATGGTGGGGTACCACCTTGAAGAAACGGAGCTGGGAAGCCCGCAGGGCGGCGTGATCAGCCCGCTGATTGCGAACGTCTATCTGGACGCCTTCGACCAGTTCATGAAAGCTCGGGGTCACCGGATCGTCCGCTACGCGGACGACATCCTGATCCTGTGCG